>JABXIW010000390.1 GCA_013372875.1 Gammaproteobacteria bacterium | reverse complement strand
CAGAACCTTTTGCGTGCATACGACGCTCAGGGATCACTTCACGATCAAAGTGCGCTAGCTTTTCTAGAAACCAGACATCTTGTAGGAGTTGAGGGCCACGTGGGCCTGCTGTCATCACGTTTTGGTTATGAGCAACTGGGCAACCTGCTGCAGTCGTTAGCTTTTTGTTTGTCATTCTTATTTCCCTCCAGGGATTCATCAAAACCTTAGAATCTGAAAGGAAGATTATTACGGAAAGTCATGAGGTTAAAGCTGATAATGCTTATCAATTCAATAGGTGGTGACTATGGCCGAAAAGTCACAGAAATCAGAATTGGACTATATTTTAGTTGTTGATTTATCTTAGGATTTATTAGCAACAATCAAGAATAATTGGTAGGGATAGAAGAGGTATGAATAATTGAATTTATAAATGAATACTTGCGCTCTATTTCGATAAAAAACGTCCCTTTGATGCGATTGAGACAACGTTATTTGTCTTCAATCCAAGCCTCAAAGGGACGATTAAATTAAGCGTAGTTCACTTCAATTTGTTCGGCTTTCTCGAAAGCAGGGTGCGTCGCAAGTTGTTTACCGTAACGAACCATATTCGGGAATTGTTCTGCTAGGCCAAACATCTGTACTAACTCAACGATGAAAGACATCATGATGTCTGCACCCGTCAATCGCTCTTCTACGAGGTAGGTTTTTCCTTCCAACGCTTGTTCGAAGTAGCTCAATACATTCATTGCTTCTTTGTCGGCGTATGCAGGCAAAAACTGCATCGAGTTCGGCTCTTTACTGATGAATATTTTCAATAGCATCGGCAAAATAGCGGAGCTTTCTGCAAAGTGCATCCATTGTAAATATTCAGTATGCGCTTTTGTACCACGTTTAGGGGCAAGCGCTCCATCGCTGTACTTTTCAATCAAGTATTCAGTCATGGCTCCTGATTCAATAATAAACTCACCATCATCTTCAAGGAGTGGCGACTTACCAAGTGGATGAACGCTCTTTAGTTCTGGCGGTGCCATGAAAGTCACTTTGTCACGAACGTAAGGCACGATTTCGTAATCCACGTTGAGCTCTTCAAGTAACCAGATAATACGCTTAGAGCGTGACTGATTCAGATGATGAAGTTTTATCATTTGTTATCCCTTCCTTATTGCGGGTTGTTATAGTGGGTCGTTGATTTTTACAACAAGCTTGCCAAAGTTTTTGCCTTCTAGCAGACCGATAAATGCCTCTGGCGCATTGTCTAGACCTTCTACTAGATGTTCGCGGTAGTGGATCTTTCCTTCAGCCAACCATTGATTGATATCTTGAGCGAACTCACCGTAACGGTGACCGTAGTCATCAAAAATGATAAAGCCTTGCACCTTGATTCGTTTCGTCAGTAGTTTACCCATTAGCAGAGGTAGATGGTCTGTGCCTTCAGGTAATTCTGTTGCGTTGTATTGAGAAATCAATCCACATAAAGGGATACGTGCACTGGTATTGAGAAGTGGCATGACAGCTTCGAATACTTTGCCGCCTACGTTTTCAAAGTAAACATCGATGCCGTTATAGCATGCCTCTTTCAATTGCTGTGCGAAATCATCTGCTTTGTGATCGATACACTCATCAAAGCCTAAAACCTCTTTTGCGTAGCGACATTTTTCTTCACCACCGGCGATACCAACTACGCGGCAGCCTTTGATTTTACCGATTTGACCAACTGTCGCGCCGACAGGGCCCGTTGCCGCAGCAACTACAATGGTTTCACCTGGTTTTGGCTGGCCAATATCCAACAAACCCATGTATGCGGTAAAGCCAGGCATGCCCGCAACACCTAGAGCGTATGATGGGTTTTGTGGCTCTTTACCTAATTTAATCACCATCTCTCCGGTAGAAATTGCGTAGTCTTGCCAACCCACTGTGTACGCAAGTACCCATTCACCCGCTTCATAGTCCGGGTGGTTGGATGCTTCTACCTGACAAACGGTGCCGCCAATCATCACATCGTCTAGCGCTACTGGTTCTGCATAAGATTCTGCATCGCTCATGCGACCGCGCATGTATGGATCTAGAGAGAGGTAAACCGTTCGCAGCAGCATTTCTCCTGCCTGTGGAACAGGTTTTGCTACTTCCTCTAGGCGAAAGTTTTTAGTTGTAGGAGCACCATGTGGGCGTGATGCTAGGACTATTCTACGATTGGTTGCGTTAGTCATGTTTATCTCACTTATAGATTAGACCGGTCGTCTAGTGTTCGTTCCAAAATATCCCGCTCTTAGAGCGGGAAGATTTAGTGTGTTCCAAAAGGTTAATAGCCCAAATGAAACACGTGTAGGGTATTCATCTTTCTTTAACGTTACTTGTTATGGGCAAGTACGCGTGTTTTGCAATAGATGTTGAGTATAGGTCAGGCTTTGCGTAAGCGCTTCCTGATCTTGATACAGTTTGTTCAGTAAGCTTGCGCCATTCCAAAGATAATAAATCTGTCTGGCCAACAATGCGCTATCACCGTTTGGGATAGAGCCATCTTGAATACCGACATCAATACACTCAGCCATAGCTTGAATGGTCTTATCAGCGCCTCGACGCAGTGCGATACGCATAGGCTCCGATAAATCTGACACTTCGGCGCTTAGCTTCACTAACAAGCATTTGTTTGCATTACAGACATCATCTTCTACTTTTACCATTTCTTCAAAGTAGCTCATTAAGCGTTGGTAGCCATTGAGCTCGGTATTAGTGAAGCGGGCGGTCAATTGTTCAAAATACTTGTTGAAGTAATCTTGAATCATTGCCTCACCAAACTGTTCTTTAGATTTGAAGTAATGATAAAACGAGCCTTTTGGCACTTCGGCCGTTTTTAGTAGCTCTGAAAGTCCAACACTCGTAAACCCTCGTGTAACAATCAATTCGTATCCGACGTCGAGAATGTGTTGGCGTGTGTCATTTGTTTTTGCGTTCATGGGCGGTACTATAAGATGAATTAGACCAGTCGTCTAGTT
>JABXIW010000449.1 GCA_013372875.1 Gammaproteobacteria bacterium | reverse complement strand
TTTTCGTTTACCTGATTAGCGTTGGCTTTGTTTAATGTCATGAGAGAGTTGTAACGTGTTAAAAGATATAGGACAAATATAATTCTTAACCACTGAGAAAAGAAAAATAATTTTTATGAGTAATTCTCATTTGATGAGAAAATGGCAGTGAGCGGTTAGATATTGAAGAAAACTTGGAAAGTGGATGTCTCACCTTTGAGTCTCTTGCCACTAAACTGGAACTTAAACAATTAAGATTTTGTTTTATTTGCGAGAGTAGGAGGTGTCTCGCATACTCAATAAATCTAATGAATAATATTGTAAACGTGAGTTGCTGGTGGGTATCGTTTTCTCGATACCATCTGAGTCAATCGGTTTATAAAAGGTCGCTTTTATATGCTGAATAAAATGCTTCTTAAGAAAGCTGCTATCTTTTTTCTGCCACTTCCTTTGGTATTTGCGGAGGTTTTGTATTTGGCACACGAGAGTGTGCAAAGTAACCTCGATCACTTGCTCGAAAAGAACATACAAATCGCGGATGAAATTCTCTTTCAAATTGAGACTGAAAACCGAACTGCGCTTATTCATCCAGAACGATGTGAGCAGTTGCAGCAAAACCTGATGTTTGAGCGAGACATCGATGAGATGCTCATTGTCAAAGGCGATGAGATCATTTGCTCATCGAAGCTTGGACACTTATCCAAACCGCTTTCTGAATACTTAACCTTCAGGCCCAATCATGCCTTAACCTTCGGCCAGATAAACGGCTTAGATGAACCATTGCTGCTAGTGGTGACTCAAGGGCAGCAGACATATAAAGCCATCACCATCATTGATAGAGACTATTTTGGCGCGACAATTGGATTTAACAACGATTTACGCCTCAAGCGGTCAGCTTTGTTTATTCATGACGACGTGGTGCCCGCTGGCGCATCCAGAAAAGGCACAAACCCGATTGCTTTTAATGAATCTAAGGTGTTTGAATACCAAGCGCTCGCTGAAGCTAGCGATTTATTTGTCGAGCAAAAGTTGATTTCTTACATCATCTATTCTGTGCCTATTATCGCGATGATTTATCTTTGCCTATACGCGTTAAACAAGTTTGTCGATCCGCAAAGAAACCTTCTTGCAGAACTAAAAAAAGCACTGAAAAAAAACGAATTAACCTTGTATTACCAACCTCAAATTGATGTTGAAAGCGGACGCGTGTTTGGTTACGAAGCGCTGATACGCTGGGAGCATCAACAAAAAGGTTTTATTGCTCCAGATGAATTTGTTCCTGCGGCAGAACAGAACGGGTTAGTATCGTTGCTGACCGACTACGTTTTAGAAAAAGCTGCGGACGATTTCTCCAAACTGACGTTTACTCATCCGGTGCATCTTGGTGTCAATGTGCCTCCTGGTTATCTTGTCGGTTCTCATGTAATAAGAAAACTGCAACTCATTCACAGAAAGCTAAGTGAGAATAATGTGTCGCTCGGCATCGAAATTACGGAGCGTCAGTTGATCAATGGGGAAGCAAGAAAGCATATTGCAGCGTTGCGCGTGCACGGAATTGATGTACTGATCGACGACTTTGGAACTGGGCAAACGTCGTTAGCATTTTTGCAGCACATGAAAATTGATTATTTGAAGATCGACAAGTGTTTTGTTGAAACCATAGGCATTCAAAGTGTGAGTGCATCCGTATTGAATGCCATCGTTCATTTTGCGGACGAGCTGCAAGTGAAGTTGATTGCCGAAGGCGTCGAAACGCCGGCGCAAGCAGAGCATTTGAAAAATATGGGAGTGCAATACCATCAAGGCTACCTGTATTCCAAACCTTTACCATATTCCCTGCTTGCGCAGCAGCCGATTTCCTAGCTCTTGTTACGCATTACCAGTGATGAATTTGAGCGCGATAACACTGCGCTTCGTCATCGAAGACAAACTCAAGATCGTTTTTGATGCTCTCAAGGCTGTCTTCTTGGTAATGGGAGACGTAAAGCAATTGGCTGAGATTTTCACGTGCAATCAGTTCCAACGTGTTTTTTACCAAGCGTCGTCCTAAAAAGTCGAGACCTTGATAAGGCTCATCCAAAATGAGTAGCGTTGGCTGCTTCACTATAGCGCGCGCGATCAACAGCAAACGTTGCTGACCGTATTCCAACTGTTTGAAAGACGTCTTTTCGTAGTGACGCATGTGTAAGATATCAAGCCACTCTTTAGCTACGTCAATCTCTTTACGCGAAGGCTGATTATATAAGCCAATCGAGTCGTAGAACCCAGACAGAATGACCTCTAACGCGTTGCAATTCACTCGATATTGAAGATGCAGCGCAGAGGAGACCATACCAATATGTTGTTTTATCTCCCAGATGCTTTCGCCAGAGCCTCGTTTCTTGCCGAAGATGTGGATGTCGTTACTGTAGCATTGTGGATGATCGCCAAATATCAGCCCCAATAACGTACTTTTACCACAGCCGTTTGGCCCTTTAACTTGCCAGTGTTGTCCTTTATCTATGCGCCAATTCAGGTCAGTGAAAATACGTTTTTCAGTGTATTCAACTTGGCCATTTTTTAGTTCGAAAATAGGATCATCGAAGTGCGTAGAGTGTTGGTGACGTCGTATCAACCCCATCATCTCTTCGCTTTGTTTTTGGGATTGTGACTTGATTTGTTCGATTATCGGGTGGTTGTCCCAACTTTCTTTATTCATTGTGCTGTCAAGACTGCCGGCATTAAATAGCGCCACATGATCTATCCATTCTGGCATGTCGGACTCGCGAGAAAACGTAATCAACATCTGGACGGATTGCGAAAGCGAGTGCAAATAGGTTGCGAGTGAAGCGCGGTGGGCAACATCTAGACCGACAAAAGGATTATCCAGAAGCACAAGGTCAGGTTGGGTTGCCAACGCTCTAGCGAGCATGACTCGTCTGGTCTCGCCAGTCGATAAAACACGAAAACCGCTCTGTTTTAAATGGTGAAGGTCGAGCTCCTCAAGCAGTCTTTCCGTTGTTGCTGCATCTTGGCAGCACTCAAAAATCAAAGCATAAACGGTACTGCCTTGGTCGATACGATCGAGAAAATCGGTGTCGTCCTTTTCTAGCTCACGTTCAAGTAGTCGTTGTTGCTCTGAAAGCGATACTTGCGCGACTTTCAATTCACCAAGCTCCAAAGTCCCTTGTGTGGGTTTCAGTTCGCCACAAAGCAGATCGCCTAGCAGGGAGCCGATGTCTCCTTCTGCACTGAAGATGCCCCAAGAGTCATTGTTATCGATTGTCCATTCATCAATGGAAAGTGTGGTGGTATGTCCTTGTACAGCAAGCTGACTAAAGCGAATAGCCATTGTGTTTGTCTTCCTTGTTATTGTTGTATTGGACTAGTTATAACAACTAACCAAGGGCCTAAGGAAGGGGATGTCAGTATTAATTTTAACCAAAGCAAAGATTGTTACGACCAGAAATGAAAGACTTATGTAACGAATCTGCTGTTCAATAAGTCGCGGGAATATTTCTATATAGTCATCATTATGCTTATGGATATTATGCTGCTACACTCATATGTGGCACTTATTTATTAAATGTAAGGATGCATGTATATGAGTGAAAAGGAATACGATTATCCTGCGAGCTACAGTCTCGTTTCCATAACCGACCCATCAAGTTACATCAAATATGCCAGTGCGCATTTTAATGAAGTTGCTGGCTTTGAAGAAGGAGAGTTGATAGGAAAACCACATAACGTTGTTCGCCATCCGGATATGCCTAAACAGGCGTTTAAAGACCTCTGGTCTCATCTCAAAGCTGGGAAACATTGGATGGGAATGGTGAAAAACAGACGAAAAAATGGAGGGTATTACTGGGTGGATGCGTTTGCATCGCCAATCAAATACAACGGTGAAATTGTTGAATACCAATCTGTCCGTTTTAAACCAGAACGTATTTATGTCAAACGCGCAGAGAAAGCTTACGCGAAACTGCGAAATGATAAAAAACCGCTTCAACTTTACCTACCTCGAACACGTCTTTGGATGAGAGCTGCCTTTTTCCTTTTTATTTCGAACTTTTTGGGCTTGTTACTTCTAGAGATGAATCAATCACCAATGGTGGCTTTCAGCGCAGCAGCGTTACTTTCGGCATTATCCATTTACATGTTGACCAGACCAATTGAGAAGCTGGCTAAACAAGCAAGGCAGGATTTCAATAACCCGTTGATGGAATACATATACTGCGGGAAAGTGAATGATCTTGCAGAAATCGAACTGGCTATGAAAATGAGGAAGCAGTTCGCGAACGCCTTGTTAGGCAGAGTAGGAGTTTCGGTAAAAGATTCCTGTGAAGAGACGAAAACGAATGCCGATAGCGCGGCGGATAACAGTGAGCGCGTTACTGAAAATCTAAGCGCGCAAAAAATCGAAATTGATTCTGTTGCAACCGCAGTGAATGAGATGCAAGCATCGTCTTCCGAGATATCTCATAATGCTCAAGCAACCGCAGATGCGACGCTGAAAGCGCAAAACACCATGACTGATAGCCGCAATGTTATCGATAACGTTAACCATTCCGTTCTCGACCTTGTGGGCGAATTGGGTGAGATTTCGAAAGTGGTGATGCGTTTGAATCAACAAACGGATCAAATAGGGACGATTATTGAGGTGATTAATGGCATCGCCGAACAAACCAATCTTCTGGCATTGAATGCTGCGATAGAAGCGGCAAGGGCAGGCGAGCAAGGTCGTGGTTTTGCGGT
>JABXIW010000354.1 GCA_013372875.1 Gammaproteobacteria bacterium | reverse complement strand
TGGAAAATGTTTTTGCCCATATGGCTAAGCACCGCTTTGGCTTGAACAAAGTTCTCTTGTGAGCCGCCAACAATGAAAGTCAGCGTACCTGCCGCTGCGCCCGCCACGCCGCCAGACACTGGCGCATCAACAAAGCTGATGCCTCGATGTGCGGCTTTTTCTCCAACGCTCCTTGCTGTTGCAGGAGCAATGGTCGAAGAGTCAATCAGCAAAGTGCCCGACTCAACGCTGTCTAAGATCCCGTCTTGACCGAGATAAACGCTTTGAACGTGTTGGCTAGCAGGCAACATGGTAACGACCACGTCCGCACCTTGAACGGCTTGTTTTACCGAATCTGCACTCGACGCACCAAGTGCAGTAAGTTCCTCTACTGCGTTCGGGGTCAAATCAAACACTTCAACGTTCAAGCCCGCTTTGAGTAGGTTCTTAGCCATAGGCGCGCCCATATTACCAAGGCCAATAAATGCAATTTTGTCCATGTCGTATTTCTTCCTTGTCTAAAGTACCGCAGTGGCAACCGACGATGCGGTCAGTGGGTATTCTGCTGAGTCAATTGGCGCGAAGAAGCGTTCCAAAGCTTGTGGCGTTACGTCAGAAACCGTGCGATGTTGCCAACTCGGTTGATTGGTTTTATCGATAATCAGCGCACGAACCCCTTCTCTAAAATCACCTTCTAAGCCACAACGTAGCGTCAGGTTAAATTCCATATCAAAACACGCTTTCAAAGAGAGGTTTTGATACTGCGTTAACTGCTGATAAGTGATATTGAGCGACAGTGGGCTTCCGTAGCTCAATGCTTTTTGTGCATTGACGAACCACTTGTCATCAACGTCAGCACTGCTGATTGCGCGAACAATCGAATCTAAATCACCCGAACAAAGCTGCTCAATCAATCCCGCATATAGCATCAACATCCCTTCGCTTGGCTCGTCCACTTGCACCGAACGCAGCGTAGTGGCGATTTTTTCGTTGATGTTCGCTTCACCTTTCCAACTTACCGATGCAAGCAGATCCAACAGTGCTTGTTTGCTTTCTGGCTTTGCAATCCATTGGCTTAATCCCAACGCTTTCATGTCTGTCGCGTTAATTTGGCAAGCCGTCAAACTTAAGAACAGTGCCAAATGTTTTGGCAACTGATTTAGGAAGTAGGTCGCGCCTACGTCTGGGTAAAGGCCAATTTTAATCTCTGGCATTGCAAAGCGTGTGGTAGTTTCTGCAACGCGATGGCTAGCGCCCATAAACAAACCCACACCGCCGCCCATCAAATAACCATGTCCCCACGCAATGATCGGTTTTGGATAAGTGTGAATAAGATGGTCACAGCGATATTCGAGGTCAAAGAAGGTTTCCATGGCTGAAAACGCAGAATCAAAATCTTGCTCTTTGTTTTCAAGTGCACGGTAGATCGCTTGAATATCGCCGCCAGCACAAAACGCTTTTTCACCCTTGGCATGCAAAAAGACCGCGACGATACTGTCGTCCATTTGCCATTCATTAAGCTGTTTGTACAACTGCTCAATCATCACGTAACTCAGCGCGTTGAGGGCGGCTGGATTATCGAGCTCCAACACACCAATAACAGAGCCATCCGCGCACTCCAGTTTTGAAACATTTACTGTACCTGTCATTTGGCCTCCACTAGCTATTTGTCCATTGTGGCTTACGCTTTTGCAAGAAGGCGTTCACACCCTCAGTCTGATCTTGTGTATTAAACAGCTGTAAGAACAGTTCACGCTCCAAGACCAATCCGGCCGCGTGAGTTTGGCTGCGTCGACCTTGAATGAGCGTTTTGCACGCAGAAATGGATTTCGGTGATTGGCCCGCAACACGCTGTGCTAGCTCCATAGCCGCTTCGAGTGCTTTACCTTTCGCCACCACCTCTTCGACTAAACCAATTTTTTCCGCTCGCTCGGCCGTAACTCGTTCGCCACATAGAATCATACGCTTCGCCCAACCTTCACCTACCAACGCGGTCAGGTTTTGTGTCCCTCCCGCACACGGCAACAAACCTACCGATGCTTCAGGAAGTGCCATTTGTACTTGTTCTTCTGCGATACGAATGTCACACGCCATCGCCACTTCCAAACCGCCACCCATCGCGTAACCATTAATTGCCGCGATGGAAACGCCATCGAACGCAGACAGCGCTTCAAAGGCTTCACCAAATGCGAATGCCATATCTGCTGCTTGCGATTTATCGCCGGATGCAAAGTTGTTGAGATCCGCTCCAGCAGAAAAGAATTTCTCGCCTTCGCCTGTTAATACCAACGCATAAATGGAGCGATCATTACTGAGTTCAATCGCCAACTCTTTTAGCTGATTCAAAGATTCAAGCGTCCAAGTGTTTGCTGGCGGGTTACTAATCGTGAGCTTGGCAATGTGCGCTTCACGCTCTAGTTTGATTTGTGCCGTCATAATCTTTCAGTCCTTTGTTTTTCCTTGAGGTAAGGCTGTGTCTCGCTGACTAAAGCAGTTCAACGCCTTCCGTGAGTAAACGTCTAGAAATGATCAGACGCATGATTTCGTTGGTACCTTCAAGAATTTGGTGAACACGAACGTCTCGGAAATGGCGCTCGACCGGATATTCTTTGATGTAGCCATAGCCACCGTGAATTTGCAGCGCCTGATCGCAGACTTTAAAGCCCACATCAGTAGCAAAGCGTTTCGCCATTGCACAGTACGCGCTTTTTTCTACATGTTGGGCATCAAGTTTGGCGGCAGCGAGTCGCACCATTTGACGCGCGGCAACCAGCTCAGTCGCCATATCAGCCAACTTGAATTGCAGGGCTTGAAATTGCGCCAGTGAACGTCCGAACTGTTTGCGTTCAGTCATGTATTGTTTGGCTTCATTCAGTGCTTGTTGCGCAGTGCCGACTGAACAAGTAGCGATGTTGATTCGGCCGCCATCCAGACCAAGCATGGCGAACTTAAAGCCTTCGCCCTCTTCACCCAACAGATAGTCGGCTGGAATACGGACATTTTCAAAGGTGATCATGCGCGTTGGCTGGCAGTTCCAACCCATTTTCGCTTCTTTCTTGCCGTAGCTAATGCCTTCGATGTCAGCAGGAACGACGAACGCCGAAACGCCACCCGCCCCTTCACCGCACGAACGCGCCATCACGACGAGAACATCTGTATCACCCGCGCCAGAGATAAACACTTTTGCGCCATTCAACACAAACTCGTCACCTTCACGTACCGCACTTGTCGTCAGCGAAGCGGCATCAGAGCCTGCGTTTGGCTCTGTTAAACAGTAGGAAGCGAGCTTTTCACCCGAAATTAAATCCGCGCTAAATTGCTGCGCCACTTCGGTTTTGGCAAAGCTGGTGATCATCCACGTCGCCATGTTATGGATTGTCATAAACGCCGTAGTCGCGGTACAACCCATGGCCAACTGCTCAAAAATTATCGCCGCATCCAAACGAGATAGCCCCAAACCACCGTGCTCTGGCGGCGTGTAGATGCTCAAAAAGCCAAGCTCGCCTGCCTGACGAAGCACATCTTTAGGGAAGTGATGGTTTTCATCCCACTCGGCCGCGTGCGGCGCTAACATTTGGTCTGCAAACTGCTTTGCTACTTCAGCAAACGCGAGTTGATCTTCGTTTAATTCAAAATCCATCTTGAAGTCCTAAGGTCTAATTCGTTGCATTTGAAGCCAAGCCCACCGCTTGGCTAGAGGTATCGCCAATCCAGTAATTAGCTAAGTTGAATGGTCATGTTTGGACCGCTTGGAATGTCATCTTCAAACCAACGCGCGGTAACGGTTTTCGTTTCGGTGTAGAAGCGAACCGCCTGTTTTCCATAAGCATGCAAATCGCCATAGAAGCTGCCTTTCCAACCCGTAAATGAGAAGAACGGTAATGGCACAGGAATCGGCACGTTGATGCCTACGTTACCCACTTCGATGTTGTGTTGATACTTTCTCGCTGCTGCGCCATTCGCCGTAAAAATAGACGTACCGTTACCAAAACGATTCGCGTTGATTAGCTCAATTGCCGCATCTAAATTGTCGACTTCCATTGTCAGCAGCACTGGGCCAAAGATCTCTTCCTG
>JABXIW010000344.1 GCA_013372875.1 Gammaproteobacteria bacterium | reverse complement strand
CGGTGATCATCGCGCTTGACGGAGTGATGCGGATCGCTTGACGGGCGAGGATTTTCTGGCCACCCTGAACGAAACGGATCTCATAATCTCCTGGCTCCATCGGCATCCGCAACGTTGCCGGACTACCGTCCCTGGAGTGGCGGTAGTCACTGAAAGTATTAGGCAGATCTTCCGGCCTCGCCACAGTAACCCGGTCACCAGCATCTGGTACTGGGCCAGTGAAGGCGACCGATATGTCCTGACCAGCTATCGCGGCTTGTGGCGTGTCTATGAAAGCGGTGTCCTCTATTGAGCTGAATTCCCGCGGTGACTGCGTGCTTAACGCCGATTCGATGAACACCACGTCGCCGGTCAACGCATAATCATAGATACAATCATCCAGCGCTGGCCCCGGCCTTACCCCGGCTGCGCGACATGCGCTCGCTGCGCGCTCTCTATCTGCACTCGGAATGTCCTCCATACCAATGTATTCATAGGGCATGTCAGGGTTTTGGAAGTCTTCCCAAGACTCGCCCGTGTCATAATTGAATAAGGTAGCGTCCTCTGATACGCGCCAACTTTCCGCGTATTCCTTGTATAACGTTTTTACCAAAGACGGGTTCGAGAGCTGCCTCCCGTCCCGGAGGGCGAAGTCATTTGCTTTGTCGTTATCACCATCACCACTCAGGCCCACCATGCGCCCATCCCGAGATTCTGATAACAAGACAAAGAAATTTATCAAAACGCCGTTGATCAGATCGACATGCACATTTGTCTGATCGGGCAACACTATCGAATATCGACGCCCATTCCGAACAATCATTGCGTCCGCTTTGGTGAGGATAAGGTACTCACCATCCGGCAAGTCATACGCTTGACCGTTTATACGCAGAGGCGTTTCGATTTGCAACGTAACGGTTATTCGATAAGGTGCAACCTGAACGGCAACCGCCGTCGTGAGGCTGACCGTCTGGCTGGTGCCCCATGGCTCGAATCGCGCTTGCACTTCGAATTCATCGTCTAGCGACTTGGCCACAACGAACTCTCCGGCCGACTGCAAATCATAGCGAGTCCCGTCGAACGTGCTCAGATGAGGATCGCCAACGACTTTTCCGCAGCGAGGATGGCCATTGGGGAACCAAACCTTTGGTAACCAGGGATCGGCAGATCCCTTGAATAGTTCACAATAGGGTGTGCCATCGCTAGGAGGCGCAAGAGAATCTTCCCTATGAGTTCCATCTTCGTTCACCAGAGAGACACCGTGCGAGCTCGGAGGACTTTTATTGCACGCTCCCTGGTAATTAGATACATTTTCCGGACTGACCCCCACACATTTAAAGGCGCATGGCGGCCCCAGGATCCCAGGAGCGCTTTTTAAATGGATCGTGCATCCGGGACCTGGTGTCTCTCCGCCATCCTTCCCATCCTTCCCATTCTCGGTCGGAATCGGATTGCCTATCTTGCCACCCCGAACAATATCATCCCCTGTCAATCTGTGCTTGGTATCCTGAGCGTAAAGAACCGAAACTGATATGACGGAACAAAACACCACGGTTGCAGCAAGTACGACCATTCTCGTTATATTGCCACGCATCATCATTCTCCGGGCGCCTTGATGTGAAATAAGCCTTCGACTTCCATAAGGCTGGCGTCTGGGCAACCAAGCGTCGCACTGAACTTTCCGCTCAACCAGCCCGGCTCCACGCTTTCAAACCGAACTGTCGATAAATTATCAGGGCCGACCTGCCAGCAGGTTACGCCGCGACCAATTGTAAAGCTGGCATGCGACAGGCTGCGTTTGCCTGACGGCTCTCCTTCATATGCGAGAGCAACATTGACGGCATCCTTATTTATGAGCTGAATCATAAGATCGCCATCAAGAAGATAGTATTTGAACCATTCACCTTTATAAGAGTTTGCACCGATATTCAACTGCCAGAACGCATACTTTGAGTCCACAGTTTCATTGTTCTGGAATTCTTTGGCTAATGCTGGCGAACCTTCTGTTTCAGGGGGCAGTGCTTCAGCAGGTTCTTCGCCTGAACCTCCGCAAGCACTGAGCGTCATGGCCATAATGCCTAAGATACAGCACGCTCGCAACCGCACTGTATTTGAGCGATCAACCACACTATTCTTGTATCTTCCACTGAACATACTTAGCATGCTAGCAGAAAATATTTTGCCTGTCACTAAGGAGGCTGAGACTGAGGCTGAAAGTAATGTTCTAATGAATTAGGGCAGTTAGTTAGAGGTATAATGCAACTAACTAGCGAGGGTTTAATGATGATAAAAACTTTTACTTCCGCCCTCAAAAAGGAGTTTGTTGAGCTGGTTTTAAATGGCGGCTATACGCTCAAGAAAGCGGTTCAAATGATGATTATTGGGATGACAACTTTGCAACGTTGGCTTGGTCAGTATAAAAATAGCAGTCCGGTGAGACACCCAAAGCGAAGGTAATTACAACAGAGCAGCAAAAACAAAAAACCAGGAGTTAGAAGCTAAGATAAAGTGTTTATAGACTAATAATGAACTGCTAAAAAAAGGTTTGAGGCTTCAAAAAGCTTAAAGTTAAGCTACTCAATACCCAATCTGTTTAACTCTAAATCGTATTATCCTCAATCTAGCGTAGATGCAGACAGGACATTAAGTTGATGCATAAAAAAATTATCGCGAATCTGGTCTTGAAGCCAAACATGGATAAGGTTTATTGTTGTTATAATCACCAACGGGAGCTGATGCCTTAACAGAAAATTGCACTTCCAAGGCATGCTTTTTATCAGGCTCTTTTTTACCTGATTTAGTGGAATACTTAAAATTTGCAGCAACACCTGAAACCTTCCCTTTTAAAATATTCCCCTTAACAGAATCGATACGAAGGACTCCGCCAATAAAATGTAACTGGCTTTCTTTACGCGGTAATTCAGAAAGGCTAACTGATGCACTGACTTCACCTACTGGGTATATCTGCATCATAGTCTTCTGTGTTGGATTACTCATGAAATCCACTAAAGGGTACTGTCCAGGTATAATCGGTCCTTCGGTACGAAGGAATAGATGAAGTGTGTTATTACTTGGTTCTCCTGGCTTAAGAGGCATCCAACCTTTTAGATTTAGGGTGCAAGGGCTCACCAAGCCGTCTGAATAATCTCCTAAGCCAAAATAGCGATCTCCAATTTTTTCATGCTTCCCTCTTATGACATATGCTCTAAAATCTGAAAACTCAATTTTTAGAGGTACTATACCGTCACCGATCTTGCCTCCACCAAACTTCCCCGTTTTAGTAAACCCCATGTATTCTTTAACAACCGTGAAAGTAACCTCCAGTGCACTATCAGTTTTGACTTCGTAAGTTGGAGTATATTCAGCACTATCTGCTATATTAGTTAAGATAATGAGTTGCCCTCGATCATCATCACTTTTGGTGACCGTATACTCCCATTCAACTCTAGGCCGACCATCTTCTCCTATCTCAACTTTTGCTTTGTCAAACTGCCCACTTCCATCGGCAACCACAGCATTGAGGTTTCCAAGTGTAGGTAGCTTGCGACCAGATGGCATTGCAACGCTAACTCTTATGTGACTTTCCCTCTTTTTTTCATTAGCGACATTTACTTCAAAGCATCGTGCTGAAATCGCTGAAAACTCTTTTATTTGTATGATTTTTTGAGAGTCTGCACCTACAGTGGAAAGTATAACATTCTCGCAGCCACTGGTACTTTCAAATGAAAAGCGCAGCCAATTGTAATCAAATCGTGCTAGAGATTTTGGTCTATGCCTACCGTACAAAGCGTAATCTCGAATAAATCGATTATACATTTCACGCAAGCTTACTTTAAATTGAGCTTGAACTTGAGCATCCAGCCAACGGACTTCGTCCTGACATAGTGCTTTAGCATCGCCACAGTCACGCAAAGAAGGTGCTGAATTGAAAAACTTGGCAAGAAACTCCATCGAGTAAGGATTGAGACCAGGAGACTTAGGGCTTCCTTTTGTTGCTTCCACTTGCGCTAAGTACATCCAGAAAGATGCAGTATCATAAGCTAAGCCTCTCTGTATATCACGCTTCCCATCAAACGGAACAGGTAAAGTCTGTGAGTAGTCTCGTACAGACCATAGATAATCTATAGATGGATCATTCCAAAGACTCTTTTCATCTCTTCTCTCTAAAGAGGGATTAGAGTTCAGGGTATAGAGCAAACCAGCAGCCCGAGCCGAGCCTTCCACAATCCAAGAGCCAATGTTCGCCTTACCACAATTACTAAAAAATCTAGAGTTATACTGAATCGAGTGGAATAATTCGTGAGCGATTGTAGAGCGTCCAAAGACCGTAAGCTCTTCTGTGTGCTTGTCCACTACGCTATCGTAATCCAGCGCAACAACCTTTTCACCTCTAAAAGTTCTGTCGCAAGAGTAAGGTTGGTGTATCCCTGCTGCCGTCCCATTTTCTAGCCCTTTGACAAGATAAATCCGATAGGCATCACCTTCCGTCAAGCCCAATTTCTTTTTCCTGATGATAGGTTCAATATCTGGCTCCCTAAAACCAGCGGCTTCAAAAAAGTCTGCAGCCTTTGAAAACTCTGTTTCAATATCCTCTATGACAGTACTATATTCAGGCAGCTTGATAACTTGCCAAAATTCTGTTTCAGCGCCATCAATATCAATATCGAGCAAGTTTCGCACATGTCTAGCTACACCGTGTCTCATCTTATATCCATGGGCTGTTGGCTCAACAGTAACGACTTCAAATCGCTTTATTTTCCATGATTCTGCCAGAACTGGCTGAGTAAAAGACACCCACAATAGCAAAACAGCAACCCCCGCGCTTACCTTGCTACATAACAGATTGTTCAGTAGAAAAAATTTCATGAATATCTCCTTTGTAACTCACCTCCAAATCCCAACCTCATACACCCACATTGAAAGCCCAATGCTTCTAATATTTTGCTTCAATCTGACTGACCCAAAAAAGTAATTGCGCGTTGAGTTAGAGATTCTGAACACCTAATTACCAAAACAAAGCGCATATTTATTGCATCCAATGTTTTCATGCTCAAGATTAAATAAAACATCCTTATAAAGACAAAGCTTCAACCTCATTTTGAGTTTGACGCGCCAACTCTGCGGATGCATTGCCTGTTACCGCTAGGCCTTTATCTTTTTGGTATTTTGAAATGGCTGCGCGTGTCTCATCGCTAAGCTCTCCTGTTGCAGCTCCTGGCTGATAGCCTAGTTTAGTAAGATTTTGTTGTATCAACTGGACTAGCGCGCCACCAGTCATCATACCGATATAGTCTGAAGGTGTTGATTTACTTCCTTTTTCGCTCAAAACCGTATACATCACCCCTTTGTCACCTAAATCAGGATTAATGATAATATCTTTGGTCAAAATCGTTATGGTGGCAGCGCCGCTATCAACCATTTTGCGCAACTGCTCCATTTGTGAGCCCATCATGGATTCCATCATTTTGCGTTGCGAGGCTGGCATGGCCGCTAACTCTTTCTCAAATTTCGCTAACTCTTTTTGTGCCTGCGCCAACTCTTTGCGTTGCTTTTCATCAATCATGCCGCCAAAGGTTAATTCTTCTTTATAAGGCTCGTACATGTAGGAATTACCCACTCGGCGATAGTCGCTGTTTTTGCGCTCCATAAAGAATTTGCG
>JABXIW010000244.1 GCA_013372875.1 Gammaproteobacteria bacterium | reverse complement strand
TGAACGCGGGTGAAGTGCTGTCTTACAACGTGGCGCAAATCTGCATTGTGTACTTTGTGGTGCAAATGGGGACGGCATCGTTGGCCGCTTTCACTTATGCACAAAACATTGCCCGTTTCTCGTTTGCTTTCGCGTTGGCAATTGGTCAGGCAGCGCAAATTCAGACCGGTTACTACATCGGTAAAGGTTGGGTGAGCAGCATTTTAAAACGCGTACAAATCTACTTCTTAGTGGGATTTGTGGCATCAACGGCGGCAACCACACTGATTTACCTGTTTAGAGAAGAGATTCTGCGCGTATTTACCGATCAACCAGAAATACTCGCATTGGCAGGCTCGTTAGTCATGGGCTCAATTTTGCTCGAGGCCGGACGTGTGTTTAACCTGATTTTTATCGCGGGGCTCAAAGGCGCGGGTGACATCAAGTTCCCAGTGCAAATGGGGATTTTGAGTATGTGGGGACTAGGCGTGCTTTTCTCTTATATCTTTGGCATCCACTTGGGTTATGGCGTTTTAGGGGCTTGGATGGCAATCGCTCTCGATGAATGGGTGCGTGGTATCATCATGGCAAGGCGTTGGCGTTCTCAGGTGTGGACCAAGTTTAAGGTGAGCTAACGGTTTTCGGTATCGCGCATCACGCTTATTCTGTTGTTAGAAACCAAAAAAGGCACTGTTAGTCAGTGCCTTTTTGTTATTTAAAATCTGGAAGACGTTAGAATTCGCACTCAGCTTTGAACACCATGCGCTCTTTGCTGTATGGATGATCCAGCTCTAGCATCTCAGCATGCAGGTGTAAGCGATTCGCTTTTTCGCCGTATAAACCATCACCAACCATCGGCATGTTTAACCCCATGTGATGAGCACTGTGTACACGTAGTTGGTGAGTTCGCCCGGTTTTCGGATACATGTATACCTTGCTGCGTCCATCTTTGACGTCAATCAGTTGCCAGTAGGTTTCTGCATGTTTCCCGTGTTCAAAACACACCAGTTGACGTGGGCGGTCGTCTGGGTCGCCACGCATTGGCAGTGAAATTTCCCCTTCAGGCTCGTTTAATACGCCTTCGAGCAGTGCCATATAACGTTTTTGTACGCCGCGAGCCATAAACTGTTTTTGCAGACTTTTGTTCGCGCGCTTGGTTAAGGCAAACACCAAAATGCCAGAGGTCGCCATGTCGAGGCGATGAATCACAAACGGCCCTTCCACATCAGGGAACATCGCTTGTAGGCGCGTATAAGCAGAGTCCTTGATAGTTTTACCTGGCACTGAAAGTAAGCCCGAGGGCTTGTTGACGACGACCATAGCGTCGTCTTGGTAGATTATCTCTAGCTCTTTGTCTTCTGCCCAATTCTCCGCCAATGGGTTGGGTTCGACGTCCAGCCCTTGCATCATATGACCTAAAATCGGCTGACATTTGCTATTACACGATGGGTAGAACTTTTTGTGTTGGCGAACTTCAGACTTTGGCGACACACCCCACCAAAATTCTGCCAGCGCCAGCGGTTTGAATCCGTGTTTAAACGCGTATTGAAGCAGTTTTGGCGCAGCACATTCCCCCGCACCTGCTGGTGGTATTGGGTTTGTGGTGTCCGCAAAAATGTCCACCAAGTCGCGTGCTTCGCCATGGCTGTTTAGGAAGCGGTATTGTTTATGCAGTTTGTGCTGCAAAGCGTTGGAGAGCGTTTTGCGCTGTTCTTTCAGATGAGCAAGTTGCTGCTCTAACTCGGCCAATCGCGCTTCTTTGATTGCAAGCTTTTCATCCCACGCTTGCTTTAAGTATTTGAGAACGTTTTTCTCAGCGACACTTTGCTTACCCAACTCATCCAACAAGATTTTGAGATCATCGGCATTGAGCGTTTGCTCGCCCTGTTGGCGCTGTCGCTTGCGTGCTGCTCGGCCATCAATCATCACTTGGCGCTGTGTTTGCTCCTCTTGCTGATAAGCGGCTCGGTCGGCTTGGATTTGCGCTTTAAGCTCCGCCAATTCCGGATTCGCGGCACAGGTTTTGTACTCCGCATTGGCGGCGTTGATGGCATCCGTTTCTGCGCGGAAGAAGCCTTCATCGGTCAGCATGTCGTACACAGGAGGGACAAATCCTGGAATCAAGTTTTTGTCAGCAATTTTGCCAGAAAACGCACTTAAAAAGCCGAGCTCGCCTTGAGGGCTTTTTACCAGCAATACGCCAAACATTTTGCCTCGCCCCGTTTCTTCATTAACCAAACCAAAATCGTGTTCGAAGTTGGTTTGCGCTAATAAGTGCTGTTGCAATTGCTTTGCGGCCAAAACGCAAAGAGGATGCGGCGTGTAGTAGAACGGAAACGTAAACTGCGTTGGTAATTCATAGTCAGAAGTATCAGCAGTAAAACGAGTAAAACAATGTTCAGGCGAGTGCATGGTGGGTATCCGCGCGAGTAAAAATTCGAGCGAGGATTGTACCTGTTTGAGTCAGGATTGCCATGTCGGTGTTGGCACTCGCTCTTGGATTAAGAACAAGAGCGAGTGGGGAAGAGCTTATTGCAGTTTTTGTAATGCAAGCTTCCACTGTGCCGGTTTGTCGTAGTAGGTCGAGTGCGGCAAGGTCAGGTACTCGCCATTTACTTCTGCAATCAGGGTTGGATAACCACCAACGTGTAACTGGCGCATCAACTGTCGGCTAGAGCGAATTTTCTCATCTAGATCGGCTTCGCTTAACGTCATGTTTTGCTCCCACACATCGTTTGCTAAACCTAGCGATTCTGCAATGGCTTTGAGCGTCGATGCTTCATTCACTTTTAACCCGAGCTGATAATGCGCGGATTGGATGGCCTTTAGCATGTGCCATGGATTCAGCCCCATTTTCTCCGCACTCAAGATCGCTTGTGTTGGTAGATAAGAATCAAGAACAAACGCATCTTCGCTTTTCACGCGTTGCAGATATGCTTCACCAAACGTTGCTCCGGTTTCGGTTGCGATACGAGCGTCACTGTTGATGATGTGCTGACGAAATTCAGATTCAATCGCGCGTTTCTCAATCATACCGCCGGGATGAAGCTCTACCTTAAATTGAGAGGTGTCCATCAAGGCTTCGATGAGTGGTGATGCCCCGTAGCACCAACCACACATGGGATCGAAGAAGTAATGCACGGTTACCATGACATTTCACCAGTATGCACTTTCGCACCGATTTCTAGCGCGATTGGCAATTGAGCTTCTGGGTATTTCGCTGACATGGTGTCAATGAGTTGAACGCTGTTATTGCTGTGTTTTTTCGCTTGCTGAAAATCCTGCAAATATTGTTGCGAGTAGTGAATGGTGTCTGCGTTCAGCTTTGTGCCTGCTTTCATGTGACCAGGGATGACCACTTGAGGTTTAAGCGCAAGCATCTCGCTAAGCTGTTGCTCCCAAGCATTGATAGCGGTTTGGTCAGCGGCATCGGCCATCCACAAATGTACGTTTGAGTACACGGCTACGTTACCTAGAATCGCTTTGTTATCTGGAATCCATAGGTAAGGGCGGTGTGCTGATGTGCCATGGTTGCCACGAATTTCAATCTTATGACCTTCTAGCTCCAATGATGCTTTATCGTACGCGACAGGGATCACTGGTTTTACCGGTGCGTTTGCGCCAAGCTTTGGTCCCCAGTACGCCAGCTTTCCAGCCAATTTCTCTTTAATAATTTTTTGAACCGCAGGCGTTGCGATGATCTGCGCATCAGGGAACTGTTGGTGTAGGGCCTCTGCGCCAAAATAGTAGTCTGGGTCCGCTTGGCTGATAAAAATGGTTTTAAGCGTTTTGCCTGAGTCCAACACTTTAGCGGCAATGCGCATCGCGTCAGCTTTGGTGAAGCCAGTGTCGATGACCATGGCGTCAGTCTCACCGTATACCAAGGTTGAGTTGACGTGGAAGCTGTTACCGTCGGCGTTGTAAACCTCAAGAGTAAGGGGAGAGTGGTTTGCCGCTAGGACAGGGCTTGCCATTAAAACGGATGCAGCAATCAAAGTGAATTTTTTCATAATAAGCTCCTAAAGAATTTGGGGCCAAGCGACGATGGCTTGGGAACGGGAGCTATATTAGAAAATTGATACGCTCGGAAAAATACACAATAATGTGCATCACTATTTCTTATTTCGAGCAAATGTATGGACAGAGTAACGGCAGCAAAAGTGTTTGTGGATGTGGTGTATTCTGGCAGTTTTACCGCGACCGCAGAGCGGTTAGACATGTCTCGGCCAATGGTGACTCGTTATGTAGAGGCGATGGAGAACTGGCTGCAAACTCGTTTGTTGCACCGCACCACGCGCAAGGTGTCGCTCACCACCGCAGGGGAGCGCAGCTTGCCTCAGATTGAGCGCTGGTTAAAACAGGCCGATACGTTGACGTCGAACATTGCCGTTGATGGTGAGCTGTCCGGAAAAATCCGTCTCGCGTCTAGCACTTCATTTGGGTTCTCACAGTTGATCCCAGCAGTAAACAGTTTTATGCAAAAGCACCCCAAAGTGCATATCGACATAGATCTGCAAGATTCAGTGAGTGATCTAACCGAGCAACGCATCGATCTGGCAATCCGAATTGCGTCAGATCCCGATCCTTCTTTGATTGGTAAGCCGATTGCGGTGTGTGAATCGGTGTTGGTGGCATCGCCACAATACTTGCAAACTCACCACGCGATCGCGCATCCGCGAGATTTATCTTCACACGACTGTTTGGGTTACAAAAACTTTGAGCGTCACGTGTGGCATTTGTCTCAGGGCGACCAGTTCGAATCGGTGGGAATTGAGTGTCGCCTAACCAGCAATGAGGCCACGGCGTTATTGCATGGCGCGTTACAAGGCATGGGTATTTCGATGTTGCCAACCTATTTGAGCAATATCTATCTGCAATCGGGTCAGCTTGAGTCGGTGTTGCCGAATTGGAAGCCAAATGATCTCAACATTTACGCGCTGTATTCATCACGTAAACACTTGTCTCCTGCGGTGAGAGCCTTCATCGATCACAGTGAAGATTACTTTAAACTGCACCCTTGGTAATCGCGAAAGGCGTCGTCATCCCGACTTGAGATTCATACAAGATCCTGTACCTTACATGGATATATTTTTCGCAGCGTCATTTAGAGTTTTAGTTAATGTCACAAGTTCGCATCAAATTTATTGCTTCCGATATGGATGGCACTTTGC
>JABXIW010000294.1 GCA_013372875.1 Gammaproteobacteria bacterium | reverse complement strand
TGGTCGTCGATAATAAGAACGTTATTCAAAGTGAACCTCATCTAATATTTCAACTAGTACGCTGTCAGGCAACAGCTCGATTGGATGAGTAGGATTGTAGGAAAAACCTTGCTGAGAGGAAGGAAAATGACTCTTTCCAAAAATGAAAATCAGTGTCTTATTTTTTGGAATGTTGGCGGCAGCCATTGAAACACTTAACGATGAGAAAATTGTGTAAAAACATGCCCTGACAGAAAACTAACAAACAGAAAACGTTAATTCATCCATTGCTGACCGTGATGTTCTGTTTCGCATATTGATACATGTTGTTGTATTTAATGGATTGTAATTCTCGGTTATCACACAAGTTTCGTATTACGCGGTCACAATGCTCGAGCTTACGATAAATTGCGTATTCGCCGCGATACTCAAATGGGCGAAGTGAGGCTAACCTCACAATCGCTAAACAGATTTTCTTAGAGTGAGGAAGAAGGTCGTGCAGTTGAAAGTAGCGATCAAAGTGCGGCGTGATTGAGGAGGTTGAAATCGACTTCTGAGCGGTAATTTGTCTTCGGATTTGCTCGATTTTAGTCTGCGATTCTTGCAGGCGCACTTCCAGGCTTTTGAGCATGTGCACTTGGCTTCGGAAAATACTTGGATGTTGCGCTTCGGCAATGGCTCGGCGAGCACGTGGCAACATCGATTTCATTTCACTTAAAAATGAACAGCGTTCGAGCAGTACACACAGATGGTAAAGATCATAGAAGTGCGACAGTTGATTGCTGGCTAGTACCGCTCTGACTTGAGAAATAGCGGCTTTTAAATCACCACGAATCAGCGCGATGTGCGCGTCAATCAATGCAAATTGGGCTTTGAATTGTGAGTTCTTCTCTATTTCACCAATCAGTGGGTTTAATCCAAACAAAAGGTTTTCAAAGCATTGATTTGAAGGTGCATTGAGCGCTCTATATAAGTGGCAGCGCACAAAATTCAGTTTGGTGAAGATGCCGCCTCGGAAGGTATTTTCGTTCTTTTCGTAGTAGCGCTTAATGTAAGTGACCGCGTCATCGTAAGATTCGCTGGCTAAAGAGAGGTTGGTGATCACCAGTTCACGCTCAGAACCAGCATCCAACAACATAGTCGATTGCTTAAGGTGTTTGATCGCTTTAGGAATGTCTTCACTCAGCACCGCCATGTTAGACATTTCATCGTGATAGTAGGGGTTCTCTTTTTTACTGCTCAAGCTTTCCAGAACTTCTTGTGCTTTTTCTAGGTCATCGGTCTCGATTAGCGTGTTGGCGAGTGCAGTTTTAATCCAGTCAAAATTGTCTTCTTTGAGTAACTTTTCGTATTCGCTACGGGCGCTAGAAAACTGTTTGTTTTGCACCATTGCATGCGCACGGTAACGTCTGATCAGTTTTGAATATTCGGGATGAAAGGGAAGAAGGGTATCGGTGGCTTCAATCACGCCTTCAAAGTCCATCTCACGCAGTTTTTCGTAAATCGGTAGTAGCACACTTCTGCGTTTCATGGCTGACAGCAGTCGGTTGCGAAAAAAGGTGTGATTAAACGGTTTTAGCAAGTAGTCATCAGGGTCGCAGTCCACTATTGAACGCACGATCTTGTGATCATTTTCTCCGGTCAAAAAGACGAACGTTGTATGTGCAGGCAGAATTTTCGCGTGCTTTAACTCTTCTAACAACTGAAAGCCATTGAGCTGAGTTTGAAAGTTGTAGTCACAAATCACCAAATCAAAATGCATTTGCTTACAAAGATTGATGACCTCAAAAGGTTTATAAGCGTAATAGATGTCACTTAAATCGAGTTGTCGAAGTATCGCGGTCACGCTGCTGGTAACCAGTCTGGAATCGTCAGCGACCAGAACTTTACACAGATTACGGTCAAAACTCATGGGTCAATCCTTGTGCAGTCAAAGCGTGTAACAAAATTCAATGCAGCGGAAGCTTAAATGCTTCTCTTGAGGTTTTTTGAGGGAAGAGAATCGCTTTAGGTATGTTGAGTAACCCAATGATGGACGTCATTCACGCTTAGCTCTAGATCGGTGATGAGTTTCTCTAACGCCGTTTGATAAAGGGGGGAGTCAGATCGGCACAATTGTTCGGTCAATAAAGCGGATTGATGAATATGCTCCAAGCCTATTTGTGCGAGCCCGCCTTTAATCTTGTGCACGGTCTGGAGTGAATGTTTTGGTTCGTGTAGATGCGCTTTTAACACTTCGAGATCTTCTGTCATGGTTTCCAGATACACCGTTGCCATGTGGTGTTGCATATCGGCTGGAAAGTGAGTTAACCATTGAGTATGTAGAGAAGAGTCTGAATTCATATAAGTGGAGCATCGTTTGTTATTGATTAAGAACAGATAAATAGTTATTAATTTTAAGAAACGGGTCAAGTATAGGGTTGTTTTTAAACTAATTCTAAATTATTGATATCTAATGTTTTGTTGTGGTTGTGAGGCTTTTCTTACATCAAAATAGGAAGCCAATAAGGGAGAGGTTGCTGCACTACACTCGATAGCTGCGTTTCAAATTTCTTCATGTTAGAAATGAGTGGCATTTTATTGCTATCTTCTGCGTTGTAACTTTGCTTGTGGCATAAAGCATTCGCTCAAATTATTCCTAAACTTTTCAGTGTTATGGCCGCTATAGAACGTAACGAAGGCGGGAGAGTAGAATCTCTACCGAAGTCTTGTTTAAAATTGAGACATATTTTCACTGTTTGAGATGGAAGTGTGCAGTAATCGTCCTTTTGAAGGTTTACAAACACAGTCGTAAAGACTAAAAAGGACGCTCGGATTTTTTGCCGTAGGAAGAAGTTCTTTACGGTATTGCATCAAGCCTTTTCTTGACGCGTTTTTTGGATATTGGGTCTATGAGTAACGTAACCAGCACCATTTTGACTGAAAGTGGTACCAATGAGCTCGAAATTATTGAGTTTCACCTAGAAAAACAATTGCCAGACGGCAGCACCAAAACCTGTTATTACGGTATTAACGTTGCCAAAGTACGTGAAGTGATTCGCGTGCCAGAGACGACAGATTATCCGAACGCGCAACCTCATATGATTGGTGTGTTCTCATCTCGCGATGTCCTAACGCCTTTAGTCGATTTGGCTGGTTGGTTAGGTGTACCTACGCGACAAGACCTTGAGCGCAAGTTTGTTATCGTTACCGATTTCAACAAGATGACCAATGGCTTCCTAATCGACAGCATTTCACGTATTCACCGTATTTCATGGAATGATGTGGAATCGCCAAGTCAGTTTTTAGAAGCCGGTGAGCAGGATTGTGTTGTGGCGGTCGTTCGCAAAGATGGCAACCTGATTATGATCCTCGACTTTGAAAAGATCATTGCAGATATTAACCCTGAGCTGAGTATGGAAAAATACGACGTGAAAGTGGATAAATCTGTTGATTTGAACCAGCGCATGGTTGGTAAGCGTAACGCGAAAACCATCATGGTTGTGGACGATTCCGCGTTCATCCGTTCTCTGATTCAAGATACTTTGGCGTCGTCAGGTTACAACGTTATCACCTGTAAAGATGGTGGTGAAGCGCATGAGAAATTGATGAGCTTGATTGAGGTTGCGAAAGAAGAACAGCTACCAGTGCGAGAACTGCTGGATGCGGTTGTGACGGACGTAGAAATGCCTCGAATGGATGGTATGCACTTAGTGAAAAGGTTGCGTGAAACCGAAGCGTTCCGCCAAATGCCAATCATCATGTTCTCGTCACTAATGAGTGAAGATAACCGAGCAAAAGCGCTGTCGCTTGGCGCTAATGACACCATTACCAAGCCAGAAATTGGTCGTATGGTGAATATGATGGATAAATACGTATTCGCTTAATTTGCGTATCGCTCATCAAGCACAGAGTTAAAAGTAATAAGGCTGCCGATTGGCAGCCTTATTTGGTTATGGGCAAGGAAGAATTTCTAATTTATAGCTTTCGTTTGATGTAGTTGGCGGAGCATACAAAATACCGCACTGGGTTAAGCTACTATTTTTGTCGTCTCTAGCGGAAATTACGACTTCAATTTTTTCCTGTGATTGGGTTACTTTCCAATCACTTGTTCCATACTGATTATCTAGCTCAGCAACGAGTACGGCTAAGCTAGTTTCATCCGCATCTGGGTATCCATATCTAAATGTACAGCTCTTAGAACCATTAAGATTGCAACCTGGGAAAGGAAGACTTTCTGGGCCTTTACCTGATCCCGCGTCTGTGTGTTTGTTTGAAATGTATGGATAATGCTCTAATCCTACGATCGCCATTTTTCCATATCCGATCCCCAACGCCGACGCAATTGCGCCTTTCATACCTTCTAAGCGGGCTTCGCGAGCATCGTTTTGTAAGTTTAAAAAACGTGGTGCGGCGGTGACAGCAAGAATGCCGAGTATCACAATCACCACTACTAACTCAATCAGAGTAAATCCAGTCTGTTTTTTCATATTATTTTCACAGCAAGTTAAAGGTAAAAAAGTAAATAACTGTACGCTTTTTTGTTGTGGAAATAAGTACAGTATTGATAAAAGGGTCAGCATTATAGAGCGATGCAAAATAAAGCGCTAGAGCTCGACATCAATCATTTTGATGATTTTATCAACGGCATATGTGTTGTTTTGGTGTACAGTGCATTCAGTTTTCTGTAAGAAAAGCCTTACGTTAGTAGTGAGGTTAGCGAAAATGAATGTTGTCTAAAAACAGACAAATAGATTGTCTTTTCATGGTCATTGAGGAATGCTACGCAAGGCGGGGTTAGGCAACTATCTCGAAATGCGATAAGTCTAGCGCCCTTATTGATCATCTGAACATAAGAACAATCTAGATGGAATTTGATTCGGTTAACTTGCTTGCGATGGGACTGATTTTTCTCGGTTCTTTTGTCCAAACTGCGATTGGTTTTGGCTTAGCCATTGTGGCCGCGCCGTTGCTCATTCTATGGGCGCCCGAATATGTGCCTGCACCTATCTGTTTGGTCGCGTTGTTTATTTCGATCATGAATGCGCTGAAACACCGCAGTAGCGTCGAAATCGGTGGTTTAAAAATGGCATTGATTGGCCGAGTTCCCGGTTCTATTGCTGGTGGCTTCATGCTGTTTTTTGTCTCCACTCAAGCACTGACGTTGTGGATCGGTTTACTCGTTCTATTCGCGGTTATCGTTAGTGTGCTTCCGTTTCGTATTGAACCAACACCCCAGCGTATGACGTTAGCTGGATTTTTCTCCGGTTTGTTTGGTACCAGCTCGGCAATCGGTGGCCCTCCGATGGCATTGCTATTGCAGCATCAAGAAGCGAACCAGTTACGCGGTAACTTGTCGGCATTTTTCGTATTCAGTTCTATCATCTCTTTGGTGGTTCAAATCCCAGCGGGCTTCTTTACGTTGCACCACCTTGTGATTACGATTCCGTTACTACCAGCTGCCGGGCTTGGGTATTGGCTTGCGATGAAAACGACGCAATCGCTGCCGAAAGAAAAGATTCGTTTTGGTGCGTTACTGCTGTGTTTTGTGAGTGGCTTTACGGCAGTCGTACAAGGGCTGAACCTGTAACAATTAGGCGCGATGATAATCACTTTACAAACGCCTTTTGCGCTATAAAATCGCGTCACTTTTTCTTCATCTCAATGAGCAATAGCCTATGAATCATCGTCACTACGGCAATTTTATGGCTGCGTTATCCTTCGTTATTTGGGGATTACTGCCGGTTTACTACCGTTTTCTTCCTAATGCTGCAATGGATGAGTTGCTGGCATGGCGCATTATTGGCTCGGTACCCGTAGGGATTCTGATCGTCTACGCGGTGACTCGCCATTGGCCAAATTGGTCACAGGTGTGGCGAGATAAAAAGTCTCTTTGGTATACCTTTGTGGCAAGTAGCCTAATGTGTATTTCTTGGAGTGCATTTACGTGGGCGTTGACTCACCATCGAGTGATTGATGCAAGCTTGGGCTTTTTCATCGGGCCACTTGTGTCTGTCGCTTTAGGTGTATTTGTTTTGGGAGATAAGCTTTCTAAGGGGCAATTAATTGCAATATTGCTCGCAACTTGTGGCGTGTTATACCAAGTGTTTCAATACGGGCAGCTACCGTTTGTTGCCTTAACAATGGGGCTTTTCTTTGCGCTTTATGGACTCTACAAAAAGAAAATCAACTACGATTGGAGCACAACATTGTTTATTGAAGCACTTGTTCTCGCGCCGTTTGCGTTGGGATATTTGCTGTTCAAACAATGGACGACAGGAGAGCTTGCTTCTTCCGTTGATACTACAACTTTATTGCTTTACTTCGGCAGCGCGCCAATCACGATTCTGCCTTTGATCTTCTACTCAATCGCGATTCGTATTACAAACTTATCGACGGTTGGCTTGATGCAATACATAGAGCCGAGCTTGCAGTTTATTCTTGCTGTCGTGTTCTTTGGGGAGCTATTCGATGACGTTAAAGCGGTTACGTTTGCCTTTATCTGGGTGGGTTTGTTGCTCACGATCTTCGAAGGCGTTGCGAAAGGAATAAAGCGCAAAAGGTTGGCTAATCATTCGGTGTAGGTTGAATCCGTTTTAAACCAAGTTTGGGCCAACCACGCTCGTTTTAGTTCATCGTGCATCCAAGTAAAACCAAACATAAAAGCGCTCAGTCGAGCGCTTTTTTATCACTGAAATTCAAGTTGTGAATAGCGATGTTTTTCATTATTCGGCATCTGGAAGTTACTTAGGTATAGTGAATAGGTCTCTGAATAGAAAGGACTCAACATGATCACTGCACTTTATGCCAGTATTCTGGCTCTACTTTTAGTTTGGTTAGCGTTTCAAGTCATCAAACAAAGGCGCCTTAACAAGGTTGCGTACGCAGATGGCGGCGTAGAAGCACTGCAAATTGCCCGCAGCGCACAAAGTAACGCAAGCGAATACATACCCATTACGTTAATTCTTATGGCGTTGTTAGAGTTTAACGGCGCAGCACCCATTTGGATTCATCTTACCGGTATTATCTTTGTAATTGGCCGCATCATTCATGCCAGAGGTATCCTACAAGAGAGTTTTAAAGGAAGAGTGAAGGGCATGCAGCTGACGTTTCTCGTGATTGTGTCTCTTGTGGTTTTGAATATGTTTTACTTCCCTTACGGAAAATTGTGGTAAGTCTAAATAAGTTCCTACAGTGCGAATCTGTTTGCGAATTGCTAAATCGAGTTTGCAAATTGCAATGAAAACTGTGAGCAAATAGTCGCTATTGATGAAGTTTTAATGAAATTGATTAAATATCAGCCTGTTTCTATGCGCTTTAAAGTTGGCACGCCTCATGCTTTAGTACTATTGACCCTTTCTAAGCCGAGGGTCACCTAGCCAACTGAC
>JABXIW010000323.1 GCA_013372875.1 Gammaproteobacteria bacterium | reverse complement strand
CGCATGAGATTTCCAGCAAGAGAATAAACTTAGTTCCTAACATGGATGCTTTCAACCGAAAAAACAAGGGGCAAGAGGCGTTTCGAATGAAGGAAACGCCTCAAACAAAGCTCGGGTGCGCTTGTGTTTTTACAGTGCGCGGCAAGCCTCTTGAACAAACGGGTTGTGGTTACCTTGTACTTTGGCGATGCGCTCGTCACGCTCACATTCCCATTTATCTACCGGATAGGTTTTGTTCCAAGCACTCATTAGCTGAGTTTGTTGCTTGGAGAGTTTGAATCCGTACTCCTTGCTCATGTACAGGTAAGTACGTGCAATCGAGCCACGAGCTCTGTCGGGTGGCATTACTTTGCGTTGCTTGAAGTTCACTTGCATGTCGCAGCGGCCATAACTGACGCCATCCATGCCGTTCCATTGGCTGAAGTTGAAGTTAGAACGGTCACCGTTCACCTCACCAACCGCTGGGGTCAGGTTGTGTAAATCCGCCTCCATGAGTTTAAAAGCCGTGTCGTTGCGCGAACAGTTTTTGCGCCCACCGCTTTGCCAACACTGGAGCTGGTGGCCGAATTGCCAAGCAGGAACCACATGTTCCCATTCAATGCGAGCTGCGCGTTTTTCTTGTTTGCGAACTTGGTAACCGCAAGAGGCTAAGTCAGGAACGCCTTTTTTGCCTTGCCACTGGATATCACAACCGCAGTAAAAACTGCTTGGGTGGTCTTGATAGATTTTCACCGCTTCACGTTTGGCGGCAGAAAATGAGCTAGGAGGGGCAGAAAAAGCGGAACTAGAAAGAACAAAGAGAAACAGAGTAAACAAGTATTTCATGATTAAAGTCTTTAAAAAGTATGACTTTAATCATTCTACCACTCAGAGATTGGCTTTCGTAATGAGTCTGTTAATAATAAAAATAAACAAGTGATCGCCGCTGTTTCTCACCGGCGAGATTAAGAAAGTTGAACACCTGTAAAATTCAAAGGCTGGTGGCATTTTTGACAGGAGTAGGTTGCCTCTTTGCGCAGAACTTTATTATGTCGGCGAATCGAGAGCGGGTAGGTCATGCAGCCGCAACGATACTCAAACGTCTTACCCTGGACTGAGGTAACTTCAAAGCGGTGTGTGGTGTTGGCAGGAATACCAAATACGGATTCCATGACGCCCCGCCACTCTTTTCCGTGTGGTCGAACTCTGCCGTACACTTGGTAGGTGATTAAGTGGGCGACTTCATGAGGAATTACTTCTTCCAAAAACGCCTGTGGATTTTCTCTAAATAAAATAGGGTTGAGACGAATCTGATTTAATTGAAGGTAGGCTTTTCCCGCTGCTTTGCCGCGAACGTTGAATGTGATGCTTGGGATAGGGAATGAGCGCTTAAATGCCTGCTGTGCCAAAGAGATACAATCAACCATGACTTGCTTGGCTTTATAACTCAGTTCAATGTCCATCCATACTCCGGTGTATTCAATAAAAAGCCCCCGCGTTGGCGAGGGCTGAATCATAGCATTTGTCCGTTAAGGCGTGTGTTTTTTCTTGATGGTTGCATGATAGGCGTGCCATGTACCGTAGCCCAAAATTGGCATGGTAAACAACATACCGATTCCGTAGGTAGCAAAGCCAATCAATATACCGCCACAAATTATCGCTGCCCAAACAATCATGGCCGGAATATTGGATTTCACTGCGTTAAAGCTAGTAAACACCGCTGTCATCATGTCGACACGGCGCTCCATCATTAATGGAATCGAAAACGCAGAGATACTAAATACGATACACGCCAACACGAATCCAACCAATGAACCTATAACCAGAAAAGGCAAAAACTCAGTCAGTGGTGCGCCTTGTACGGATGGGTACAACGCGTGGAGCAGCGCAGCGATACGCATCCAGAAAATCATACAGACGGCGAGCAATACTGCGAACGCCCATTGTGAGCTGGAGTTACGACCAATCGCTTTCATGGAATGGAGCAGGCGCGCTTTGTGCCCACGTTCTCTCTCCCAACTTGCATCATAAAGACCCAGTGCTAAAAACGGACCTATGAGCATATAGACGATGAGGCTTGGCATCACCACTAAGTGTGTGCCTTGCCATTGCACCAGAAGCACAATACCAATCGCTGCTGCCATAAAACAGATGCCGTAAAAAGCACTGATGAGAGGCATACGTACGAAATCATGTAACCCCAGAGCTAACCAATGAAAGGGGGCACTCAGATTGACGGTGTTACACGGAATGGTTCTGGCGTATTCATTATCTGGCACTTCCTTTCGTTTGCTTTGGAAGTCAGATGGATTCACGGTACGAGGCATAACTCCTCCTTGATTAATTCCCACGGTGTCAACGCTTACCAAGGTCGTCAGTACTCGATCATCTCAATGGTTATCTTAAGGAGTACAGTGACTTGGTATCGAGCCATACAAAAGGATGTTTGGTTTACGTGTTTTAATCACGGACTTCACCACGTGAACCTACATCTTATTACTCGGTGTTATATGCATCGAAAAGTG
>JABXIW010000138.1 GCA_013372875.1 Gammaproteobacteria bacterium | reverse complement strand
TTACATCAGTTGCAATTCTCTTTGTCGATCACAGGCCCCATCTGCTTAATGTTGGTGCTTGGCGTTATCTTTAAACGGTTTGGTCTCATCAACGATAACTTTATTGAAATTGGCTCTAAGCTGGTTTTTAAGGTCACGCTGCCAGCCATGTTGTTTGTCAGTATTGTGGCTTCTGAGCATGATTTTTCTGCCGCCAGTGGTTTCATCAACTACGGCGTAGTCGCGAGCATTCTGTTTTTTATTTTCACCTACATGTCCGTTTCTGTTCTGTTTAAATCTTCTCCCGATCAGGGCGTGTTGATTCAAGGTGGATTTCGCGCCAACACTGGCATTATCGGCATTGCATACGTTGCGAATGCTTATGGTTCACAGGGTGTCGCATTAGCTGCTCTTTATGTCGCCATCACCACCTTTATCTATAACGTTCAAGCGGTGATCTGCCTATCACCCAAAGGCGCTACGTCTGCTTCTCAAGCAGCAAAAATGATGGGAAGAACACTGACGAAGAACCCGCTTATCATCTCAATCGTTTTAGGTATGCTTTTCTACTTGTTGTCGATTCCGGTTCCAAACGTAGTCATTGATGCGGGTAACTATCTGTCGAAAATGACGTTGCCGCTCGCATTGTTATGTACAGGTGGCTCGTTGGATTTTAGTTTGATGAGAAAGGAAAAAGGCCCGTCTTGGTTTGCAAGCAGTTACAAGTTGATTGTTGCCCCAGTGTTGATCACGTTAGGCGCGTATTTTGTTGGTTTTCGAGGTATTGAATTGGGGATTTTATTCTTCATGAACGCCTCGCCCGTTGCGGCAGCGAGTTACGTCATGGCCCGCTCAATGGGAGGAAATGCGGTACTGGCAGCCAACATTATTGCTTTGACAACAGTGCTTTCAACCGTCACCTGCACGTTCGGTATTGTGGTTCTAAAATCGTACGGTTTGATCTGAAAAATGAAATAAAAAAGCCTCAGAATATAGCTGAGGCTTTACAAAAAGGCTTAGATTTAACGCAGAGAAGACGCTTACGAATGATTGGCTAATGTCATTTTCCTTACCAAACGAAAAAACTCTGCCGACTCATCTTCTGATAAACAAGAGAAGAATTCGCGCTGCAAGTTCTTCATTATTTGATGAACTTTCTTTATCGTTGCTTCACCTTCTTTCGTCAAACTGAGCATTTTCAGTCGTTGGTTCGCCTCACTCTTCGAAACGCACACAAAACCACGTTTTTCCAAGTTATCGACCATACGCTTTGCAACGCTTCGTTCGGTCAAAACGGCATCGGCTAACGCTTGTTGACTCATGGGCTGAAACTCTTCTAACGCTGCCAACGCACTGGCCATCTCCAAGGTCATCTGATTTTGACGACATAACTCTGCTTGCGCTCGGTTGCGATACATCCGTTGCATCACCCCAGAGACAAACATTGGGCTTTGATCCAAAACGGAGATAGGTGAAATTTTTTGCTCTTTCATAGCCGCCTATTTAACTTATGGCTTCATGTTATGCTTTCTGACCTTTTTATGAGGAATTCGAAACGAGATCGCTTTTCCTAGGCTTCATTCAAAATCGGTGACGTATTAAACCATCGAGTTGAAAGCATAAACAAAGAGCGCTTACGCGCCCTTTTATTATGTTTATTGTTATTAGTATAACTCAGTTAAGCTTACGAAGTCTTACTCCGCCTTGTCCGTTGCTGAAGCGAGTTCTTGAGATTGCTCTTTCTGCACTTCTTTTTGAGCACGGCGATCAAACAAACGCTCTACCACAACAAAGAACACCGGAACAAAGAAGATACCAAGCAAGGTCGCACTGATCATGCCGCCAAGCACACCAGTGCCTACCGCGTTTTGACCAGCAGAGCCCACGCCAGCACTGATTGCCAACGGAACCACACCCAAGCCAAACGCCAAGGACGTCATGATGATTGGACGAAGACGTACACGCACCGCGTGCAGTGTAGCTTCAATCAGACCTGCACCTTTCTCGTAATATTCTTTCGCGAACTCAACGATCAAAATCGCGTTTTTCGTAGCCAGACCCACTGTGGTTAACAAACTCACTTGGAAGAACACGTCGTTGTCCATTCCACGACCAAGTACTGCGAGCACAGCGCCTAATACGCCCAAAGGTACAACCAACACGACCGCAAGCGGTACAGACCAGCTTTCATACAACGCAGCAAGTACGAGGAACACGACCAAAATGGACAACGCATACAACATTGGAGCTTGGTTGCCAGACAAACGCTCTTCATAAGAGATGCCGTTCCAGTTCACCGTAAAGCCCTCTGGTAACTGCTCAACCATCGCTTCAATCTCAGCCATTGCTTCACCCGTACTGACACCTGGAGCTGCACCACCTTGAATGTTCATCGCGGCTAGGCCATTAAAACGTTGAAGCTGTGGTGAACCATACGTCCATTCACCACTTGCAAACGCCGAAAACGGCACCATTTCACCTTGCGCATTACGTACATACCATGAGTTAAAATCTTCTGGCTGCATACGGAACTCTGCATCACTTTGCACCATCACTTTTTTAACGCGACCACGGTCAATGTAGTCGTTGATGTACGCACCACCCCAAGCGGCGGATAGGATTTGGTTCACGTCGTTGATGCTGACATCCAGCGCGCGCAATTTAACGTGATCTACATGCACTTGGTACATTGGCGCATCAGATTGGCCATTCGGACGAACACCAACTAGTTTTGGATTCTGCGCTGCCATTCCCAGTAATTGCCCTTGTGCAGCAACTAATGCTTCGTGACCAAGGCTCAGGGAGTCTTGTAGATAGAAATCAAAACCCGTTGCGTTACCCAACTCTTGGATGGCAGGAGGTGCAAACGCAAATACCATGGCTTCTTTGATGGTTGAGAAGTAACCCATAGCACGGCCAGTCAAAGATGCAGCATCCGAACCTGGCGCTTCGCGCTCAGACCAATCTTTCAAGCCAATAAACGCCATACCCATGTTTTGGCCTTGACCAGCAAAACTAAAACCAGCCACGGTAAACACGGATCTCACGTTGTCTTTTTCTTCTTCCAAGAAATAGCTACGCACTTTATCGAGTGTTTTTTCAGTCTGCTCTTGAGTCGAGTTCGGCGGCAAGATTGCCATCGAGAACACCGTACCTTGGTCTTCATCTGGTAGGAAAGACGTCGGCAGATTCATAAATAACCAACCCGCACCAGCGCTCATTGCCACAAACACCAACAACATGCGCCCAGTGCGTTTTAGCAACTTGGCTACACCAGCCTCATAACCTGCGGTCATCAAATCAAATTTACGGTTAAACCAACCGAAGAAGCCTTTTTTATCCGTAAATTCAGCGTCACCTTTTTTCAGTAACGTAGCACACAGCGCTGGTGTCAGGATGATCGCAACCATCACTGACAACGTCATCGCAGCAACGATGGTGATCGAGAACTGGCGGTAAATTACCCCGGTCGAACCTGACATAAATGCCATCGGGACGAATACTGCCGATAAGGTCAAACCAACACCAATCAACGCGCCAGTGATCTGCCCCATCGATTTCTTAGTGGCTTCTTTTGGATCGAGCCCGTCTTCGTGCATCACACGCTCAACGTTTTCTACCACAACGATGGCGTCATCCACCAGCAAACCAATCGCCAGAACCATCGCAAACATCGTCAGGGTATTCACGCTGAAACCTGTCGCGTAAAGAATGGCAAACGTACCCAAGAGTACAACCGGAACCGCAATCGTCGGGATGATCGTTGCACGGAAGTTCTGTAAGAACAGGTACATAATCAAGAACACCAACACAATCGCTTCCAGTAGCGTTTTCACTACTTCTTGAATCGATGCTTCTACAAACGGTGTTGTCTCAAATGGATAAGCGACTTTCAGACCGTCTGGGAAGTTTTCACTCAACTCTGCTAAACGCTCTTTGACTGCAGCCGCCGTTTCCAGCGCGTTCGCACCTGTACCAAGTGAAATACCTAAACCAGACGCCGGTAAACCGTTGTACTGACCTTGAATATCGTAACTTTCTGCTCCGCGCTCAATACGAGCAACGTCTCTTAGATAAACGTTTGCACCGCTCGCATCCGATTTCAAGATGATGTTTTGGAACTCAGCCACACTGCTTAAACGACTCGCAGAAGAAATCGTCGCGTTAAGCAGTTGACCTTTCTGCGCAGGTGCTGCACCTAATTGACCAGATGACACTTGCGCATTCTGCTCACTGATCGCATTCGCAACGTCAATTGCCGTCAGGTTGAACTGAGTCAGCTTAAACGGGTCAAGCCACACACGCATCGCATATTGAGAACCAAAAGCCTGTACTTGACCCACACCCGTCACACGGCTGATTGGGTCTTGAATGTTGGTTACAACAAAGTCGGCAATGTCGTTTTGTGTAAAATCTGGATCGTCAGAATAAACCGCCACCACCATCAAAAATGAGGTGTTAGATTTGTTCACCACAATACCTTGGCTTTGCACTTCCATAGGAAGCGAAGTCAACGCCAATTGCAGTTTGTTCTGCACTTGAACCTGCGCGATATCAGGATCGGCTTCGCTATCAAAAGTCAGTGTAATGGTCGCATTGCCGAAAGCGTCACTGCTCGAAGACAAGTAACGTAGGTAATCCAGGCCTGTCATGTTTTGCTCGATAACCTGCGTGACAGAGTCCTCTACCGTTTTAGCAGAAGCACCAGGATAGCGCGCGCTGATGGTGATCGTGGTCGGCGAAATGGTTGGATATTGCGACACTGGCAAGTTGAACAAGGACATGATCCCCGCAAGCATGGTCAGAATCGCCAGTACCCAAGCAAAAACCGGACGATCAATAAAAAATCGAGCCATGATTATCCCTGCTCTCCCGTTTGGATGGTGACTGGGCTACCCGGACGCACCTTTTGCAAACCCGCCGTAATGACTTGGTCACCGACTTTTAATCCATCAATGATTCGCCATTGGTTGTCTATAACTTCCGCCGTGATGACTGGCGTAATCGCAACGGTATTATCAGCACTCACCGTCATCACCGAAGCTTTGCCTGTTGCATCGCGAGTCACGGTATTTTGCGGGATCAAAATCGCGCTAGGGTCAACACCAGTAATCACGGTCGCACGCACGAACATACCCGGAAGAAGTAAACCATCAGGATTTGGGAATTCCGCTCGCAAAGTCACGCTTCCCGTACTTTCATCCACGTTAACTTCCGTGAACTTCATTGTGCCTTTGTGCTCGTAAGTCGAGCCATCTTCAAGCGTCAATGCGACTTGCGCAGATTGATCTTCTTGCATGTGACCTTGAGAAAGCGCCGCTTTTAGTCGCAGCAATTGAGCAGAAGACTGAACGATATCCACGTTGATCGGATCAAGTTGTTGAATCGTCGTTAGCTTGTCGGCTTGGTTTGCCGTAACCAACGCTCCCGCAGTCACATTTGACTTGCTGATCACGCCACTGATCGGCGCTTTCACACGGGTATAAGTCAAATTGATCTTTGCAGTATTGATCTTCGCTTTGGCTACGAGCACTTGCGCTTTAGCTTCTTTGTAAGCCGCTTCTGCTTCATCCAGATCTTGTTGACTGATCGATTTCTTGGTAATCAATGCGCGGTAACGTTTAACGGTTGCAAACGTCGATTCTTCAGAAGCTTGCGCACGAATCAGCTCCGCTTCTGCACTAAGCAAATCCGCTTGAAATGAAGAGTCATCAATTTGATACAACGACTGACCTTTTTCCACAACGCCACCTTCAACAAAGTTACGTTCTGAAATAATACCCGTTACCTGTGGGCGGACTTCCGCCTCTTTAAATGCACGGCTGCGGCCCGGCAACTCAACCGTCAAAGCTTGTCGAACAGGTTCAACCGTCAACACATTCACTTCGGTTGCGGGAGCGGCGCCACCACCTTGCTCAGTTCCTTCTTGGCTTGGTTGACATCCCGCCATAAACAGGCTCGATGCAATCAGCAGCGATAGCGTGGTTCTACGTCTCATGAAACATCTCTCTTATTTTGCAAGCCCTACAAATATCCAATTCAATGCGTTCTGAATGGCTCGATTATGATTAGTGGATATGCATCTATCCCAAACAAATTAGTTAGAATGATAATTACCCAGTGTTGTACATACAACAAAATTTACGTTTCTATACGCTTGTCGAATGCGTTTGTTGTAAAGGTGCAATAGAACTCTCAGATTTGAAGATATTGTGTTGGAAATCACACTTTTCTGTGTACAAGTGGACGGGTCAAAAAGTGTGTAAATTGATGATAAAAAAGGCGAGTGTTTGTACAGAGTTTTGAGGTCAAGTCCAGATTTAATTAATTAAATCCAATTGGCGAAAAGCTACGTTAAACGTCAGCTAAAAAAGAGCCCGCACATCGGCGGGCTGTTTCGCATCAATTTCAAATGTCAGAGCTTAAACTCGGAACTGGCTGACTTGCTGATCCAATCTCTGAGTTTGTTGTGACAGCATCGCAAGTGATTGCTGAGCCTGCGTGACAATATCAACAATCGATGTACTGCTGTCTGCAATACCCTGAACGTTGGTATTCACTTCATCGCTCACTGTGCTTTGTTGACTCGCTGCAGTTGCAATGTGCGTGTTCATCTCATTCATGCGTGATATTGCATTGAGAATTTCAGCCAGAGATTCGCTTGCTCGCCCGGCAGATTGAATGGTCTCTTCACTGCTATTTTGGCTACCACGCATCACTTCCACAGCTTGCCCTGCACCAGACTGAAGCTTTTCAATCATAGCTTGGATTTCACCCGTACTTTGCTGCGTACGACTTGCAAGAGAGCGTACCTCGTCAGCAACCACAGCAAAACCACGACCTTGCTCACCCGCTCGCGCCGCTTCAATCGCCGCATTCAGTGCAAGTAAGTTAGTCTGTTCTGCAATGCCGCGAATTACATCTAGTACAGAGGCAATATCGCTCACATCATTATCTAGCGTATTGATCACATGGCTTGCGCTTTCGATCTCTCCAGCCAAGTCACGAATCGAGCCGACCGTTTGCTCCAAAATCACATTGGTATTAGAAAGCTCATCATTCGCGGTTTGGCTTGCAACTGCTGCTTCATTTGCACTCTCGCTCACATTGCGACTAGTCACTTGCATTTCATGCACTGCTGCAGCAACTGCTTCGCTATCGCGCTGTTGAGATACTGTCGAATCTGCAATCGTCTCAGTGAGCGAGCTTAAGTTTGCCATCTCTTGACGAAGCGTGTTTGAGCTATCAATCACCTGTGACACGGTCGCTTGGATTTTAGAAACAAACTCGTTAAATGCCTTCGCCAGCTGACCAATTTCATCTTGCGTATTAATTTGGATTCGTTGGCTAAGATCACCATCACCCGAAGCGATTTGCGCCATTGCGTCTTTGATGTCGTTTAATGGTTTAAGTACTGTGCGTAGCAGTAGGAACACCATACCAAGCGCCGCTAAGATCACAACGATGATACCCATTTCTAAAATCGATTCTGCTCGTGCAGTCGCCGCAGAAATGTCTGACTTCAACTCACCTTGCTTATCTTCGATAGCACTTTTCACGACATTGAGCTGGGCGCGAACATCAACAAATTGCTCCTCAAACGTGTTCTTGTGCTCATTGTAGTAGCTTAGCCATTGAGATTGAGGCTTGCTCAACATCACTTCGTAACTTTGTAGCCACTTTTGACCTAAACTCACCAGTTTTTGCACATCAGCACCGTGTGCTGCAGGCATCACTCCCGCACGCGATAGCTCAATCACTTTTTCCATACGCGGCAACGCTTTGTAAGCATTGTCTTTGTACTCGTGAATGTGATGATCAATATCTGCTTGTGTTTCTGCTAAGGCAATGCCTTGAACAGCAGAAGTCGCTTGGTAAAGATCGCGGTACGCATCTTCAATCGTGAACAGGTTGGGTACGATCTGTTCATTTAAGGTGTCGCTTAATTCAGATTGCTTGCTCGTTGTCATAACATTTAATACTGAGCTCACGGTGAACAATCCAATTATCAAAGATAGAGGAATCACTATCTTTTGTTTGATTGTAAAGTTTTGGAACATGAATAGATTCCCTTAATATATATGTACAATTCGTTCACTATCATATCAAACAAATGGACTATTCAACTGAGTAACTAGATCAACTTTATCTAATATTTTTTGTCTTTTTGATAACGGTTCTGTTTTCAACAATTAATTGATTTATAGGAAATTTTCTTTAATCGAGGCAAATCACAAGAATGATGAAAAATAAATGATTCACGACGTGAAAAATGTAACAAAATAGTACTTAAGTTTATTTCAACGTAGCCTGATTTTATTCATGTTGTCCTTAGAATCGCCTCAAACAGTAAATGACGTTAGGCAGATGATCTATTTATGTTTAAAGCTTATAGCAACAAATAAATTGAGATAGATGGATATAAATAGGCTTTTCGAGAAGAATAAGGCAAGGAAGGAGAAAAATACGAATTGATAAAACGAAAAAGCCCCAGCATTTCTGC
>JABXIW010000035.1 GCA_013372875.1 Gammaproteobacteria bacterium | reverse complement strand
CTCATCGAAACGTTTCGATGAGCATTTTTAAAGCCCACAAAAACCCTACGGTTTGTGCCCGCGAAAGCAGAAATACGTCCAATTACTGAGAAAGCCTCTAGTTAACGGGAAGGAAATCTGCCACATCATCACATTTCTAAAATGGTTGTCTGATTTTCGAGAACACCCACCTTACAATCTGGTTACAATTTGCAAAAAATATATCATCCGTTCAGTACCGTTTAGGTAAGCAACGTTTGTAGGGACACAAACGGAAGTCGAAGAACCATAATGAAATTAAGCAATCGAGTTATCTTGCTTGTCGCACCCGTGATCATTTTGAGTGCGCTGGTATCGAGTTACATCATCTATAGCATTCAAAAAGTAACACTCATCAAGCGCGAAGATAGCTACATACAACTTCAGATGGAAAAACTGGCGGGGCAATTTCGACAAGCCAATATTTTTCTTAACAGCTATGCGTACACGCTGAGTAAAAGTGATGTGCTGCAGGACTATTTTATCAATCACGACAATCCCTACCGTGAGCGAGTGCTTTTTAGCCGCTTGGATGAAACCGCTGATGTCCTGAGTCATGGCTATAAAGGGGATGCGAGCATGGCGATCCTCGACGGCAAGCAAAATCTGCTTTATTACACCGAAAACCAATATTATGAATCGTCCGGCGTTGTTGACCCAAAGGTGCTGGAGTACATAGCAACCAGCTTCGCGGCTCGTGGTGAATACAGTCACACAGGGTTCATTTATAACTCCAGTGGCCAAAGCATCTTGTTGCGATACGAACTCATTGATAAACGAACGGGCGCACCGCCAGTCAGCTTCGACCCTAGCAACGTGTTTTTTGTTGTCGTGTCCGTATCTTTAGAAGTGTTTAACGACATCAAACACGACGTCGAATTTGATACTCATAGTGTGATTACGTTTGCCGATAAACCCATTTTTCTAGACATCCCTCTTGCGCAAACCATTGAACTTCTGCCCCACTTTTATGCGGTGCTCTCCCCAGCGGAGTATCTGATGTGGAACAAAGTGGACAAAGTATGGCTAGAGCTTGCACTTTCTTTTGGTATCGCGGCATTTTGTACTATAACGCTGATCGTCTTAGTGCTCTATCGTTACGTTTTGCATCCAGTCTCTCGTCTCGATAAACAACTCAGTGAGCTAGAATCGAATCAGCGAGACAACATTGAAAAGCTCGGAACCAACGATGAAATTGGCCGTCTTTCATCACGCTTTTTTGATATGTACGAAGAACTCAACGTCATTTACAAAAAGACCAAACGTCTCGCAGAAACTGATCACCTTACTCAGCTGGCTAACCGTCATCGATTCCACCAACTTGCCACGCGTGAGTTGGCCTCGCCGCCTTCTCATTTGTGGGTGATTTATGTCGATCTGGATAACTTCAAGTACGTGAACGATAAATATGGCCATGAACTTGGCGACAACCTGCTAAAGGTCTTCTCGACTCACATTAAAAACGCCTGTCAAAAGTTCTCTCAGCAGTACGACGGCCCTTGTTTTGGTGCGCGTTTATCTGGTGATGAGTTCGCCATCCTACTCAGCTCCAACCATGACGTGGGCAGCATCCCAGATTTACTCGCCAAAGAACTATTAAAACCAATTAGCAACCTAAGCCAAACTTGGGCGAACGCCTTCCCGGTGACCGCCAGTGTTGGCATCGCTCAGTACCCGCAAGATGGGCAAGACATCGCGAAACTGTTGTCCAATGCAGACGCAGCAATGTACCAAGCCAAACGTGCTGGAAAAAATCAGTACGCGTACTACTCAGCAGAGCTAAATTTGGAATCTCAGCGACGCAGTCAGATCGAACGTGCACTGCGTAAAAGCAACGTTGAAGATGAGTTTAGGCTTGTGTTTCAACCTTACATGAATAACAAAGACAACGAAATTGAAGGCTTGGAAGTGCTTCTACGTTGGGACGCAGAAGGCTTGGGGCCAGTGCCACCAACCGAATTTATTCCAATCGCAGAGCAAGCTGGGTTGTTTGACAAAATAGACCGTTGGGTGTTTGCCAATGCAACCGAGGAATACCATCATTTGAGAAGCATTTTCGGCAAAGACATTGTCCTGTCCATCAACCTTTCATCGGCCGAATTAAACTCGTTAGAAATGGCGCAATTTATTCATAAACACGTAACGAGAAATGGCATCAAACCAGAATGTATCGAACTAGAAATTACCGAGACGTTTGCCGCGGAACAGCAAGGTACGGCATTGCTTGATGAGCTTTCTAAACTGGGTTATCGACTTGCTATTGATGATTTCGGCTCTGGCTACACGTCGCTCACTCAACTTGTTCAATATCCAGTACAAAAGATTAAGTTTGACCGAGAGTTTCTACTGACGTTGATGAATACCAATAATGGACACGTGATCAAACCGATCATTGAGCTGTGCCATGCTCAAAACAAAACCGTGACCGCCGAAGGCATTGAACACGACGTTATGCACAAATGGTTGTCCGCTTATCGATGTGATTTCATGCAAGGATACTTGTTCGGAAAGCCAATGGACAAAGAGCAACTTAGCTTGTGGTGGAAATCGGCCAACGATGACAATCGATTCTCTCAGCCGCTTACAACCAAACTCGCGGCTGAGGGTGGAATTTGAAGGTAAAGAATCGATAATGTTTACTTTGACGAACTCATAAAAAAGCAGCACTTAATGTGCTGCTTTTCGTATTCTCACCCTATTGCATGCGCTTAAGCATGTTGAGCGTAATGGTTACTGAGTTATCTGCCGTCGCTTTTTTCAGCTCAGAATAAACCACATCAGCAGAACCATCCGCTTTGTCGGAAATCGTGCGGATGACAACGTACGGAACCTTAAAGGCGGTTGCAACTTGTCCCAATGCTGCACCTTCCATTTCGACGGCCATCGCGTTGAACTCTTGGTAGATGCCCGTGACTTTTACTTTACTGGCGATAAATTGATCACCAGAAGCAATGATGCCTCGGAACACACTTTCTTTGCCTAACGTCTCCACCGCTGCTTCATACGCGTAATTTTGTAGCGCTTTGTCGGCGTAAAAGTAACGCTCTTGATAGTCCGGTAATAGCCCTTTCGGCTTGTTGAATGCGGTTAAATCAACGTCATGATGTACAGTACGAGTAGAAATAACCACGTCCAATGGATCAAGTTTCGGGTCACTTGCTCCTGCTATACCAGTAAAAATCAGTTGGTTCACACCAAAAGATTCAATCAGCAAAGTGGTCGTCATCGCAGCATTGACTTTGCCAACGCCAGATTGCGTTACCACGACGGATTTGCCCTCAAGCTCACCGATATAAAAAGTGTGGTTCGCAACTTTTTTGATTTGTTGATTCTGAATTTTTGGCAGCAGAGCTTCAACCTCTACATCCATCGCGCCAACAATACCTATCGTTGATGCAGCAAAAGTAGGAAGTGAAAACGCGGCAAGAATGAAAACAAGAGATTTCTTAAACATACGAGTCCTGAAGTGTAGCAATGCGCCGCCCTTTTGCGACGCGCCACACATTATATACCCTTGAGATTTAAAGGGGGAATATTCCGTACGCTATCAGTCAAAACAATCAGCAATGAGACCAGATGAGCTTCTCTACAACCTCAGGTTTTGGGCTCTTGACCTGTCGGGACACGCAGTTTCGCTGAAATCGTAGGCATAAAAAATTCGCAAGCTATCCTAGTTGCGCAGGTCGGATGTCCCCAAGCGCCACATATATCCTGATCGCTTGATTTCACTCTCGTGAATTGTCGGCATTGACCACATTTATTCGTCATTAATTATTCTCCCTGAAAATGATCTTATTGATAAGCAAGCGGCCGTTAAGCGTAATTCTATAACGCGATAACGACCTCAACTAGCCAAATTAGTGTTTAGAAAATAACACAATGTTCCGAGTGATGATTTGACTTATAACCGTACTTTGCTCAAAAAACTTAAGAAACAAATTCAGAGAAGACAAAATAATATTTTATCCAGACCACAATTTTTATTTATCGAATGAGAACAATTTTAAAAAATGAAACTAATTCCGTTTTAACTTGCCTTAAACTGTCGTTAATTTGTTCATAAGAAAAGTCTAATTACTTATTTAGTTCATACAAAGCAAAAATAAAAACAATGGATACCCATCACTTTCGTTTTTCCTTATATAGAAATGCCTGATTTAGAGTTTCCATTCGTTCCATACCCATACCTTATAAAACTCATCATCACACTTTTTTCAGTTGGAGCGAAACGCTCAGATAAAGAGCTGTTTATCTATCTTTCCGTTCTACATTCTTTATTCTACTTATAAAACCGTAATCACTACGTTCAGAGACTGCCCCTTAAGTAACGCTTCGTTTCGAGCTGGATCACAGAGTAAACTTTTTGTCCTCCGCTCATAGTTCTAATAAATACTTTGAAATTAAAAGATATTTTCCACATCCATTTAATTAAACATTGTTTTTTAACTTTACTCTATCAAAAATATTGCTAAACACAGTTTTATTAATTATCGAAATCGGCTAATATTTACGTCGAAGTTTTTCAAAAGCAACGATTAACTTATTAATATTAAGCAGTTTCAATTGGTTAGACAGAACCCTTGAAACTTAATGGAATCCCAACATTACGTGCTTTTGTGCATAATAAGAAACATTGGGAATATAATTATATTGATGTGCAAGTTGTTTTAACGAGTGCATGAAGCAATCGATAAATTTGTAACACCAAAGAGTTTTTATTTAGTCAAAATGAAAAAGTTATTTTTATTGTTGATATGGACATGTTTGTCGGTTTCTCCTTTTGCAATGGCGCAACACCCAAATAGCAAGGCAGAGAACCGCGTATCCCAACAAGTTATTGAAAAAACATATAAAGAAGCCAAACTCAATGGCGTCATCGACTTTAAACTGTTTCGCGATGCCTTCATCGCCTACCAAAAAACACCAGACAGAAAGAAGTCGATACTAACCATTATTGATTACAGCAAACCATCGACCGAAAAACGTTTTTATGTTGTGGACGTAAACAAAAAGAAGCTGATCTACAACACTTACGTGGCTCATGGTGTGAATAGCGGAAAGAAAACAGCAACACAGTTTTCGAATGTCGTGAATTCTCGCAAAACATCACTTGGCACGTTTTTGACAGACACAACATACTACGGTTCTAACGGCTATTCGCTGCGACTAGATGGTCTTAGCTCTGGCCTTAATGACAAAGCTCGCGAGCGCTACATCGTTGTACACGGCGCAGACTATGCGAATCCTTCTTTCATTAAAAAGAATGGTTACTTGGGACGCAGTTGGGGTTGCCCAGCGTTACCTCAAAAGCTGTCACGCGAAATCATTGATACGATTAAAGGTGGTAGCGTGATCTACGCCAGCGCGTAAACCACGCTGAACATCAATACTAAGGGAGCCTAGCTCCCTTTTTTGTTGCCTGATGTTCTCACAAGTCGCGGGTAAAATCGCATGTCGAGCAGAACAACGCCAATATTTGTGTAATCTTTGAGGGTCAATCACGTCATGAATCTATTAGCGCTTTTTCAGGTGTTGGTTAGATTCGCTTAAAATACTGTTCATTCCAGTTTCGTCTCGTTAGTATACGCACAATTGGTCACTTACCGACTGATGTATTGCCCAAGTCTATACCCACTGACGTTTAGGATTGTTTTTTGCGTTATCTTCTTCGTATTTTATTTGTGCTGACACTGTCCATGCTCTCTGGGCATTTACATGCAGCGCACCACAATACAAATCACGTGACGTCAGAACGCCTCGACAAACTCGTGCAATCTGATTTTCAATCCGTAGTCAACGCCCCACATTCAGAAGCGCAACAACACTATTGGGGTTCTGATGGGTTTGAGCGCCACATCAAGAGAGACTTGTTCGCTCTGGTGAGTTACCGCCGAACGTCTACTGATGACGGATCGCTCTCCCTTAGCTTTGAATCTGAATACCATCTGCTTGTCGCGTTTTTGCCTCCCCCATTAAAAGAGTTAGCGTGGCAAACTATTCCGTTGCCCTCTGATAGCTATGGCATGTTAAAAAACCAACGTTCTCTCTATCGTTTATCAGGGCGGAAAGAGGCGAATTTACTGTACGTGTTTAAACACGGCCGCGAATCGATCATCACAGTTTGATACCACAAAAAAACAAGGAAGCATGTCACACCAGGCATGGATGTCCTCAAATTTATCTGATCTGATTCGAGGTCTATTTATGAAAAAATTCACAGCAGTAGCGTTAACGGCCCTACTTTTCACTGCAGTACCAACATTTGCAAATACAGACACAAACGCGGACAAAATGACAAACGAAACGCTATTGGAATGCGCAAATGCTTCCAATGCTCGTAATGCGATACCAGAGCACCGAGCCGTTTTTCGTCACTACTTGATGTCTGAACGTGGTTACAGTTTTAGTCAACTCTCTTCCACCGAAACCGAGTTTAAAGCACAAGACAACAACGATTCTGAGATAGAACAGTTCTATCAAACACAGTGTAAAGAAGTTGGTGAGCAGCTCTACCGCGTGGGCTACTGACACAAGCAAGAATGAAGAACTCGGTAAAGGGTTAACCGTTCCAAAAACAAAGGCGCATTCTCTGCGCCTTTTGCTTACATCAATATCCTAGTTACACATGAGTGAACCATTGTTAAGAGAGCTGAGACGCCGCCTTAGATTTAAATCGCGCTTTGCGCACCTTGAGGATCACAAAACTCATCACAGCAATAGTAAGAGTAATCACTGGCGCAGCCATTAACCCCATAGTCACCATCTTGCTGATATTCTCCGGAAGTAAAGGCAGGAGCATGCCAAAGCCGCACAATAATAACGTCCACAATATGGCGCTCAGCCATGCAAAGTAATGGAACTTCGACACGCGTTTCACACGTAATCCCATCATCAATGGCAAAAGCGAGCGCACCACCGGAATGAAACGTGCGCAAAACAATGCAATTAAGCCATGTTTACCCAAAAGAACATCGACTTGTTCGAGTCTTTTCTGTGGAACAGCATTCACCCAGCCTTGAACTTTAGGTAGGCGGTTTAGCCATTTTCCTTGCAGGTATGCCGCCCAACTTCCCAAGCCCGCACTCACAATAATCACCAAAATGATGGCAATAGGATCAAGCACGCCTACCGCCGCAAGTGTGCCAGACAACACCACTACACTATCGCACGGAAATGGCGCAGCAGGAATAAAACCACTTTCCAAAAAGATTAATGTCGCCACGACAATATAAATAATCCCTGCACTTCCTGGCGCCATAAGTGCAGAAAAGTCTTGATGCCAAAAGGCAAGCAAGACGCCCATCATTGAATCAAACATAAAAAGAGCTCCTAAACATCACTAAATAACAACAAGGTAGATGCTTAGGACTATCGAGCGTGAATAAACCGATAGATAAGATTAGAGCCTAACCCATCTCCAATTTGATATTTTGAATGAGAGAAGTCTTTCGCAAGACCAAGAAAAGCCGTCAGACCCGCGTTCAAATATGGCGTTTCTGATAAAGCGCGGTTCCAATGAGGAGCCAACGTTTCGAACCAACCAATATCGAGCTCATCAAGATCTGATTTTGAATCATGAACTCGCAGTGCATTGCGATTTAACAGGCTAGCAAACGAATGAAAAGGTGGAGCTAGTGGCGTTTCGGAAAATTGTGCGTCTTCATCATAAAACGCACTGCCGACGGTGTAGTGGTGAGTAGATTCAGGCGACGTTGATTCTTGGCCAACAGAAACCGCCAATAAGCTCAGAAATAGCCCGAAAAAGCTAATAAGAAGAGCACGCACAACGTTCACCTACATCACAGTAATACGTACTTTTAACTCTGAGGGCGAGAATTTGCAATCGAAATTCTCGCCTCGTGGTTTTAGCCACTCAGTTTGATATAACTGACGACTTAGTTCTTGCCGTATGGGTAGTTTTCGAACATTTTCGCCACTTCTTCTGTGATCAAATTTTCCCTTTTCTCAGTACTCATTGATTCGGTTAACTTGCGGCTTGAAACGCCTTTCCACACAACTTGGTTCGCCTTACTATCCACCAGCTCTACCACTAACTTCCCGTATTTGCGTTCTTTATATCGTTCAGGGCTTGATGTAATCACACCAAAGCTGTTCCATCCATAACCGACGCTAAAAGAAGAACCAGACGATACCAACTCCGACTCCTCAACGATATCGTGATGAACGTATAAATCACCACCACTTGCAACTCGAGAAAGCCCCTTCGATTCCAGTTGAGCAGTCAAACCTTGTTCTATACGGCGTCCATCGATACTTGCTGGAGCATCATTTTGAGTACCAAAATCAAACGTTTTGTAAGAAGCGAAGTCCGCTTGTTTATCCACGTCTGTTGTTACTGTCGTACAAGCGGCCATCAAAAGCGCCATTGCCCCAATTGTTACTGTTTTCCACATACGCGCTCTCCTCGTTTTTTTACTTATACGGCTGACAATAAAGTTGTGTCATTTCAATATTGAGTCTTGACCATGAATGATAAGTGTTCAATGTCAGGTGATGATTAAACCATCAAATAGATTGACGATTAATGAGCCAGCTCTGTCACATAACGGTGTCATTTTCGTCGAGCATCATCAGGAAGCCATTTAAGTTCATCGAAAGCGCATTTTTTCACCAAGAAGACAGTTTTTTATACAACTGACAAGCGACTGATGAAAAAAGACTTTTCTTTTGAAATCAATGTGGCATATTAGCTGAGTCCTATCGATGCGCGG
>JABXIW010000477.1 GCA_013372875.1 Gammaproteobacteria bacterium | reverse complement strand
GGTCAAAACGCCATGATTGTCGATAGTTCTGCCCTGCCAGAGCAAGTCATTGCTGACGTAGTTCATTCAGCTTTTACCAGTGCCGGTCAACGTTGTTCAGCGTTACGTTTGTTGTATGTGCAAGAAGATATAGCGCCGCGCATTATCGAAGTGCTATCAGGCGCTATGCAAGAGCTTAAAGTTGGCAACCCAACTTTGTTAAAAACGGATTTAGGCCCAGTCATTGATGAAGCGGCGAAAGAAGAGCTGTTGGGTCATGTAAAAGAGCTTAAAGCGGCAGGTAAATTAATTGCTGAAACGCCAATGCCTGAGAACCTAGCTGACGGGCATTTTATTGCGCCAACCGCCTTTAAAATTGACTCTATCAATGACTTGTCGCAGGAGTGGTTTGGCCCAGTGTTGCATTTGGTAACTTATAAAGCCAAAGAATTGGATAAGGTTATTGCCGAAATCAATGACTATGGTTACGGCCTAACGCTTGGCATCCATTCGCGCAATGAAAAAACGGCCACTTATATCGATAAGCGTGTGCGCGTAGGTAACGTTTACATCAATCGCAATATGATTGGCGCAACTGTTGGTGTGCAACCATTTGGTGGCCAAGGCCTATCGGGCACAGGTCCTAAAGCAGGTGGCCCTCACTACTTGCACCGCTTTGCAACTGAACATACCCGTACCAACAACACCGCGGCCATTGGTGGTAATGCTACCTTGTTATCGCTGGGTGATGATGAGTAAAGCGATATAATGGAAAAGATGGCGTTAGTGGCAACACTAGCGCCTTTTTTATAGAATCATTAGCAACAAACTTTGCACAATCCTAAATCTCACATGGCCACAATTTCAAAAGATTTTATCGAACACATCGCTAAGCAAGGCTTGGATGCAAATCAATTGGAGTCATTTTTAGCATTTTGCCAACAGCCACTTAGGCGTAGTTTTAGGATCAACAGTTTGCACTTCGATGCGCAACAAGTTTGTCAAAATTGGAAAAATTCAGGCTATCAACTAATCCCTGTTCCTTGGGCAAAAGATGCTTTCTGGGTTGATGAAGAACATAAACCATTACCAGCGGGGCTTGGAAATTTTATTGACCATCAGCAAGGGCAATTTTATATCCAAGAAGCCAGCTCCATGCTCCCAGTAACGGCTTTATTTGCAGCTTGCCCAACACCGAAAATGGTTTTAGACGTCGCAGCAGCACCAGGCTCAAAAACCACTCAAATAGCCGCCATGATGGACAACCAAGGGCTAGTTATGGCCAACGAGCTTTCCTCTTCGCGTTTGAAAGGCTTGTTTTCAAATGTGCAGCGCTGCGGCGTTGCCAATGTCTGCCTAACCCATGCCGATGGCCGCGTGTTTGGCGATAAAACGCCTGAGCAATTTGATGCAATCTTATTGGATGCGCCTTGTGGCGGCGAAGGTACAGTGCGTAAAGATCCTGATGCCCTAGAAAGCTGGTCGCTGGACTCAGTTCTAGCCATGGCAGAGCTGCAAAAAGAGCTGATTATCTCTGCGTTTAAAGCGTTAAAGCCTGGTGGAACACTGGTTTATTCCACCTGCACCTTGTCGCGCGAAGAAAATCAAAACGTTTGCCAGCATTTGCTAGATACTTATGTTGATGAGGTTTCCATATTTAACCTGCAAGACTTATTTGACGGTGCTGAAAAAGCCACCACTGAAGAAGGTTACTTGCATATTTTTCCGCAAATTTTCGACAGCGAAGGTTTTTTTGTTGCCTGCTTTCAAAAAGCAAACAAGCCACAGACAGAACAAACTCCAATAAAAAATACCAGGTTCCCATTTACACCAATTGATAAAAAAACCGCCATCGACTTTAAAAATTATGCGCAAAACTTCGGTTGGGATATCAACATAATCAGAAAAAATCTATGGCAACGAAAAAATGAAGTCTGGTATTTCCCAGATGGTATCGAGAACTTGATCGGCAAAATCAAAATGGATCGGATTGGCGCCAAACTTGCCGAGTCCCATAAAAAAGGCTTTCGTTTAGAGCATCAAGCAGCGATCGCTTTTGGCACTCAATTTACAAAAAGTCAGTTTGAATTATCAGCTCAAGAAGCCAACGAGTATTATTTAGGACGGGACATTTATCCTGAAAATTCTCTTGCTGAATTAAATGGCGAGTTGCTCTTAACCTATCAAAACAACCCCATTGGCTTAGGAAAAAAAATATCTAACCGCATTAAAAATAACTTACCACGCGATCTGGTAAGGGATGGCAGTTTCTACCAACTTTAGTTACTCAATATCGGTTAACGACGGGATCTGATAATCTTTACCTTGATAACTAATAATTAAGTCGTCTTCTAAAATATCTACGATTTTCACACCATTCGGAAGTCTTTGACCAATTCCTAAAGAGCGCCCATTTAACATCACAAATCGATCTTTTTGATTATCAGCATAAACGTGGCTGGTATAGCGAATCGCAGGCAATCCTTGTAAGTCGCTGTTAACGGTATTGGTTGCAATATCGTTCGGAACATCAGCACTTTCATCTATATTAGCGACGGCTTCAGTTGCAACCTGCGCTTCAGCAATTGAGTTATCAACCACCGACTCTTCCTGACCAGGAGCAGGCTCAACTCTTCTCGGTTGAATTACTACTGGGGTAACTTTTTGCACTACAGGAGTATTCATTTCCAATGGTTTAGATTCAACCTGTAGCTTATTCTGAGCGGCATTTGTCTGCTCAATAGTTGTAACTTCTGGCGTTTGCTTTGGAACAGTTTCTTGCTCCTTTTCTTGCACCTTTTCATGCTCAGCAGTCTCAACAAGTTGCAATTCAGGTTTATGACTTGGAACAGTCTCGGCTTTTTGCTTTTGCCCCAAAGAATAAGCTAAATACACCAGTGCGATACTCAGTAGAATTCCAGCCACTACAGCAATTGGCTTCCAATTCAATGACGAGTCATCTTCAAACTCTGAGTGATAATGCTGACTTTTTAGATCAGGAACCGCTTCGGTAGTTTCCGTTTCTTTCTTTTTTAGAGCGTCTAAAATGTATGACATTAGCGCCCTCCCTTTGCAACTTGAGTGGTTAAAGTGGGAATGTTATCAACGGTTAAGTTATTGATCATAATCACCGTATGCTTACCCACAACTCCGTCACTGATCAAGCCATTATCTTTTTGAAAGTCTTCTACCCAGTCTTTAACCTGACGGTTATATTGTGAGGTTGATGGCGCAGAGCCTTCTATTTTTCCTATTGAATCCACCAGCCAATTCACCGCCGAGCCGCGGCTCCATAATTTGATTGACTCGCTCATTCCCGATGGTTTTTTCCAGAACAATTGATACTCGCCAGTCCAAATTGGATTGAGCTTATCTCTACTCACTACCACTCGATTGGTTCCAAACTGTAGCGTAGCTTCGTTTCCTGTCAATGCCGTAAGCACTCCCCAGAAAGTCCCTGTAGTGCCAGACTGGAACTTCAAACTAACAGGGCGATTCAACTTTTCCAAAAAGGCCCAATCGGCAGTGCCGTTGTCACACTCCAAAGTGTAGCTTTTCACGAAATTACAAGCGTCGCCCGATTGATAAGGTGTATATTCCACTCCCCATAGCGCTAATAAATTTTGCGAAGCCAAGCTACCATTACGATCCCAGCTTTGGCTATTCCAAAACTCTTTAGCCATTTTTTCAGGCGTTAACTGATTAAGTTGCGCTTCCATGGCGCTTTGCTGCTGCGCCATTTCTAATTGTAAGCGACGTTTTTCTTCTTCCTGCTGTGCCACCAGTTTTGCCGTTTCCATTTGCTGTTGCTTTTGATAAGACTGGAAAGCAAACCATGCCCAAACCGCTAACGGCACTATTGCCAGATAACCAAGCCAAGACCATTTAAAGCCTATATTAGTTTCTTTTTCGATATGGGTTTTAGCTTTTTTACCCAGCACCTCATCAGTTGCTTTAATAATGGTTTTGTCGGTAACTTTCGCTTGGTTTTCCGAAAATGCACCCAACAAAGCGCGATCACTGATCACATTTATGATCCGCGGCACACCTTGACTTGACTTATGGATCTGCTGAATGGCTTTATTGGTAAAAATCGGATGATTAGCACCAGCAATGCGCAAGCGATGCTCTAAATAGGCTTTGGTTTCGCGCACCGATAAAGGACGTAAATGATAACGCGCTGTAATTCTTTGCGCCAATTGGCGTAACTCCTTTTTAGCCAACAGTTCTTGTAATTCAGGTTGACCAATCAGAATGATTTGCAATAATTTTTTCTGGTTAGTCTCTAGATTAGTTAATAATCGGATTTGCTCTAAAACATCAACGCTCAGATTTTGCGCCTCGTCGATCATCAAAACCGTATTCAGGCCTTGCTCATGAGCTTTGAGCAAATAGTTACTCAATAAATCTGTGAAAGTTTTAAGACTCGACTCACCTTCTTTGTAATGAATTCCCAATTCATCACACATGGTAGCCATCAGTTCTACCGAATTGAGTTTAGGATTAAGGATATAAGCTAAACGTACATTTTTCGGCAACTGCTCAAGCAAACAGCGACAAACGGTAGTTTTTCCTGTGCCCACTTCACCAGTGAGCAAAACAAAACCGCCGCCTTCGCCAATTCCATACAGTAAGTGCGCTAAAGCATCTCGATGCCGCTCACTCATGAATAAATATCGAGGATCTGGCGAGATGGTAAATGGCGTTTCTTTTAAGCCAAAAAAGTCCTTATACATATTACCCCAAAATTTAAATTATCTTATTTTGTTTAATCCATTGCTTTGCTAGTATGACTATATAATAAAATCTACTAAAAATGGAGTATCTTTTACATGAAGCTGAGCTGGGTTCTCGTAGCCTTATCGACAGTACTAATCTATTCTCAGAGTACGCAAGCGGGCAAGATTTATAAATGGAAAGACGAAAATGGCAAGATTCACTTTTCTGACAAACCACCAAAAAATAAGCAGCTCAAAGCCGAAGCGAAATCTGTTGAAGAAGTAAACACCATTGTTGGTAAACCTCAAGTTATCACAAATCCTTTGGATGAAAATGGAAAGCTAACGCCACAAGCCTGCCGAAAAGCTATTGCAAACATCAACAAAGGACTGCCAGGTTTTAAACGTGCCGTGCTTGCCCAAGCAGGTGGTAAGCCTGGAGTCGAAGCTGCTATCAATGGCATGCTAAATGACATTCAAGTGAGTGCTACTATTGATGATTGTACCAATAGCAGCGGTCAACACGCTGATGGCTATAAATGCATGGTCAACAGCACCGATATTTTTAAGTGCATGAAAGATAATTTATAACGATGCAAATTTACCTCGTTGGCGGCGCAGTTAGAGACAAATTACTTGGTCTGGAAGTTAAAGACCAAGATTTTGTGGTGGTCGGTAGTGATCCAACCGCCATGCGCCAGTTGGGTTATAAAGAAGTCGGTAAAGACTTCCCTGTTTTTTTGCATCCTGAAACTGGTGAGGAATATGCGCTCGCTCGAACCGAGCGTAAATCAGGCAAAGGTTATAAAGGCTTTGCTGTGGATTTTTCACCAGAAATTACCCTTGAGCAAGATCTGATTCGGCGTGACTTAACCATCAACGCCATGGCGCAAACTAAAAATGGCGAAATAATTGATCCCCACCAAGGACAACAAGATCTGGAAAATAAGGTCCTGCGTCATGTTTCCCCCGCCTTTGCCGAAGACCCCTTGCGTGTGTTACGCGTTGCTCGTTTTGCCGCTCGCTTCCATCATTTAGGTTTTAGCATTGCACAAGAAACGCTAGAATTAATGACCCGGTTGGCGCAAACCGAAATTAGCGAACTTACCGCTGAGAGAGTTTGGCAAGAAACCCATCGAGCGCTATTAACCGATTCGCCATGGATTTATTTTGAAGTTTTGCGAGTGTGTGGCGCGCTCAAAGTGTTAATTCCTGAACTGGATAGACTTTGGGGCATTCCCAATCCAGAAAAGTGGCACCCCGAAATTGATACGGGAGTCCATACCATGATGGTATTAGAACAAGCCGCAAAAAAAACTAGCAATTCTGTGGTGCGTTTTGCAGCGTTATTTCATGACTTAGGCAAAGGTGAAACCCCAGAGTTCGAATGGCCACACCATAAAGGCCATGAAAATGGTGGCGTGCCAGTTATTCAGCAAGCCTGCCGTCGTCTAAAAACACCGAAAGAATACCAAGAATTATCGGTACAAGTTTCACGCTATCATCTACATTGCCATAAAATGTTTGAGCTGCGCCCCAATACGATTTTGAAAGTTTTAAAAGGCCTAAAAGCCTATCGTAATCCTGATTTTCTTAGACAATTTATTATCGCCTGTGAAGCCGACTTTAATGGCCGCTTGTATAACGAAGATAAGCCATATCCGCAAGGCGAATACCTTTGGCAATGTTATGAAGCCTCTAAAGACGTGGACACTCAAGTCTTAATTGAAAAGGGATTTGAAGGGAAAAAGTTGGGGGAAGTAATAGATAGAGAACGCCTATCACACATTAAGCAACTGAAGAGAACCTAGGTGTGCTAATAGAGTTTGTTTTTCACTAGCAGTTAATTTGTTTTTTGGAACAGGTACATCTCCATTTTTAAACTTTATTAGGAATAGTTTTTTTAATTCTTCAAATCCTGCACACTCTTCCCAAGTAAATTTAATTTCTTTATCAACAACGTCAATAACCACCTGCTCATTTGATATTCTAATATCTAGTGATTTAAAAATAAAATCACCTTTTTTATACGAAAAATAAACGCAAATAAAGAAAAGGGTTATAGGATTCCCTATAAATATCTTAATCCACAAACTAGCATCCTTTTCTCGCAGAATATGAGGCATCCTTTCTAACATAAATGAATAATATGAGAAGAAAGTCATTTGATGTGTTAGTTCAATATACATGGCTTCAACTCATAAAAAACAAAAACAACAAACCAATCCCCAATGCCAATCGATACCAAACAAAGGGCATAAAGCCGATTTTCTCAAGCCATTTTAGGAATAGATGAATACAAGCAAAGGCACTAAGCGCTGAGACAATCACGCCCAAAATTAAGAAGCTCCAATCGAAGTTCGCGCCTTCGCTAACCAGTTGGTAACCTTTTAAACCGCCGGGTAATAAAATTGCGGGAATGGATAATAAGAAGGAGTAACGAGCGGCAGCGGTTCGTGTAAAGCCTAACAGCGCGGCAGCAGTCATGGTAACGCCGGATCTTGATGTGCCAGGAATTAAGGCTAAGGCTTGCGCACCTCCAATCATAGCAACGTCTTTCCAAGACAACTGGTATTCGTCTTTCAACTTTGCTGCATCGGCATTTTTATAACGCTTGTCTGCAACCGCCAATAATAAGCCAAAAAAGATAGTGGTAATGGCGATTACTAACAAGCCGTTATCTCGAATAAAGGCACCGATAGCATCGTTCATTTCGATAAACAGCCCAAACAAACCGACTGGTATCGTGCCTAAAATTACCGCCCAAGCCAAACGCGAATTGGGGCTATGATTACCTTTGAAAGTTGAGCCAAACCAAGCGGTTATCATTTCAGTAACTTCTTTGCGGAAATAGACTAAAACCGCTGTTAAGGTGCCAACGTGCACCGCCACATCAAAGGCCAAGCCTTGATCTTGCCAACCTAAAATTTTTGAGGTTAAGATCAAATGGGCAGAGCTAGAAACCGGTAAAAACTCAGTTAAACCTTGTACCAGTGCTAAAAATATCGCTTGTAACCAATCCATATCGTTTTATTCTTCTCGTTTTAAAATAGGTATTTTTCTATCGCCAGATAAAAGCCATAAACCATGATTTGCAGGAAAATTATGAACCAAAACCAAGCGCCAAAGCCCATGGCCTTTTCCGTAAAAGTTTCCAATTTCTTATTGCGCCAGACCAACACCACAGAAATCGCGGTAGAAATTGAGCTAACCAGTAATAAAATGCCCCACCAAGGAAGTTTGTCATCTGCCGCCCAGGCGGTTTGTGGCAACAAGGCCGTGCTAACGAAAATCGCGAGCCAGTAAATTTTATTCATAATTTATGCAATTGATTATCAAGGGCAAAGCCCATTAAGTCTTGTTGAAAATTTTTGCCAAAGGCTAACACTTTGCAGGTTTCCCCCATTTCATCAGGCATCAAGAGTTGCTTTAGCTCATGCCCAACTTTCATGGCCTGCATTGTATCAGAAGCGGCAGTCTGCTCCATCCTTCGCTGGGCGATTTTCTCGATTCCAGTGCCCAATAAAAATGATGCTTGGGTGGAATAGCCCAACAATTGCGCTTTTTGCCGATCTGCGGTCAGAGCCAACTGAGTAAAATCCACTGAGCTGGTGATGTCTTGCATCCCGACTAACGCCAATGGATTGTCGGTTTTATGATGTCGATAATAGTGCTGCAGCGTGCCCCGTTTTCGCGCGAAATGATAAAGCTCATCTTCACTATAACCATAATCAATCAAGATAAATAAGGCTTTATTGCAACTAGCCATTAATGAGTCCAGCCAAGCATTCGCCCAAGTTCTATCTTCAATAATTTGGTTATTTATCAGAGGTTTATCGATATTGTTTTTATCTGACTTTTGCCAATGCCATTCAAATCCTTGATTGGAATAGTCAACATAAGCCTGTTCGATTTGCTGATTCTTGAAGCGATAAAGCTCCACCGGAATGGCATCAACCACTTCATTAACAAACACCACCCCATTAAACTCTTTTGGTAAGCGCTCTAGCCAACGAACCTTGCTTATGAGGTGCGGTGCTTTCTGCTCAATTGTAGTTTTCTGGCGTGCCTGTAACTCTGCTGACACTTCTAAAATCGAATATTGTTCTGGTAGGACTTTTAATCGCTCTAACTCCAGCAAAGCCTCTGCAGCAAACACACCGGAGCCAGCGCCCAGTTCTAAGATATTCGGCTCAAGTTGGTTAAAGACCTGTGTAAATTGCTGGGTAATGGTTTGAGCAAACAATGGTGATATTTCTGGCGCAGTAACAAAGTCACCTTGAGCTCCAAATTTTTGATTGCCCGAAGCGTAGTAGCCCAGCCCAGGCTCGTAAAGAGCCATTTGCATAAAATCAGCAAATGAAATCGCACCCTGTCGTTGGATTCTTTGGATAATGGTAAGTGCAAGATTAAAGCTGATTTTAATAGCTTCTGGATCAGCCGCTGGTAGCTGTTGCTTACCGATTTCTGATTCAATGTAGGCTTGGTAACTCGATAATGAACTACAAAAGTCAGGCATTGCCATTATAAAAACTCACCACCATCAATCGGAATAATCGCACCCGTTATAAAGTCTTGTGACACTAAAAATGAGACCGCATCAGCAACCGCTTGCGGTGAGCCGGTTCGCTTTAATGGGATCTGATTGCCCATGCGCTGAAAATGGTCTTCCGAGGCACCGAGCGGCGCCATTATCGCACCCAATGCCAAACCATTGACTTGAATTTGCGGCGCTAACTCTTTGGCTAGACTTTGCGTTAATTGCCATAAGCCTGATTTTGAAAGCCGATAAACCAGATGATCGCCCGCAGGTTTAGCTAAGCGGTTATCCAGAATGTTAATGATATGAGCATTGTGAGAATTTAGTTTTGCAAAGGCTTGCGATAGCAATAAAGGCGCCTTTAGATTCAAATTCATGACCGAATCCCAGTTTTCTTCGACATGAATTAAACTATCGTCTTTGGGGAAAATCGCCGCACTATTGACCAATACTTTTAGTGCGCCTAACTCGTTAGCAGCTTTAATTACGTCATCAGCAGACTCTAACTCAGCAAGATTGGCTTGAATCAAACAGGTTTTTCTTCCTAACAGCTCAATCTCACGCGACATGGCCTGTGCAGCTTGCTCTGAGTCATGGTAATGCAGCGCAATATCGAAACCGTCTTTTGCCAGTTGCAACGCAATGGCCTTACCCACGCGTACCGCTGCGCCTGTAACTAATGCCACCGCCATTTAAGACACTCCTTTTCCGCAAACGCCTTGCCAATCAAGCTCTTGCCAGTCAAAGTCAATCGGCCATAGCTTTTGCTCTTCTTTTTTAGAAAATTGATTCCATAAATCTTGATAGGATAACTTCTCAAGCGGATGTTTTAACTCAGGGCTAATTTCCGCTAATGGCAATAACACAAAAGCATGTTTGGTCACTTCACCGCGCGGTAATTTAATCGGTTGGTCGCAAACCAATTCATCGTATAACAGCAGATCGATGTCCAAAGCTCGATCACTAAACTTTGGCACATCACGACGACGTCCCGCAGCCGCTTCGATACGTTTAAAAGCCTGATCCACTTGCGAGATGGTTAATTGAGTATCCGCTTTGGCCACTAAATTTAGGAAATTATCACCCTCAAAGCCAACCGCTTCCGACTCATAAACGCTGGACAGCTCAAGATTGGAAAACATTTCATTCAGACGCTTCACGCCATAACGAATTTGCGCGGCGGCATTTTGATTAGAACCTATGCTGATATAGATTGTTGCCATTAAGACTTGCTACCGCGTTCTATCAAAACACCGACATTTTTCGAACCGCGCACCGCACCTGGCTTGCTAACTTTTAATCGCAGCCAAGGCACATTAAATTCTTCACGCACAATTGAGGCAATTTTCTCAGCCAAAGTTTCCACCGTTTGATATTCGGCAGCTTCCACAAAATTGATAATACGCTTTGCCACTGACTTGTAATCCAAACAATAGTCAATCGTATCTTCACTAGCCGCTTTGCTGATATCGCAGCCCATTTCCAAATCGATACTGATGGTTTGACGAATTTGTCGTTCCCAATCGTAGATCCCAATGACCGTATCGACTTTTAAATCTTCTATAAAAGTAATATCCATGCTTTGCACGCACTTCTCATAATTATTGTGATTTTCTTGACCCATAGGATAGCAAATTTAGTCAGATTTGTTATAAAGGCTTAAAGATTTATAGCAGATTTGCTAGATAAATGAGTAAACCTCTTACCATAATCATCAAAGCTAGCGCAAAGGGTTATCAATAGCTATGGATATGTCCATAGTCGCTTTGTGGATCTTGGCCTATTTAACTGGCTCAATTTCCAGCGCGGTGATCGTCTGTCGCATCATGAATCTGCCCGATCCGCGGGATTTTGGTTCAAATAATCCTGGCGCCACCAATGTCTTACGTCTTGGTGGCAAAAAAGCGGCCTTATTCACGCTATTTGGCGATGTTTTAAAAGCCGTCATTCCAATCCTGATTGGCTATGCACTAGAACTGCACAACCGAAATTTAGGCTGGGTGGGCTTTATGGCTTTTATTGGCCATTTATACCCGCTTTATTTCAACTTTAAAGGCGGCAAAGGCATGGCTACCTATTTCGGCGTACTAGTCGCACTGTCGCCTGCTCTACTGTTGTATGGGCTTACTACTTGGCTCATTACCGCCTTTTTTACCCGTTACTCGTCTTTAGCGTCACTGCTCACCAGCGCGGCCGTTTCCGCTTTTGGTTTTTATATCGATAAAAAATACTTTTTCCCACTGTTTGCCATGTCGTTAATCCTAATTTGGCGGCATAGAACCAATATCAAAAATTTGTGGAAAGGAACCGAAAGAAAACTCACTGATAAAAAGAGAGCATCTTGAAAACTATAATTACTATAACGCTTATTACCCTATTTTATGCAGGCACTTTAGCCGCCAACGAAGTATCTGTGTGGATAAGAGGCGAACCAATTACAGCTTTAGACAAGTACCAGTTCCAATCTGAGATTAAAGACATTAAAAACCCTAACACCACTATTATTAATAACGGAATGATTTATCATTATTTCGATGTTTCAATTTTTAAAAATAAAATAACTCACGAGAAGTCACTAAGAGAGTTTGTTAAAGAACAACTGCCAAAGTTTAAATCATTAGGTGTCGTCACCGATAACGATGCTGCAAATGAACCCGTTTATAGTTTAATCGCAGACAATATACTCACTGTGTGTTATCAAATGTCTTTTGATGGCGGCGATTTCTTTTATAGCAAGGGAATAGACCCTTATTTTGAATGGCAAGATGAGGATGAAGATAATGCCGAGGATCTTCATCATATAAAATTAATGGAGCTCGTTTTTAATGAATGTAAATAAAGAGGATTAACCATGGCAAAAGGCACTCACGATTATCAAAAAGATCCCCGTAACGAATCGATTTTAATCAATATCAATGATGAGCTGTTTCCACGGGCAGAAGCCAAAATATCCGTATTTGATAGTGGCTTTATTTTAGGTGATGGAGTGTGGGAAGGGCTGCGACTTCATAATGGCGTCATCGCTTTTATTGATGAGCATATGGATAGGCTCTATCAGGGTGCTAAAGCCATTGATATGGATGTTGGTATTAGTCGCGAAGAACTTGTTCAACGCATTTACGACACCTTAAAAGCGAATGATATGAGCACTGATGTGCATATCCGCTTAATGGTTACTCGAGGAGTGAAATCAACACCCTATCAAGATCCAAGGGTAACCATTAGCTCCGCAACCATTGTAATTATTCCTGAATATAAAAATCCTGACCCGAATGTCGTCAATAATGGTATTTCATTATTTACTGTTCATGTTCGCCGAGGTTTCCCTGATGTACAAGATCAAAAACTGAATAGCCATTCAAAGCTCAATTGCATTACCGCCTGTATCCAAGCTACTAAAGCCGGTGCAGACGAAGCACTGATGCTCGACCCTCATGGTTTTGTCTCAACCTGCAACTCGACTCACTTCTTTATTGTTAGAAAAGGTGAAGTCTGGACATCTACTGGCGACTATTGCTTGGGCGGCATTACTAGACAAAATGTTATTAGGCTTTGTCGCGAAAACGATATCCCTGTATTTGAAAAGAACTTCACACTGACCGAAGTATATGGAGCCGATGAAGCCTTTGTAACTGGAACCTTTGCTGGGTTAACGCCGGTCAATGAAGTTGATGGGCGTGAAATTGGAACTAAGGGTGATAATCCCATGATAAATAAATTACAAGGCTTGTATAAAGCGCTTGTCGAAAAGGAATACCAATAATGAAAGCCATCGCCATGTGGTCGGGGCCACGCAATATTTCTACCGCCATGATGCGTTCATGGGAAAATCGTCCCGATACTAAAGTGGTGGATGAGCCTTTATATGCTTATTACCTCAAAACCACCGGCATAGTTCATCCTGGTAATGATGAAGTGTTAGTTTCACAGCCTAACGATTGGAAAACGGTGGCTACGGAATTAACTGAGCCGTTTGATGATGCTGATATTTATTATCAAAAGCATATGAGTCATCACCTACTTGATGAAGTTGAATTGGGTTGGCTTGATAAATTGACTAACTGCTTCTTAATTCGTGACCCAAAATATGTAGTCGCATCCTATTCAAAAGCTCGTGAAGAAGTTGTTGCTGATGATTTAGGCTTTCGACAACAAGTAAAGCTGTTTAATTATCTAAAAGATAAAAATGGTGAAGCACCACTGGTAATTGATTCACATCGTTTTTTGCAAAACCCTAGATCGCATCAAGAAGCTATTTGTCAGCACTTAGACATTCCTTTTTATGAGGAGATGCTGCAATGGCCTGAGGGTAAGCGAGGTAGCGATGGCGTTTGGGCGCCTTACTGGTACGCTAATGTGGAGAAATCCACATGCTTCCAACCATTCGTTGAAAGAAATATTGAGTTAAACAAAGAGCAACAAGAAATTGCCGATGAGTGTAACGATTATTACCAAGAGCTCATCCAATATGCCATTGACTAAAAAGCTGAACTACCATGAATAGCGATTATCGCAAGAATCCTCTCCGCCTATTGCCTTTATTAGCGTCAATGGTGGCGATCACGCCATTGGCGATTGATATGTATTTACCTGCAATGCCGACTATTGCTAAAGATTTGGCCAGTAGCAATAGCGCAATCCAAGTTTCCCTAAGCCTCTATTTAGCGGGTTATGCATTCGGCATGCTAGTCTTCGGCCCAATGGCAGACCGTATTGGACGACGTAAAGTTGCTATTACAGGCTTGATAGGATTTATTATTTGTTCGTTATTGTTAGCTATAACCAATCAAGCTGACTATTTTCTTGGGCTTCGATTTACCCAAGCCCTTTTCGGCAGTGGTGCTACGGTGGTGGTAGCAGGGATTATTCGCGATCTCTATGGCGAGCATACTTCTAAAGGCTTGTCCTACGTCAGTATGATTATGATGATAGCGCCATTGATTGCTCCTGCGATTGGCAGCTTGATTCTCGAAATTTCCGTTTGGCAAACAATCTTTTATACCCTTGCTGGATATGCAGTTCTAATTTTAACTTTAGTGATATGGAAACTGCCGCAAAGTATTCCTTCGAAAAGTGACCGCAATTGGTTTCATGAGTTTTTCAGTAACTACAAATTAGTCTTTGGAACCAAAAAATCATTAGTTAACATCACCAGTTCAATGTTGGGCTCATTCGCTTTCTTCTGCTATATCACGGCGATTGCTTTTGTTTATATCGAATATTTTAAGGTTAGCGAGACCTACTTTAGTATTTTGTTTGGCATCAATGTTCTTGCTTTATTTACCGCTAACATTATCAATACCCGATTGGTTGTAAAAAAAGGCTCTAAATTTATGCTGTATGTCGGCATGACGATTGGACTGATCAGCGCAGGCTTATTACTGCTAGTCACTAAACTTGATTTATCGCTGTATTATACGGTAGCCAGCCTATTCCCATTAATTGGCGGATTAGCTTTAGTCACCGTTAATTCCGACGCATTAATATTAACTCAGTTCCCAGAACAATCAGGCACAGCTACGGCGGTTATTGGGACGCTTCGCTTTGGTAGTGGAGCCTTTGCCGGAGTTTTATTAGGCTTACTCTATGATGGAACACCACTAAATTTAGCGATATTAATGTTCATATCGCTCCTTGGAGTTGTGGTGGCTCAGTTACTAGGTGCTAGATTTACAGAATAACAGGGAATATTTTTATCAATTCTACGTTATATTAATAAGACTAAAACAAAGGAAATACCATGATAAAAGCAACCGAGCGAAATGATTTGAATCCTACTTGCCCACATTGCGAGGCTAAATTAACAGAGCTGGCTTACCAGGAAGTGAAAACCACTTTAGGAAAACGTTTCGTATACTTCTGCTCAAACTGCACAAAAACTTTAAGCGTATCTCATCGCAAAGGCTTTTGGATGGGGTAAAATAATAGTCCTGTTAATTTCCTACCCTATGTTATACATTTCTTAAAAACAAACAAATTTAAAACCTAATTAACCTCTCGAAATTTATATGAGTTATCAGCCTATTTTTACAAAAGATCGACTAGCACGTGTTTTTATTGGTTCTATACTACCGCCAGTGATAGGGGTTATATTGTTAGCTGTACCAGGTGCAATAATTTATGGGCTAGATAAACCAAGAAACTATCTGGGTTTGATTTTAGTAGCCTATTTCTTTATGGGTATTCAATCCTTTCTTTATTCTGTCTTAATAGAGTATTGGATTACAGAAAAATTCCAAAGTAAGAGTAAAGTATTGTTAGCCAGTTCAATTATGGGGATGATATGTGGGCTTACATTATTCGCTGGGAGAGTCAGTTTTAATGCATTCGCAACAAAAGCAGCTTTAGGAATGCTAGTAGGGCTTATTACAGGATTAATATTATTGAAATTAAGATCAAGTGATTAAAGTTCTTCAATCGGCCATCTAGGTTTTGCGCGGATGGCCGGCTCTTCAAATTCACCAGCACCAATTTGAGCCGCTTTATAGCGCTCATAACCAGCGTAGGCAATCATAGCGCCATTATCGGTACAGAACTTTAGTCTTGGGTAATAGGCTTTGCCGTCGTTGGATTCGAGCAGCTCTGTTAGCTTTTCCCGTAAAGAAACGTTAGCTGAAACACCGCCGGCGACCACCAGTCGTTTATGGCCAGTTTGCTCTAAGGCCCTACGGCACTTAATAAATATAGTATCCACTATCGCTTCTTGAAAAGCGTATGCGATATCCGCTAATGCTTGTTCTGATTTATCAGACTTCATATAAAGATTAGCCACTGCAGTTTTTAACCCTGAAAAGCTAAACTCCAAGCCAGGGCGGTCGGTCATGGGTCTTGGTAACTTATAAACCCCTGCTCGCCCTTTTTCCGCTAGCTTGGCTATGGCTGGCCCACCCGGATAGCCTAAACCCATAATCTTAGCGGTTTTATCAAAGGCTTCACCGGCTGCATCATCTATCGACTCTCCAAGGATTTTGTATTCACCTAAATCTTGAACATCAACCAGTAAAGTATGACCGCCAGAAACTAGCAGTGCTACAAAGGGATAATCGGGTTTTTCATCTTCCAATAAAGGCGCTAATAAATGGCCTTCCATATGATGTACCCCAATCGCGGGAACATCCCAGGCATAAGCCAAACTGCGTCCTACACCAACGCCAACAAATAAGGCGCCAATCAAGCCAGGACCTTTAGTATAAGCAATGGCATCAATATCATCTTTAGTGCAATTGGCTTCCGATAAAACCTGCTTTATAAGTGGAATTGCTTTACGCACATGGTCTCGAGAAGCTAACTCAGGAACGACTCCGCCGTATTCTTCATGCAATTCAATTTGCGAGTAAAGCGCATCGGCAATAATGCCCTGCTCGCTGTCGTAAATCGCGATGCCCGTTTCATCACATGAAGTTTCTATACCTAGGATTTTCATTTAAGCGGTTCGAGTCCGTAATTAGGAGTCAAATTTTAATGAAAATACAGGGATTTAGCGAGTCTTATGCGTGATAATGCATTTTTATCAAATTAATAAGAATTTCAGGTGCTTTTGGCCATTGATCCTTTGCTTTTTGATCAAAAAATGGCTAAAATTCCCGCCCTCTTGTTGTCAGGAGTGGGCTTTTTGTGCCTAGAACAGCCTGATTATCGAGAGTAACTTATTGATTTTATTGATTTAAAACTATTTATTTTAACATTTAAGGTTAGGTGATTTTTAATGCCAAGCGTAAGAGT
>JABXIW010000271.1 GCA_013372875.1 Gammaproteobacteria bacterium | reverse complement strand
GCCTGTGGGCTCATCGGCAAATAAAATTTTGGGCTCAGATGCAAAGGCTCGAGCAATTGCTACTCGCTGCTGCTCACCGCCCGACAGCTGATTTGGGTAATGAGTTAACCGTTCTTTCAAACCAACTTTCCCTAAGATTGCCATCGCCGCCTGACGTGCTTGCTTTTGCCCTTTCAGTTCAATCGGCAGCATCACATTTTCTAGTGCGGTAAGACCTGGCAACAAGTGAAACGATTGAAAAATAAAGCCCACATATTGCGCTCGAACCGCAGCCCTTTGATCCTCATCAAGCTCATGAAATTTATGCCCAGCCAACACCACTTCACCGCTGCTAGGCACATCAAGACCAGCCAAAAGTGATAATAAAGTCGATTTACCCGAACCCGAAGCGCCGACAATGGCAATCGAGTCACCTTCATCAATGGTTAAGCTAACATCGGATAAAATGGTTAACTCTTGTTGTTGCGAAGAAACGGTTTTTGTTAAATTTTGACTTGATAGCATGAGATTGTTTTTCTGTGAAATTAACCTAAGAATAACGTATATGGGACCAATATAGAAAATGTCACGTGAAATAAATGTTACTAATTCTTTCATACAATCGATATATTGACGTGAAATTTATGAACAATAAGTAACTTATGTTGAATTTAGCTTAGCTAGCCCATAAATTAGAAACATACAATTTATTAAATTTTGAATAATATAAATGAAGAAACTTTTATTTGTAGCACTAATCTTTTTACCATCCATCGGCTTTGGCAAAAGCCTGGGTGAGTACAACAAAATATTAGTATTAGGCGATAGCTTGAGTGCTGGCTATAACATGCCATTAGAAAAAGGTTGGGTAAACTTGTTACGCCAAGAATTAATTAAGAAAAACCCTGAAATTGAAGTAATTAATGCCAGTGTTAGTGGCGATACCACTGGCCAAGGTTTGGCACGTTTAAAACCACTTTTGCAAAAACACGAACCAGATTTGGTGATTTTAGAGCTTGGTGGCAATGATGGTTTGCGAGGCATAGCACCGCCACTTATCAAGCGTAATCTCGCCACTATGATCGATATGTCCAAGCAGTCAAGCGCCGAGGTTTTATTATTGGGAATGCATATACTGCCAAACTATGGCAAACGCTACACCGAAGCCTTTCACCAAAACTATTTGGACTTAGCTACTGAAAAGGAAGTGAAGTTAATACCTTTCTTTTTAGAGGGTGTCGGCCAAAATACTGAACTTATGCAAAAAGACGGCATTCATCCGAATGAAACAGCCCAGCCGCAGCTTATGAAAAACGTCATGAATAGTTTCGATTCCAATTTATAACCCTTAATAAAAAAGGCTCCAATGGAGCCTTTTTACTAAGATTGATTGACCTAGAATTTCCAAGCAAAGCCAACCATGGCAACCCAAGGATCGATGTCAACTTTTACGGTTGTCGCTGTTGAGCCATTCACTTTAACATCAGCGTCAGTGCCAATTTGCATATAACGCAATGAAGTATTGAAATATAGGTTGTCACTAAGTTTCCAATCTGCACCAATTTCACCCGCGATACCGAATGAATCATCAAGCTCTAACTCAACGTCATTGGTCCCTAATGCTCCCGTTAAGTCGCTGGAAACTTTTTCATCAAAGAATTTAGTATAGTTAACGCCAAGACCAAAATATGGCTGAAAAGTATCACCTTGAATCGTTGGGTAATATTGGAATGAAATTGTTGGTGGCAAGTGTTTAGTGGAACCAATATTGACGCCCGCTAAATCACCAGTACCTTTAATGTCGTGCTCAAACGGTAGCGCAGCTAATACATCTAGCCCCCAGTTATCGGTCAGCATCCAAGTACCGCTAAAACCTAAGCCTGTAGCGCTATCTACCGATACACCATCATTGTTGGTAAGTACATTAGAACTGTCATCATTAGGGCTAATATGAGCCGCGCCCACTCTTAATATAAAATCACCTTCTTGATGTGCACTAATAGCAGTTGATGCCATGCCTAATGTTGTTGCACATAGTAGTAACGCAGATTTTTTTAATAACTGAGTCATCATCTTCTCTCTTGTGTTTCGAATTAACAAGACGCAGGATAGATGCTTTGAATTTTAAGAAATTGATTTAGATCAAGGCTAAAAATAACTAACTTAATATCTCGATAAAACTTGATACAGATCAAAAAAGGCTCTCCTCAGAATATGAGAAAGAGCCTTTAAAAGAGCTAATTTTTTGTAATTAAGCAATCGCTGCAACCGCTTGCTCAAAGCGATCTAAGCCTTGCTCAATTTCTTCGTCGGTAATGTTTAATGCTGGCGCAAATCGAACCACGCTTAAACCAGCGACTAAAACCATTACACCGTGCTCCCAGCCTGAAACTAAGAATTCACGTGCTTTGCCTTGCCATTTTTCATTACATACCGCGCCGATTAATAAACCTTCGCCACGTACCGATTCGAACACACCGTACTTTTCGCCAATTTGCGCTAAGCGATCGCGAATTTTTTCGCCTTTAGCTTTAACACCATTAAGCATTTCTGGTGTGTTAATTTCATCAATTACCGCATTAGAAACGGCACAAGCCAGCGGGTTACCGCCATAAGTTGAACCATGGGTACCCACGCCCATACTTTTAGCAATTTTATCAGTAGTTAACATAGCACCAATGGGGAAGCCGCCGCCCATAGCTTTAGCTGTGGTTAAGATATCAGGTGTAGTACCTAAACCTTGGTAAGCATACAAATGACCAGTACGGCCAACGCCTGTTTGCACTTCGTCAAATACCAATAAAGCATTGTGCTTGTCACAAAGTTCACGAACCGCTTTGGTAAACTCAGGATCAGCTGGAATAATGCCGCCCTCACCTTGCACTGGCTCCATCACCACCGCACAAGTCTTATCAGAAATTAACTCTTTCAACGAATCAATGTTATTAAATTCGCCATGGATAATACCACCTGGTAATGGCTCAAAACCTTGAGTATATTTTGGCTGGCCGCCAACACAAACGGTAAATAAAGTACGGCCATGGAACGACTGCTTAAAAGCAATGATTTCGTTTTTGCCTTGTTCAGGAAAATTATCATTGGCGTATTTACGCACTAGTTTAAATGCAGCTTCATTGGCTTCGCCGCCAGAATTACAGAAAAACACTTTATCGGCAAAAGTCGCATCGGTTAATTTTTCAGCCAATTCCAAAGCAGGTTTATTAGTAAAAACGTTACTCAAGTGCCAGATTTTTTTCGATTGCTCTTCAAGTGCTTTCATCATGCCAGGATGATTGTGACCTAACGCTGTCACTGCAATACCGCCCGCAAAATCCACATAATCTTTGCCATTTTGATCCCAAACTCGCGAGCCTTCGCCGCGCTCAGGAATAATGCTTGCTGGGTTATAGTTAGGCACCATTACTTCATCAAAAGTGGCGCGAGAGTATTCTTTTTGATCAGACATAAATCACCTGTTTGATTTTTAATCGATTGACTCTTAACCGAGTGAATAATTACGATTTTGAGCATATTTTCAGCGCCATATAATCCCCCTTTTTTCGCAAAAATACTAGTCTTTACTGGAAAAACAACACAATTTCCTACAAACTGACACTTTCAATTTCAGGCTAGTTTTTTTATCATCACTGGTTCTGTTCAAATTGTGCTCTAACACCCACAAATTAAGGAATTTAGACTTATATGATGGTCATTCGCCCAGCTCAAACTGATGATTTGGAAGATATCTTAGCGTTAGCCGCTGCCGCAGGTACTGGTTTAACCACCCTGCCGAATGATCCCGTCAGAATCAAAGATAAAATTGTCAGCTCGATTAAAGCTTTTTCAGCGGATATCGAAGCACCAGGGCCAGAGTATTATTTCTTTGTGTTAGAAGACACCGAACAACAAAAAGTGGTTGGCACCAGCGCTTTAGTCGCTGCGGTTGGCATGGATGAAGCCTTTTATACCTATAAATTGGGTACCGTAGTAAATACCAGCCATGACTTGGGCATATACAACAAACACCAAGTTTTGGTTTTGGGTAATGACTATACCGGCTGTACCGAAATCGCCACCTTATTTCTCTCGCCAGATTATCGCGGCGGCGTCAATGGTCGTTTATTGGCTAAATCGCGCTTTATGTTCATGGCCGATTTCCCAGAAAGATTTGCCGATACGGTTATTGCTGAAATGCGCGGTTTTTCCGATGAAGAAGGCAAATCACCTTTTTGGCGCTCACTGGGTAAACACTTTTTTAATATGCCATTCGCCAAAGCGGATGCCATTAGCGGCTTAGGTTCGAACCAGTTTATTGCCGAGCTGATGCCACAATACCCAATTTATGTGAATATGTTATCTGAAGATGCGCAAGCCGTTATCGGAAAAGTACACCCTAATACCAAACCAGCGATTTCCATGCTCAAACGCGAAGGCTTTCGTTATCAAAATTATGTGGATATTTTTGATGCAGG
>JABXIW010000203.1 GCA_013372875.1 Gammaproteobacteria bacterium | reverse complement strand
GAAACACCATCTTTAGTGATCGTCGGAGCGCCGAAAGACTTGTCTAAAACTACATTACGACCTTTAGGGCCTAAAGTTACGCGAACCGCGTTCGCCAAAGTATTAACACCACGCAACATACCTGCGCGAGCTTCATCACCAAAACGTACGTCTTTAGCCATGATTAAATTCCTCTAAATTCTTTTAAATTCGGTTAAAATCTATTAAATAGTCGATTATTCTACGATTGCGAAGATTTCTTCTTCTTTAAGCACTAAGACTTTATCGCCATCAACCTTCACTTCTTGACCTGCGTATTGGCCAAATAAAACTACATCGCCTTCTTTAACAGCTAAAGCACGAACCTCGCCGTTATCCAACGCTTTACCGTTACCCACAGCGATAACAGTACCTTTGTTAGCTTTCTCTTTAGCGTTATCAGGAATTACGATACCACCAGCAGAAAGTGCTTCTTCTTCAATGCGTTTTACTACAACGCGGTCATGTAATGGACGTAAGCTCATTTTTCTCTCCTAAACTGCCTCTTATTGATTGGATTTGAGGCTTAAATTTAAATAAGTGAACAAGATATGGGGACGAAATTTTAGCACTCAAGGGGGTTGAGTGCTAATATTTATATAATTAATGGAGAGTAATAAATAGAGCTAACTACAGAAGAAAGGAGTTATATTGAATGTTAGAACTGCTGAAGAATATACCTGATACCGTATATGCCGCTCTAATAGCAGCTTTAATTACTTTATTTGGTGTCTTACTAGCTAACAGACACCATTACAAATTACAAAAGAAGCAGTTAAAGCACGCAACTAAAGAAAATCAAGCAGACAGATTTATGGAGCTTAGAAAGTCTGTTTATTTAGAGGCAGTTTCAGAATTAACTTCATCTATTTCGAATACAATGGGCTTATCTGATATTGATATTAGCAAAACGAAACCCGATGCATTCTTTAAAAAACTTCAAGCCACTGCAGCCAAGGCTGCGCTTATTTCTTCTGACAACACCGCGTTTAGAATTAATACTTTTGTAGGAGATTTAGGAGAGGTGCTACTAACTTTGCTTCCTGATTTATTAACGATTAATGAAGCCAGATCCGAACGCAACATTCAAGATAACGCTTATCAAAAGTATCAAATGGAATCATCTAGAATATTAGCTTCTATTTCCCAATTTAATGAAGAGGCAAGGACTGATAAAGCTATATGGGATGCTTTGTCAGCCGCTCTAGACTTTAATTCTGAGCAAGCAAAAATAGCTGCAGATGCTAGACACATTGCTTGGAAGGATTTAAATAATTTAAAGCAAGAATTCAGTATAAAATCATTTCATGCGCTCAAAGAGGTGTCTAGGCTTTTACCGGGGGTACTAGCAAGTATCCGCTCTGAAATAAATCTAGAAACTGACATTGATAAATATATTGAGAATGCTGAATTACAATTGAATAAGGCAGAAGCTGCTATGGAAGCTGCATTCAAACAAATTAACGAAAAGCAAGAAGAATTTGAAAACAATCAAAAATCGAAAGAATTAAAAGGTAAATAATGGATATCGATAAGATACTAAAAGCATCCAGCGAGAAAGAAGCTAAAGCAGCGCTGGCTTACTTTTTGCAAAGTTATACCTCGCCAGCCTTTGGCGCTTTACCCAAAGGTGAAATCGAATTAGTGGTGCTCAATGTTTTAGAGCAACTCGGAGCCATTGACGCCGAGCCTGAATTGTATGAATTGGTATCCAAACTCAAAGTCACCCGAACCAAAGCCCGCAGCCTAATCTACAACCGTGAATTAAGACGCTCTTCCGACGATGATCTCAATCAAAAAGTCATCAAGCTTCTAAAAAGACCATTAATTCAAAAAGACGGCGACTTGTTCGTACTCGAAGTGGAAAACCCACTGGTTTCCGATCACCTACGCTCACAAGTCAAAAAACTCGGCTTTGTCTCCGATGGCTCCTTCTCGCCCAGTATCGTAAAACTTGGACTCCATGCCATTAGCGCGCTTATCGAATCCAACCTAACCGCTAAAGAAAAAACCGCGGTCAAAAAAGCCCTGATTAAAGCAGGCGCCCCCGACAAATCCTTCCGCGGCGTACTAAAAGCCACTCTTAAAAAGATCGCCAAAAAAGTCGCCAGCAACACCGGCGAAGCCCTCATGGACCAAGCCTCCGACTACCTAAGCCCAATCATCGACGCCGGCATCGAACGCATCAAAGAAACCGCCGAAGAGTTGTTTGAGGATAAAAATAACTAAAACGGATTCTGGTCATTGACCCTAAACCAGCCGGTTAAGCTGAAGCGTGATCTATGGGCAGGCAAAACCTCGTGCGGGAACTGTTCGCTCAGGAAAATAACCATAGTGCCATAGGTAGGCAATACGCTTTCAAAAGGTGTTTTTTGCCGCTTCTGATACATCAACAACTCACCACCATCTTCTGGATGCCATTGCGGGTTTAAATACAAGACCGTGCTCAAACGGCGATTGGTGTTGCCCTTAAAAGCATCGAGATGGCGCTTATAAAAAGCACCTTCGGGATAATGAGCAAACATGGATTCGTAGTCAAAAAGCCCTAAAAATAGCTGACGATTGAGTCTTAATCGCAATTCTTCCATCCAAGCAAAGTAACCTTGGGCAAACTCCATCTGCGGTTCTAACCAGTGAATTGCATCTTGGCGCACGAAACGATTCTTTTGGAAATCCTCTTCACGGCCAATTCCAGCGCGCTCAAAATCATGGGGATTTAGCTCAATTAGATTAACAAACAATTGATTCAGCAGTTCATCGGGCAAGACTTGCGGCAATACGATATAGCCATCATTTGCGATGGCGTGGCAAATTCGAGCAAAGATATCCTCATTGGTCGAATCGGGGGAACTTAGCGGCCTATTCAAGCAGGTAACTCAAATAATCATTCAATGATGCTTTATAACTCTAAAGCTCAAGATTGGGAATAATTATTTATTGGTTCGCTGATAAATGCTACATATGAAACCTAATCGATACACATAATAAGACAATTAATATTAGAATAATCAATTATTAGTAACTTAACTTCTGAGGTGTTACCAATGTCGTATGTTGATGGGTATGTCATAGCAGTTCCAAATACTGAAAAAGCAGCTTATATAAAACTCGCAGAAGAAGCGGCCATTGTTTTTAAAGAGTATGGCGCTATTTCTGTAGTTGAAAATTGGGGAGATGATGTGCCAGAAGGGAAAATCACTTCATTTCCAATGGCTGTTAAGTGTGCTGAAAACGAAACCGTAGTATTTTCGTGGATTACTTGGCCCTCGAAGGAAGTTCGCGACAGCGGCATGAAAAAAGCAATGGAAGATCCGCGTATGCAGTGCATTGGCCCTGATGCAGTTCCCTTTGATGGTAAACGCATGATATTTGGCGGTTTTGAGACTATTGTTGACCAATAGTAATTAACTTTTGTCTCGGAGCCCTTTAAAAACTAAGTTTCAACTTCCTTATCTTTAGTATAAAAAAACACAAGCAGCATGACCAAAGCTGGAATAATCAAGGCTTTAGCCAGCAGGTAGATAAGATTAACTCCCTCACCAACATCAACTCGTTCAATCACTTTATAAAGTAGCTCGCCATAAGGCTGGTTCGGATAAAACAGAGCTTGAGCTTGGTTCCAACCCAGATGCATCCCTAAAGGCATAATAATCGATTGTGTTCTTACAAAGGTATAAGCCCAGGCCAACCCCATTAGGCCTGTGGTTATAAATACATAGGTCAGTAAAACAATATTGATATCGCCATTTAAAAGGCCAAAAGAAAACCAATGGTAAATACCAAAGGCAATCGCCGATAAAACCACGCCGATTTTCGGACCAAGTTTCTTCACTAGAATATATAAAATTGCACCACGGAATACTAAATCTTCGGTTAACACTGCTTTAAAGTAATACCAAGCGGAGTTACCCAACAAACTCAGAGAAAAACTTTCCTGCTTTTGCCATGTAAATTGATACCACCAAGTATCGGCCGCGACCACTAAAAGAAGCAATATAAGCATAACTAGGATGCCAACAAAGAATTGCAACAGCCTTGGCGCCACAGGGGTAAAGCCTAAAGCCAGCAAGTCCTTCTTAACGCTGAAATGTAACAACAGCCATGAAACGACCAATATAACGAGGATCCCTAACATCGAATTTTCCTATATAAATCTGATGTTTACAGAATAGTTACAATACCAATGTATTTCAATGCGATGATAAAAAATTGGTAAAAAATAGTTAATCAAGAATAGTTAATCAGGAAAACTAGCCTTCTCGACTCGCTAAAATAGAATCAAGCCATTACAATTGGCTTATTCAACTAAGAAGATAACCCTTATGTCACTACCACCTTGCCCACAATGTAATTCCGAGTATGTTTACCAAGACATGCAGCAATTGATTTGTCCTGAATGTGCCTATGAGTGGAACCCAGACGAAAGCCCAGAAAATGACGAACCAACCGCCAAAGACTCTAATGGCACAACGCTTGTTGCTGGCGACAAAGTCACTTTTATCAAAGACTTAAAGGTTAAAGGTAGCTCGCTAGTGCTAAAGATTGGCACCAAGGCGCTGATTCGTCGCATCAAAGACGGCAAAGATCACGAGCTCGACTGCAAAGTTGATGGTGCTGGCGAAATGATGATCACCGCGGCTTTTGTGAAAAAGGCTTAGACTCATAATATAGGGAAAGCTGATGGCTAATTATATCGATGGATTTGTACTACCTATACCGAAGGACAAGCTAAACAACTACCAGCAAGTGGTTGAGCAAGTAGCCGAAGTTTGGAAAGAACATGGCGCACTGGATTATCAAGAGTTTGTGGGCGATGATTTGAGCCTTGAGGGCGTTCGCTCCTTTGTTGAAACTGCCAATGCCAAACCCGATGAAGTGGTTATTTTTGGCTGGGTTACATTTGAGTCTAAAGAAGCTAGAGACCTAGCCAATGAAAAAGTGGCCAATGACCCACGCATGACTGAGATAATGGAATCATCAGATGATGGCTTCGATGCCACTCGTATGGCTTATGGTGGATTTAAGCCATTAGTTTGATCAAAACAGTTTTATATAAAAACGCCAGCATAATGCTGGCTTTTCAAAAGTTAATCTCTATAACTGATTTGTCTTACCACCATCTGGGCTGTTTCATTATTACTGACATGACTAGTGAGAATATCCAATCGTTCTAGCCAGTTACCATGCTCATCAATTTTTGGATATTTGAAGATGACCTCATGATCTAATTTATCATATCGATAGAAGCTTTCTTTCGATACAAAACCCTGTTCATTATATTCATAGGTTATATCAACACATCCTTCGCAGTCATAATCAAATCGTTCGATTCTACCTGATTTATCGTAAGTAATAGTTTCCTTGGGAGGAGCAAATTCACCAGTTGTTGGCGTCAAATTACCATTCTTAAATTCTAAGGTTTCAATAATTTTTTGATTTTCTTTATAAGTATATTTCTTTACCGTTTTTTCATATTCGCTTTTAACAACAGAGCTGATGATTCTGCCTTCTTCATCATAGCTGTTACTAGTAGCCTTATCAGTTATTGGATATCCATTTTCATCATAGTTAATGATTTTATCTATTTCGACCAACCAGTAGCTATCATCCTTTTCCTTTCCAATATCAGCACCGCCTGTAATATCTATTTTGCGCATATAAGCAACCAATTGATGCTTTTCATTGTACTTACTCACTGAAGTATCGATTGGCTGATTTTTATCGGTAAGCTGATAAGGTTTTGTTCTTAACTTGTAGGTTTTTAATATCACTTCTTTAACATTACCTGTTACGGTACTTTCCGTTGGCGAATCACCAGCACTAGCTGCAAAACTAGCCATAAAAATAAATAGTGTTAATGCGCATTTCATCATTTGAGTTCCTAGTTATTATTTTTGAGCGGATATTCTATAACAAATATTAAACTTATCTATATCTCAAATAAAAACGCCAGCATAATGCTGGCGTTTTAGTGTGGGCTGAAGTTTTATGAGCGATCGAGGTTCATGACTTTATGCCATGCTTTAACGAAGTCACTCACAAACTTATCTTTGCCATCATTAGCTGCGTAAACTTCCGCGATTGCGCGTAGCTCTGCGTGTGAGCCAAACAGCAAATCAACTGGCGAAGCGGTGTATTTAACTTTGCCGCTTGAGCGGTCGCTGCCGTTATACAAACCTTCTTTATCAGATTTACTCCATTGAGTGGACATATCCAGTAGATTGACAAAGAAGTCATTGGATAAGCTGCCGACTTTATCGGTAAAGACACCATCGGTTGAGCCATCGGCATTAGCACCTAATACCCGTAGACCGCCAACTAACACCGTCATTTCTGGAACGGTTAGGTTTAACATACTGGCGCGATCGATCATGGCATCCGTTGGGCGTTTGAAACTATCTTCTTTTGAGAAATAGTTTCTAAAGCCATCGGCAGTTGGTTCTAACACATCAAATGATTCAGCGTCGGTTTGAGCTTGATTGGCATCTACACGACCAGCCTCAAATGGCACACTAACATCAAAACCACCACCTTTTGCCGCTTTTTCAATTGCTGCGGCGCCGCCTAACACAATCAGGTCAGCTAAAGATACTTGGCGCTTGCCTGAGTCATCATTAAAGTCTTTTTGAATGGCTTTAAGTGCATCCAAGGTTCTAGCCAAGGCTTTAGGATTATTCACTGCCCAGTCTTTTTGTGGCGACAATGCAATTCTCGCACCGTTAGCACCACCGCGACCATCCGTACCACGATAGGAAGCGGCTGAAGCCCAAGCGGTTTGTACTAAGTCAGACACACTTAGTTTATCGGTCAGCTCTGCTTTCAACTTTTTTATATCACCGGCATTGATTAGCTCATAATCGCGCTTTGGCAATGGATCTTGCCAAATAAAACTGCCAGCTGGCACTTCTTTACCTAAATAGCGATGATTCGGCCCCATATCGCGGTGGGTTAATTTGAACCAAGCGCGAGCAAAGGCCAGTTCAAACTCTTCAGGGTTATCCAAGAAGCGTTTTGAAATTTTGCGATATTCAGGATCTTCTTTGAGCGCTAAATCAGTGGTTAACATAATTGGCGCATGGCGTTTCGATTTATCGTGCGCATCCGGCACCATATTGGCACCTTGCCCATCTTTCGGCACCCACTGAATAGCACCTGCTGGGCTACGAGTTTGTTCCCACTCAAAGTTAAATAAGTTTTGCAGGAAATTATGCGTCCATTCGGCAGGACTAACGGTCCAAGCGCCTTCTAAACCGGAAGTGATAGTGTCCGCGCCTTTGCCGCTACCGCATTTGCTGGTCCAACCGAAACCTTGCTCTTCTAGTCCAGCCGCAGCTGGTTCTTTACCAACACAATCGGCTTTTTTAGCACCATGAGCTTTACCGAAAGTATGACCACCAGCAATCAAGGCCACGGTTTCTTCATCGTTCATAGCCATACGACCAAAAGTATCGCGAATGTCTTTGGCGGCTAATAAGGGATCAGGATTGCCATTTGGACCTTCTGGATTAACGTAAATTAAGCCCATCTGCACAGCGGCCAATGGCTTTTTCAATTGGCGTTTGCCTTTATAACGCTCACCATCAGTAAGCCATTCTTTTTCAGAGCCCCAGTTGACCACTTCGGCTTCCCAGTCATCAGTGCGGCCACCAGCAAAACCGATGGTTTTGAAGCCCATAGATTCCATGGCTACATTACCCGTTAAGACCATTAAATCGGCCCAAGAAATTTTTCGGCCATATTTCTTTTTGATAGGCCACAATAAACGGCGCGCCTTATCCAAGTTCGCATTATCTGGCCAACTGTTAAGCGGCTCGAAACGCTGCTGACCACCGCCAGCACCACCGCGACCATCAAAAATACGATAAACGCCAGCACTGTGCCAAGCCATACGAATAAAGAAAGGACCATAATGGCCATAATCGGCAGGCCACCAGTCTTGTGAGTCAGTCATCACTGCCTCGATGTCTTTTTTCAAGACATCCAAATCGAGACTAGCGAACTCTTTGGCATAATCAAAGTCCGCGCCATAAGGGTTTGATTCCATCGAGTGCTGCCTCAATGGACTTAAATCGACCTGTTCAGGCCACCAAAATTCGTTTGTTGTACTCATGCTTTCTGCGCCTCCAGCGCCAGCGCTAAGTAATGCACTCATGGCGATACTCAGGGCTAAAGGTTTAATAGATATCTTCATGACAATTCCCCCTTCAGTTTGATATCAATATCATTGGGACAATTTCAGTATCTACCTCACCGCAGGAATTAGGAAATCAAGCTTTTCAATAGGATTGATAGGGATTTTTAATTAATGGCTTCTATTAAAGAGTTCTAATCAATTTGAGATGTATTTATATGAATTAGCTAAACATCTGATAATGAAGGGTTTAATTAATCTTTGCGCTCAAACTCACCTTCTATTACACCATCATCCGATTTAGCCGGCGACTGATGAGTTGAGTTTGCTTGCTCAAAAGAGTTTTGTCCGGAATGAGGATGAAATCCGGTGGTTTTTACCGACTTAAACCAGCCCAATTTGATCAATTTCTTAGCAAACCAGTCACGGCTTTGCGGAATTAACCATAAGAATCCTAGCGTATCGGTTAAAAAGCCAGGTGTGATTAAGAAAGCTCCTGCCACCACTAATAAAACACCTTCCACCATCTCTTCGGCAGGTGCTTGACCACTGCTAAGTTTTTCTTGGAAGCGAGCAAAAACACTAATGCCCTGCCCTTTAAGCATATTAACGCCGATGACTCCTGTCAGAATGATCAGGCCAATGGTTGGCCATTTGCCAATTAATCCACCAACACCGATCAAGACATAAACTTCAGCAATAGCTATGGCGATAAATAATAAAACAAAATGTCGAAACCACATATTTCTAATAATTCTCTCTAAAGCACTGATATTGCTGACAAACCTTTACGCGATTTACTGCCAGCAATTCATGCGTTTTTGACCTAATAGCCTTATAATGGCGGCCAATAGTAATAATACAAGCGCACTAATTGTAACTAATTATTAGGCTTCAATTAAGAAAATGAATCAGCAAAGCTATCAACTGTTTATCAGCACCGCGCCCGACCAAGCTACGGCCGAGTCTTTGGCCCGCCAATTGGTTGCAGCCAAATTAGCAGCCTGTGTCAATCTGATGCCGAATGTCAGCAGTATTTATGAGTGGCAGGGAAAGATTGAGCAGGAAAACGAAGTGGTAATGCTGATTAAATCCAAAGCTAAGCATTTTACTGAGATAGAAAAATTCTTAGTTCATAAACATCCTTATGATGTGCCTGAATTAATTAGTTGTAATATTGACCAAGTTTCGGCCTCTTATGGGCAATGGCTAACGAGTGCGCTCAAGAAATAAGATAAATTAAGCAATGAACAGAATTTTAACTTTTATATTTTTAACTATTGTAAGCCTTGGCTTAAATGCCAATGCCAGCCCAGCCGTCGACTTAGATTCTTTAATTGATAAAGAAGAAAAATTACTCGCAGTGGATGATGCCTTTATTCCAACAGTTGAGGTATTAGACGATCAAGTCATCGTTAAATTTGAGATCGCAAAAGGTTATTACCTTTACAAAATGCGTCTTGGCTTAACTTCCAGCGATGCCAACTTTGGCGATTTGCTGATCCCAGAAGGCTATGAAAAAGACGACCCTTACTTTGGCTTAACAGAAGTTTATTACAAATTTTTAGAGTTTTCGGCGCCTATCGAATCCGCACTTAACAGCTCAATCATGGTTAAGCTGGACTTCCAAGGCTGTGCAGAAGATCGCTTATGTTATCCGCCTACCAGTCGAGAGTTTGAACTAACCATTAGTGACGAAGCTGCCAAGAACTTAGTCAAATTAGATGCTAAGAGTTTTAAGCCAGCAGATAATTCAAAGACGCAATCTGGATTCCAAAACCAAACCGCTGTTTGGGTTGAAGAAATAAAATCCAATAGTTTATGGCAAAATTTCCTATGGTTTATTGGCGCTGGTTTGCTAATGGCCTTTACCGCCTGCGTTTATCCGATGATCCCAATTATTTCGAGTATTATTGTGGGGCAAGGTACCAAGCAAGGCGAACAGCTTTCGACTCGCAAATCATTTTTATTATCGCTAAGTTACACCCAAGCTGTCGCCATCACTTACGCTATTATGGGCGTGGTGGTTGCACTCATTGGCAAAAACTTCACGGCTGAATTGCAATCGCCAGCTTTCGTCATAACTGCAGCCATAATTTTCGTGCTATTAGCACTTTCCATGTTTGGTTTGTACGAAATTAAACTGCCAAGCGCTTTGCAGGAAAAGTTAACCAAGACCAGTAATAAGCAAGCCTCTGGCTCTTACCTTGGCGCTGGCATAATGGGTGCAATCTCAGCACTCATCGTTTCACCTTGCGTGACTGCACCACTTATCGCAGCCTTTATCGTGATCTCCGCCACTGGCGATGCCGTTTTAGGCGCAGTAACTTTATACGGTTTAGGTTTCGGCATCGGTATTCCGTTGTTAGTAATTGGTGCTTCCGGCGGAAAGTTATTGCCCAAAGCTGGCCCTTGGATGAGCAAGATCCGCACTTTCTTCGGTCTAGTCATGCTTGGCCTAGCGCTTTATATCGTAAAGCATTTAATCCCCCATTGGTTCTACCTTGGTGGCCTAAGCGTCTTAGCGTTTGTTGCGGCTTATGTGTTGGGGGCTTTCGACACAGCTGCAACCAAAGGCGAAAAAGTTGCCAAATTGATTGGCTTGTTAATGGCACTTTATGCTGTTTCGCTGGCGATTGGAACTTACACCGGCAAAGGTCGAATTGGCAGCCCACTTAATGGTATTCTCGCGCAATCTGAGCATTTGCAATTTAAACGCATCAAGTCGCTTGATGATCTGAATCGAGAACTTGCAGCCGCCAAGGCACAAAACAAAACCATTATGCTCGACTTTTTTGCCGAATGGTGTAGTGCTTGTTATGAGTTTGAAGATCAGGTGTTTACCGACAAAAAAGTCCAAGCTGCGCTGGGCAATACGGTGTTATTACAGGCTGATGTCACAGCCAATGATGCGCAAGATGTAGCACTGATGATGCAGTATCAAGTGTTAGGCTTACCGACTATTATGTTCTTTGATGTGAACGGTAATGAACTGACTAACTTCCGTGCCACAGGCTTTGAAGAAGCTCAGCAGTTCTTAAAGCGTATTAATGCGGCTTTAAATCCTTAGCGATTGGATCTAAAATTAAGTTATGAAAGCCGCTTTTTCGCAATTATTACTTCTTTTACTCATAGTACTTAGCTTGCTAGTACCAAAAGGTCATAGTATGAACTCTGACATGACCATTAGAGTGACCAACGCGGCAGCTCAAATGCAGGATGAGCAGTCGCATTGCGCACAGATGATGGCGGAAAAGAATCAGGACAAAAGTGACCAGCAAATGGATATGGATTGTTGTGACGAGTGTGAATGCAGCATGGCCATTTGCAGTGGTATTTATAGTCTAGTGACGACTCATCTAAATTTTTCTCACAATATTTCCAAGGCCCCAACGAGTTTTATTCAGCCTTTTTATATTGATCCCATTCAAAGTTTCTTTAAACCACCCAAAGTCGGTTAACCCAAAACCGATCCGCCTGAAATAAGGCCGATAGCAGCAAAAAAATAGCATTTTAGTTTAATCTTTACTTGGGTGTTCTTATGAGCAACAACTTTAAAAATCCAACTTTATCACGCCGCCAATTTGTACTGGGCGCCAGTTCGGCTTTAGCGCTGTCAGCAATGCCATGGTCACGACTAGTAGCAAACCCTAGCGATCCGAAACTGATCAATCAATTAACCAGTCTTAAAGGAAATGAGTTTGATTTAAATATTGGCCACCATCCGGTTAATTTTACCGGCAAACCGCGTCTTGCAACCTGCGTCAATCAAGGTTTACCAGCGCCACTGTTACAATGGCAAGAAGGCGATCGGGTCAAGCTCAATGTTACTAATAGTCTAAAAGTTGATAGCTCGATCCATTGGCATGGCATGATTTTACCCACTGAAATGGATGGCGTTCCTGGTATGAGTTTCGACGGCATCAAGCCTGGCGAAACCTTTCAGTACGAATTTGATGTCAATCAAAGCGGCACCTACTGGTATCACAGCCATTCAGACTTTCAAGAACAAACTGGTGTCTATGGGCCCATCATTATTCACCCCAAAGAGCCTGAGCCGTTTGAGTATGATTGCGATTTTGTGGTGATGCTCTCTGACTGGAGCGATGAAGATCCGCACGATATCTATGCCAAGCTGAAAAAGATGAGCCATTATTACAATTTCCGTGAAAGAACCTTGCGTGACTTGTGGCGTGATATTCAGGAAAAAGGCTTGTCAGGCACATTGGCTGAGCGCGAAATGTGGAATCAGATGCGCATGAGCGAAACCGATATTGCCGATGTCACTGGCTACACTTATACCTATTTGATGAATGGTAATACTCCTGATTTAGGCTGGCTGGGGCAGTTTAGAAATGGCGACAAGGTGCGCTTGCGCTTTATTAATGCTGCCGCCATGACCATTTTCGATGTGCGCATCCCTGGACTCAAAATGACGGTGGTAGCAACCGATGGACAGTTAATTCAACCAGTTGATATTGATGAGTTTAGGATTGGCGTGGCAGAAACTTACGATGTGATTGTCGAGCCCGACGACAAGGCATACACCATTTTCGCGCAGTCGATAGATCGCTCAGGTTTTGCTCGCGGCACTCTAACACCAGATGTCACTTATAGCGCTGAAGTTCCCACTATGGATTATGCGCCAATTTTAGGACATCGTGATATGGGAATGGATCATGGAATGGGTCACGGTATGGATCATTCCATGCATGATATGGGCAATATGAAAAGAATGGATCATTCTCAAATGGATCATAACATGATGAATCATGACGATATGAATCATAAAAAGGCGACTCATAAAAATATCGATCACAGCCAGCATCAGATGCCCAAGCAAAACGGAATGCAGCACCATAAGCACCATGATTTGATGGCTCAAGAGTCCAAACTGGGTAAAGCCGGTTTTGGCAGCAACAGCCCTATTCAACACGCCGAAACCGAGTTTGGCCCACACGTCGATATGCGTGCCGATATGCCGATGGATGGAATTAACGATCCTGGCATTGGTTTACGCGATCATCAAGAGCGTTATGGCCGCCGAGTTTTAAAGTATTCGGACATTAAAGGCTATTACCCAACCTCTGATAAACGCCAACCGAGCCGTGAATTACACATTCATTTAACCGGCAACATGAGTCGTTATATGTGGTCAATGAACGGTATAAAGCACATGCACGCCGAGCCAATTCATTTGGAATATGGCGAACGAGTTAGAATTGTTTTAGTCAACGACACCATGATGACTCATCCCGTGCATTTGCATGGCGTCTGGAGCGAGCTCGAAACTGGCGATCCGGATTATATTCCGAAAAAACACACCATTATTGTGCAGCCAGGATCTAAAGCCAGTTACTTGGTCACGGCCGATGCTAAAGGTCGCTGGGCCTATCATTGCCACCTGCTGTTCCATATGCCTGGCATGATGCGCGAAGTACGGATTTCATAAGGAGCTCATGATGAAAAAATATTGTTTACTGAGCTTTTTGGCACTCCTTTTCGCCACCAATGTTTTTGCAGGCGCCAAAGATGATCCCTTACTGACTTTTTGGAAAGTGCATAATTTGGATTACTTCGAACATGATGGCGAAAGCCTGTTTGCTATGGAATCCGACTTTTGGATCGGCAAAGATTTGGATAAGTTCTGGCTGAAAACCGAAATAGAATCCGAAGCAGGCGAACTCGAAGAGTTTGAATTACAAGCGCTTTACTCCAAAGCCATTGCCCCATATTGGGATCTGCAATTCGGTGTGCGCCATGATTTTAAGCTACCAAAGGAAACAAGCTGGGCAGTGATTGGAGTGAACGGTTTAGCACCTTATTATTTTGAAATCGATACAGCGCTATTTATTGGTGAGGGTGGTGACTTAGCTGCGCGTTTTGCCGCTGAATATGAAATTCCAATTACTCAGCAATGGATTTTAGTGCCTGAACTAGAAACTAACTTTTACGCGCAAAATGATCCCATTAATCGGATCGGCTCAGGTCTTTCTGATGTCAGCATTGGCCTGCGTTTACGTTATGAGTTTGTGCGTGAATTTGCTTTTTATGTAGGCTTTGAGCACGAGAAGCAGTTTGGCACTACGGCGCAATATGCCGAGCAAGATGGTAAGTCAGATGAGGAAAACAACTTCCTAGTAGGCATTAGTTTTTGGTTCTAACAAAAAGGCTTCCAATGGAAGCCTTTTTTATAACACTCTGTATCACGCTTGATTAATGACTGATTTTCAACTGAGCTTTTAACTCAAAAATCATGTCTTTTGAGCTTGGGATCTCTTCCCATTGGCGCGCAATCGCTGACTGCTCAATAAAGACCGTTTTTGCTTTAGGCTTAGTCTGAGACCAAATCACGCCAAGTAATACCAAACCCGCTGCTGCATATTGCATTGGCGCCAATGTCTCGCCCAATAGCAACCAGCCAAAGAACAAGGTACCAATCGGCAATAAGTTCATCAGGCTGCCCACTTGCGAGGCTGGCATAGTTTTAAAAGCAAAGTTATAGCATGTAAAGGCAAAAATATTTACCCCAAGCGCCAAGAACATAATCGCCAAAACCGCCTGACCTGAAATATCAAAACTGATACTTTCTGCTTGTAAAAAAACTAATGGCAAAAAGAAAACACTGCCTGCAACCGTTTGCAATAAGGTCAAGAAAATTGGCGAATAACGCTGTGCTAATTTACGCGCCAATAAGCAATAAACCGTTGCTGAAACAATGGCTCCGAACTCCAATAAATTGCCTAGCCAAGGGTTGGATGCGTGCTCGCTAGCACCCCCTGATAAAGTCAACCAAACCACCCCGACTAAGGCCAACAAACAACCCACAATAGTACGCGAGCTGATTTTTTCTTTTAAGAAGTAAAATGCCGCAACGGCAATTAGCAATGGCTGCAAGGCAGTAACCATGCCTGCTTCTGATGCTGTGGTATAAGTCAACGCATAGCTTTCAAAGATAAAATACAAGCAAGGCTCGCACAAAGCCAATAGGCCCAGCAACCACCAGTCACCTTTTTGGTACTTTTGCTTTTTGGCAATGGGCTTTAAGAAAAATAACAAGACAGCCATAGCCAAGATCATTCTCAAAAAGACCGTTAAAATAGGTCCTAGCTCAGCAATAGCATATTTCATGGCAACAAAAGATGCTGACCATAACATGATTGCTATAACCAAACCGAATAAGGCAAATTGTGATTGTTTTTGCTCAAACACTTTAAACATCATCTGCTCCAAATTGAACAATTTATGTGCAGATCATAGCTTTGAGTGCTTAATAAGAAAAATGATGATTTTTAATCTAACTTATTAGTTTTATTCATCTTCCACTAATAGATGATTTGGGAATTCAAGAATAAAGGTTGAGCCATTGCCGCTATTACTTTCAACTGCAACTTTACCGCCGAATCGGAGCATTGCAGCTCGAACGAATCGCAATCCAAGCCCGATGCCTTTGACCTTGGCCATTTCGTGTTTTTGCATTCGGGTAAAGGGTTTAAAGATCGCCTCCATTTGCTCCTTACTGATACCCTCTCCTTGGTCTTTAACTTTTACCAATACTGACTTTTCATTGCTCTCAATATTCACTCGAACCTGAGTGTTTTCCGGAGAATACTTAATGGCATTACTTAATAAGTTGGTGATCACGCGCTCTAGCAAATCTTGATTGGCATTGAGCCAAATATCTTCGTAAGCCAAGAAGTCAAAATCTAAATCAATTTTTGCATTAGCCGCCTGCGGCATCACAATGGCCAACGCATTATCAATTGCATTCAATAACTCCACAGGATAAACCGCTAATTCAATGTTCGATTCGGCGCGCGATAGCATTAAGAATTGTTCCGCCAAGCTCAAACTTGAGCGAGTGAGCTTTTCCACTTCTTGGTGAATAGCCTCAACTGAATCTGCTCCTGGATCGCGCTTATAACGACTTAACAAAGCAAGAATAGAAGTCATTGGCGAACGCAAATCGTGTGAAATAAAGTCAATCATTTCCAACTGACGACGCTGCTCACGCTTAATAGCTGAGATGTCAACTATATTAATGATTAAAAAATCCCTACCGGCCACATTATCCAAAAGCGAAATACTGGTTTTCACATCAAGATTATTTCTAATAGTGGCTGTCAACTCACTGGTGATCCCATCTTGTAAAACTTTCCTAATGTGTTGTGACCAAGGCTGATTATCTCGGAGCTTTAACAGCTCTAATAACTGAATCAAGTGGTTAAAGTCTTGCTTGGTTAATTCTGGCAAATAGCGCTGCGCAACGAGATTGCTGTAAAAAATTTGCCCATCAGTATCCGCCAAGATAATTGCGTCACTCATCCTATCCATGGTTTGCTCGATGAAGCGACGTAAGAAATTCATTTGCTGAATTGCCGCTTCCAAACTTTTGATACGAGTTTCAATCACTCCATGGCTCTGTGCTTGGTTCGGTGTGTTACTAGCTTGAACATTAACCAGCTTTCTAAAAAGTTTCTTCTCTTTTTTAGTACTGTTGGCTTTTTCCAGTTGTTGTAACTGGTGAATCAATGATTCTGAGCTAGAGGCTGAATCAAACTCAAAGTTTTCCAACTTATTTCTATCGAGCAAGTCGATATGCGATAAAAATTTCAGTTTGGTTTTTAGATCGGCAGGATGATTCAAATTCATCGAGTGCTTCATCTCAATCGATAAACGCTCAACCGTCGATTTAAAAAAGCTCATATTGGCGACCATTTTTCGCCAAATCCAAATCAAATAACCACCGATCAAAACCACCAGCATGGTCGCTACTTTGAACCAACTATTCCAGTGGTGCAGCAATAACCAAGCCATCGCGACTAAACCTAGCAGGTATAAAATGCCGTAATAAAAACTTCTTTTGGGTAATGATCTTGGTAAAAAGGCAAAGAACACTAAGCTCACAAGTGCCAACAATAAAGCATTCAGCCAATTTGGTAGCTCTTGAATGTAGTTTCCATCATTTAATGCTTCGTATAAGGTCGCATTGATCTCAACCCCTGGCATAATTTGACCATTTCGATCCACTGGCACAGGCAAAAAATCAGCATTACGAGCAGCGGTTGCGGTTACACCAACAAACACTACTTTATCTTTAATTGCTGCTAAGGCTTGAGGTTTGTTATCAATCAAATCAACAAAGCTAATTCGCTCAAAATGCAGCGGATTTTGTTTGAAAGGAATATAGATCAGACCTTCTTGTTCAATTTTGGTTAAATCATAGGAAGGCTCTTTCTTTGAAGCGCCAATGGGTAATTGATAATCTTCTTCGCCATTAGCCACGTCTAACACTTCGGCGGCAAAACTGCGCCAATAAGGCTCGCCTAGTCCTGATTTTAAATAAGTGGAGCGCGAAATATTGTCTTCACTGAGTTCAAAATGCACCAAGCCCAATTTAGTTGCCACTTGAGTCAGCTCGGCATACGGCATCAACTCAATCAATTCGCCAGTCTGTGATACTTTTTCAATCACCACTGGAAAAATAACTTTGCCATTATGCTTTACCGCCGCAACTAGCTGCTTGTCAGCAGCGCCTTGTTGTTTGTCGAACAACACATCGTAGCCAACCGCTTTGGTTTCAGAAAGTTGCTTAATCAGTTGGGCGTGTAATTGACGCGGCCATGGCAGTGGACCAAAGCGTTGTAAACTTTTTTCATCCATGGCCACAATGACTACATCTTGATTCGGTTGCTCAATTTGCACCCTTAATAAACGGTCGTAAAGTAGTTGCTCTAGCGGCAAGAACCAATTGGCGTAACTGATAATAAAGGTGATAACTGCAAAAATTGCAGCAATGAGGTAGCTATTTAGATCTGCAGATGAGGTTGCTTTAGAAGCCACACTAGAGAGCCAATAAAATTAATAACAAGCTACTGAGCATGAATGGGTTTTTACCATTGGTTTTCTCGTAAACTTGGAATGATGTTGTTTGGCTATAACGTTCACTATTATGAGGACCAACTGCAGCCACTCTAAAGTAGTAGTCGCCTGTTTCTAGATCGTTCAATTGAATCTGATGGTCAGTATTAGCGCTAGTTTTAACGAGATCAGTAAAACCTTTGTCTCGCGCCATTTGCCACTGATAGCTGCTAGCGTTAGCGACACTTGACCAAACAATGTTGGCCGTTTGCCCCAAAACCACATCTTCTATTGGCGCCACAGTTGGTGGATCAGGCAATACTAATTGCAAAGTCTCTACTTTACTGTAGTTTCCTTTACCATACTCGTTTTCGCCTCTGACCCGCCAGTAATACTGACCGGGAGCCATGGTTTTGCTCAATTCAAATGTCTGTGCGGAAGTGGCTTCTTCCATGATCTTTTCTTTAAATTCAGAGTCTTTGGCCAACTCCAAATGATAGGTTTCAGTATTTCCTATTGATGACCAATGAAATTCAATAATATCGCCAACTAAATTCTCATCTTTTACGGTTAAGCCAGTAGCAGCCAAAGGTCCGCCATTTAATGTAAACTTATGAGTCGTGTTCAAGCCTTCCAACCCATTGGCAGCGACTTTTCTCATACGAACCGTATAATCACCAGCCTCTAGCGTTTGCATTGACAAAGAAGTATCCGCCAAAGTGCCTGTAGCGATCTGCTGACTAACATCATCCCCTTTAAAAAGCTCATAACGATAAGTGACCGCTTCAGGATCCGACTGCCAACTCAAAGTCACAGGTAATGCAGGGAACTGGGCTTGCGGCTCTAATAAAGTTGGCGCACTTAGCAATTCAACTGGCTCGCTAGCGACTTTACCTGCCTCTGAAACCAGACCAAAACCTTGATTTACCAATTGATCCGAAACCGTATTCTCAACTTTAACTTTCCCTTCACTGACTTCATTGTAAGACACCGAGGTATTGCCTTTATCGACCCGAACTCGGAACTCAGTTCCACGGACGGTAGCAACGGCCGACGGGGTATGTACTTCAAAGTGAGCACCAGGGCCTTGCAAGGTTTCAACTCGACCTTCAACCGTTCCTTTCAATAATCGCATCCGGCTATCGACCATACCCGTTCTACCCCATCGAGTGAGCACGTCGAATACTAATTCTGAATTGCTACCTAATAACAGTTCGGATTTATCGGCAAACCGTAAGGTTGCGGAAGCCTGTTCTTTGGTGATGATTCTGTCACCGAGACGAATAGAGTGCGCAGTGGATAAGGGTTCCGACTGATTATTATGTAAATAATCAACTTCACCCTGAACAGAGATAACCTGAACTCGTGCAGGTCCAAATTTCAACATATTCAAAGGAAATTTTAGGACAAGACCAGGCTGTAATTGCTGATTGTTTGATAGCTCGTTATAGCGAAGAACTTCGTCAATACGGTAGGGGTTAATCAGGTATTTGTTGCCTAAACTGGACGCATCATCATTTGGGCGCACCGTATATAGCCAGTCATTAGCAATCAGCGAAGTGCTAAAGACAAGCGTTAAAGCAACGCAGATACACTTTAAAAAGTTCTTATAAAACATACTGTTATCAGAGGGACAATGCTAAGCAACTGCCTCTGACTCTAACAGTTTTTCTAAACGATATCCATGTTGATAAACGGTTTTTATTTGGTAGCCACTCGATGCTCTGAGGCCTAATTTTCTGCGTAAAGAACTGACGTGCGCATCAACGGTTCGGGTACTAATATCCGAATCAATGCCCCAAATATTTTTAAGTAGGTACTTACGAGAGTATAGACGCCCCACATTCTTCATTAACAATAGCGCTAATTCATACTCTTTTGTAGTTAAAGCCACCGCCTTATCATCCAATAATACTTCACGATGTTTCTGTGAAACGGTGTAAGGTCCCATTTGGAATTCTTGTAGATTATCTGCCAAGCCAGCTCGACGGATTAAGGCGTTTAAGCGAGCCTCTAACTCCGAACGTCTAAACGGCTTCACCATATAGTCATCAGCCCCTTTTTCCAAGGCAGACACAATATCTTGCTCAGCATCACGGTGAGTTACGAATAAAATAGGACCACTCCAATGCAAAAAGGAGCGTAAATGTTCTAAAACTTCAATACCAGCTTTGTCGGGAACTTCCCAATCCAGAATCAACAGATCGTATTCATTTTCCTCGAGCTTGGCTAAAAACTCATTTCCCGTTTGGCAATGAGTATAGCTATACCCAGAATCACGCAGCACCTGCATCATAGCCTCTGCCTGCGTCATCTCATCTTCAAGGTATAAAATTTTAATCGCTTCAGCCATTCTTTCTCCCAACTTCTCTTACTCTAACTAACTCTATTTATTCTTATCTGGGCACAAGTACCCATTAAATCTTTTTATTTTTATCATACTTTAACCGATTCTTTTGAAAACAATTGTAAAATCAGTGCCTTCCTTTGATGTTAGCAAAGCCCTTGGCTAATTACTAAAATCACAAGTCATCCGACCATGCATTAAAATTGTAGCCAACATCGCCTAAAATACCGTAAAATCTGCGAACTTTAAAAACTCATTGATTTAGTGCTGATTTTATAATTCTAAAAGTCATTTTAAATTTTTAGAACAACTTAAAAGAAATTAAGCACAAATCATGATACTTTAGCTACATATGGCAGATATACTTTTACTGAATGGTCCAAATTTAAACTTGCTAGGTCAAAGAGAGCCAAGCATTTATGGCGATCTAACACTGAATGCCATCGAAAATTTGTGCCAGCAGCAAGTTTCTGCTCATAATTTAAGCATCCATTGCTTCCAATCTAATTCAGAATCCGAATTAGTTGATGCAATTCAGCAGTCAAAAGATAACAAAGTGCGTCTAATTGTTATTAACCCTGCGGCTTATACTCATACCAGCGTTGCCATGCGTGACGCGCTACTAGCGGTCGGCTTACCTTTTATTGAGGTTCACCTATCCAACCCGCACAGTCGCGAACCTTTTAGACATCATTCGTATTTCAGCGATATTGCCATCGGCACTATTGCAGGATTCGGCGTCGATAGTTATCGATTTGCTATGCAGGCCGCAATCCAACATTTAAACAATTAACCAGTAACTAATTATTCACTTTAGGTAAATAGCTATGGATTTACGTAAAATTAAAAAATTGATTGAACTAGTCGAAGAGTCAGGCGTTGCCGAGCTTGAAATTCAAGAAGGCGAAGAGTCGGTACGTATTTCGCGTACTGGTAGCAGCGTTGCTGCACCAATGCCTGCACAATACGCAGTACCTGCAGTTGCACCTGCCCCAGTTGCGGCACCAGCAGCTGAAGCAGCGCCTGTAGCACCAGCAGCACCTGAAATTTCTGGCCACCAAGTGCGCTCGCCTATGGTCGGCACTTACTATTCGGCTCCATCACCAGGCGCTAAAGATTTCGTAGAAGTAGGTCAGCAAGTGAACGTTGGCGACGTACTTTGCATCGTTGAAGCGATGAAGATGATGAACCAAATCGAATCAGACAAAGCTGGTGTAGTTAAGCAAATTCTTCACAGCAATGGCGAACCTGTTGAGTTCGACGAGCCACTATTCGTGATTGAATAACTCTTTATTGAGTAACTCTTATAGAGTGACTTTTATTGAGGATTCAGGCGAATTCGATAAACGCTTAATTGAGATAAGTTTATGTTAGAAAAAGTTGTCATTGCCAACCGCGGAGAGATCGCTTTACGCATCCTACGCGCTTGCCGTGAGCTTGGAATTAAGACCGTTGCGGTGCACTCCACCGCTGACGAAGATTTAATGCACGTTCGTCTTGCTGACGAATCAGTGTGTATTGGTCCTGCTCCAGCTCAACAAAGTTATTTAAATATTCCTGCCATTATTTCAGCGGCCGAAATTACGGACGCAGTAGCCATTCACCCTGGTTATGGTTTCCTTGCGGAAAATGCTGATTTTGCCGAACAAGTTGAAAAAAGTGGCTTTACTTTTATCGGTCCTAGCGCTGATGTTATCAACCTGATGGGCGATAAGGTTTCTGCTATTGCAGCTATGAAAAAAGCTGGTGTTCCTTGTGTTCCAGGTTCTGATGGCCCATTAGGCGCCGATGCGAAAACCAACTTAGCCATGGCTAAGCGCATTGGTTATCCCGTGATCATTAAAGCTGCTGGCGGTGGCGGTGGTCGTGGTATGCGTGTGGTACATAAAGAAGAAGAGTTAATCAACGCCATCTCTTTAACTAAGTCAGAAGCTGGCTCGGTTTTCGGTAATGACATGGTGTATATGGAGAAATTCTTAGAGACTCCACGCCACGTTGAAATTCAAGTATTAGCCGATGGCCATGGCAATGCGATTCACTTAGGCGAACGTGATTGTTCGATGCAGCGTCGTCACCAGAAAGTGGTCGAAGAGGCACCAGCTCCAGGCATTACTGAGCAAATGCGTCGCCATATTGGCGAACGTTGTACTCAAGCCTGTATCGAAATTGGTTATAAAGGCGCTGGTACATTCGAATTCTTGTACGAAAAAGGCGAATTCTACTTTATCGAAATGAACACTCGTGTTCAGGTAGAGCACCCAGTTTCTGAGTTAATCACTGGTGTTGATATCATTAAAGAACAGTTGCGTATTGCTTCGAATCAACCATTATCATTCAAGCAAGAAGATATTAAGTTGAATGGTCATGCCATTGAGTGTCGTATTAACGCGGAAGATCCTGTGACCTTTATTCCAAGTCCAGGCGAAATCAAGCGTTATCATGCGCCAGGTGGCCCAGGTATTCGTATGGACTCTCATATCTATGCGACCTATAAAGTACCACCTCACTATGACTCAATGATCGGTAAGCTGATCACGCATGGTGAAACGCGCGAAGTGGCGATTGCTCGTATGCAAATGGCTTTGGAAGAAATTGTAATCGATGGAATTAAAACCAATGTCGATCTACAAAAGCGAATCTTAAAAGACGTCAACTTCCAAAAAGGCGGCACTAATATTCATTATTTAGAACGCCACATGTTCGGTGAAGACTAGCTCACTGATTGCCCTCGTAAAAAAGCAGGCCTCGCGCCTGCTTTTTTATTGCATAAAATTCGTCAATTGCTCAATTTTTGGTTAGACTAGCTTTCTGATCTAAAAACAGATCAGCACGGAAATTGATAATAACAAATAAGATCTTATAAGAATTACGCATTGATGTTAGACAATACTTCTAAAGTTGAAACCCCAGAAGGCATTGAATTACCGCTAGAAGTCGCAGGCCTAGTGCCTCGGACTATGGCTTATTTTATTGACCTTTTGATTTTCTTAGCGCTGTATTACGCCCTAATTTTAGTCGTCGGCTTTCTAGGAAATTTTGGCGAAGGTCTGTTTTACATCATCTTTTTTATCATCTATTGGCTGTACCCGATTATCTTCGAAGTGTTTCGTAATGGACAAACTCCTGGCAAGAAAGCGCTTGGGATCAAAGTTGTCCATCATGATGGCACGCCCATTAGCCTTAGCGCATCGTTTGTACGCAATATTTTATTGATTGCTGATTTTTTACCGTTTTTCTATACCGCAGGCTTTTTATCCATGCTTTTTAATAAGGATTTCAAGCGGTTAGGCGATATGGCCGCGGGAACCGTGGTGATCTATACCGAAAAGGAAAATAAAGAAGATCCGATTCCGAAAGTAAAGCCGCGAGCTCCAGCAGTGGTTTTAACCTTAGACGAGCAACGCTCCGTGCTCAGCTTAGCCGAACGACATCAGCAATTATCGCAAGCACGACAAGAAGAATTATCCAATTTATTACCCGAACAACTGTTTCCAAGCAAAGTTGAAAATCAAGGCCGTTTAAAGCAGTTACACGCTTTTGCCAACTGGTTAAGGGGGCATTGATGCGTCAAAAGGAATTTGAAAACTTATATCAAGCCAAATGGCATGCATTCAAACAGCAATGTGAATTATTAGAAAAAAGACAGCCGTTAGACGACGATAGCGACTTTAGCGCCAATTACCGCGAAGTTTGCCATAACTTGGCTTTGGCACAACAAAGAGGTTTTAGCCCCGGATTAGTGGCCACCTTGGAAAAACTATCCGCACGCGGCCATCAATTACTATATAAAAATCGTCAATCCATTTTAGGCCGCATTGTAAATTTTGTCGGCAAAGGCTTTCCTCGCTTGATCCGCAAGAATGCCAAATTATTTTGGCTTACCAGTGCTATTTGTTATTTACCCGCACTCATTGTTTTTCTGATTATCTGGGCTGATCCCGATATGGCCTACAGCTTTTTAGGCTCGGAAATGGCATCTAATCTCGAGAGTATGTATAACCCAGCCCACGATCGGATCACCGAAAACCGTGACATTGATTCCGATTTTAAAATGTTCGGTTTTTACTTAATGAATAACATTGGGGTGGATTTGCGTACCTTTGCTGGCGGTATCCTTGCAGGCATTGGCAGCTTATTTATCTTATTACTAAACGCTATTATGTTGGGTGCAGCTTCTGGCCATATGCTTAATGTGGGCTATGAAGATACTTTCTTTACCTTTGTTATTGCCCATGGTGCGCCGGAACTAACAGGCATGGTAGTTTCCGCTATGGCAGGTTTAAAAATTGGTTGGGGGCTAATCGCGCCAGGTAATTACTCAAGAAAAGATGCGCTAATTATGCGCTCAAAAGAAGGAGTGCGTTTACTATTCGGCGCCATCTTCTTAACTGCCTTAGCAGCGCCTATCGAAGCCTTCTGGTCATCCATTGGTACCATTGAACCCAGCGTTAAATACACCGTTGGCACTATTAGCTGGATACTGGTATTTGCCTATTTGTTTTTAGCGGGTCGCGAAAATGAACACACTTTAGGAGCGCAGCATGGATCTGAGTAAAATCAGTATTAAGCTGCGCCCCAGAAATGGCTATGCTGCCATTGATCTAGGCACTCGCATGGCACAAAAGAATTGGAAGCTAATGGTAATGGCCGCCATTATTTTCACCTTGCCATTATTTGTGCTACTAATTGCCTTGATGCCAAACCACCCGATTTGGGCAATTTTTATCGTTTGGTGGCTCAAGCCGCTTTGGGAAAGACCTTTATTGTTGATCCTGTCGCAGGACGTTTTTCACCAATCGCTAACGTTAGCTGACGTGGTCAAACATGGCTTTAAATTACTCTTTAAGCAGCTAATCCCCAGCATCACTTGGCGCCGCTTTAGTCCCACTCGCTCGTTCGATGCGCCAGTTATGCAGCTGGAAAACTTATCAGGCGCTGCACGGCGCGAACGTCTAACCGCACTGCACTCTCGAAGCCCGTCCTCAATTTCTGGCATGACCATCATGATGCATCTGGTGGAAGAATTGATCGCATTTGGTTTAATGCTCTTTATTTTGCAGTTTTTACCCATCAATGACGTTGAATGGACCATCTTTTTAGAGAATATGGTGACCAATACTGGGCTTGACTTGTATTACTTGCTGCTTGCCATTGGTTGGTATATCGCCATGCTGTTGATAGCACCCTTTTATGTAGCTGGCGGCTTTAGTAGCTACCTTAACCAACGCAGCATCCGTGAAGCCTGGGATCTGGAGTTGGTCTTTAGGCAATTAGCTTCAAAGCACAAACCAAAAAAATTCGACTATCAAAATATAGTCGCAGTTCTATTAGTGAGTTTAGTGGCTTTTACCACACCAACCATTGATGCCGCGGAAGAAAGCAAAAGCGATCCTTATGCTCAGCATAAATTAGAAACCAAACGTGCTATCGAAAAAATTCAATCCAGTCCTGACTATAAAAGGACTGAGAAAACCTCTAAGTTAAGAAGAATTAATCCTCTCGAATCGAATAAAGACACTGAGCGAGAGGAAAAGTCTGGCTCAAAAGATTTATTCGGTAAGGGGCTCGGTGAAGTTTTATCTTGGCTCTTTATCATTGCCTTGATTGTTTTTCTGCTATTTAAGTTACCCGTAATTATTGAGTATTTTCAAGCAGGCTCACGTACTAAGAATGAAAAGCTGGGCAACAAGAAGAAACCAGAACAATTGTTTGGCTTGGATCTGAAACAAGAAACACTACCCGACGATATTGTTCAAGAATCCATAGCCTTGTGGCAAGCGGGCAAACACCGCGAAGCGCTGGGGCTATTGTATCGTGCCAGTTTGTCCAAGTTAATTCATGAGTATCATTGCGACTTTGAAGATGGCTTTACAGAGCTTGAATGTCAAAAAATTGTCGAGCAAATGCAGTTGCCACTAGCTCAATATTTTGCCGAGTTGACCGAAACCTGGCGACTATTAGCTTATGGTCATAAGCTGCCAACCGAAGCTAATTTTAGGGCACTAGCAGAACAATGGCCTAATTATTTTGAAGCTGAGCCCAACAACAATCAAGCGGAGTTTGCCAATGGATAAGCGACCGTTAATCAGTCCACCATTTCGCTGGGTCGCATTCTTGGGTGGTATTTTTTGTGCCTTGTTGTTCTGGTTTTTCCAGATCTATGGCTATTATCCCGTAGAGCGGGATCTTGGCCCAAGCGCTACAGTTCGCTTTACTCCTTATCATACCGCTGGTGAGCTTTTAAAACTTGATGACACCCAAGTAGAGCATCACCGCGATCTAAAAAAATTAAATCAGCCGATTGCTGAAGTAGATACCATTGTATTGTCAGCAAAGCCGGGACATATCAATCAGCAAAAACTCGACAACCTTTTAGACTGGGTAGAATCTGGGGGCCACTTATTTTATTGGGCTAACCGTAAAACAGAAACCGATACCGATTTACTGCTTAATCATTTAGATGCAACTTTATTTAAAGACAATATTGCGGAAAAAGATAAAGAAGTAGAAGATCTGATCGATATTGGCAAAGAAGTATTACCTATGCTGGGCGAGTTAAAAAAGTCGGAACAAAAAGCCAGTATTATTCAAATCGATGAAATGGATACAGATATTGAAGTTGGTTTTAATCCCGCTTGGCATCTGAGCGATTATTCTGGCGAGGCTTATTATTTTTCTGATGATGAGAAAGACCATATGCTTCAATATTGGTTCGACAATGGTTCCATTACCATCATGAGTGATATGGACGTTTGGACCAATGCCAACATCGCCGATCACGATCATGGCTTCTTCCTCAAGTCGATGATTGCCCAAGGTAGCGATCAAAACGTTTGGTTTATGTTCGGCGGCGAACACGAAACCGCAATGAACAAACTGAAAAAGCAAGCCATGCCTTTATTCTGGGTGGGGCTATTGTTTTTAGTGCTATGGCTATGGCGGCAAATTCCGCGCATGGGTCCAAAACTCAGTTTGAATCTTTACCAACGGCGTAATATTGGCGAACATATCAATGCTTCATCTCAATTACGTTGGCAATTAAAACAATTACCGCAATGGCTTGATAGCCAAGCCAAAATTATTTTTAAACAGGCAGCGATCCGCAACCCTGGCTTCGCCAATTTAAGCCAACAAGAACAAATCAATTGGCTAGCAACCATTGGCTCAATAGATAAAACGCAACTTACTTATCTATATGACCATTCGCAATTAAGCCATTTTAAAGAAGCACAATTTCTTGAGTTGATGCATCAACTGCAACAACTTAAAAGTCGATTATAGGAAACCATTATGAATGAGACCAACGAACCAATCGAACCTCAAGCCACTGAAGCAAAAGCCGATCCGATCCAGCTTTGTCATCAAAAAATCCAGGCCATACGTAGTCAAGTCAGAAAAGCGGTAATTGGCCAAGACCAAGTGGTGGACTTAGCGTTGGTTTCCTTGCTAGCAGCAGGCCATTTGTTAATCGAAGGTGTGCCAGGTTTGGGTAAAACCTTACTGGTCAAATCTATTGCTAAAGCCATCTCGGGTGACTTTGCTCGAATTCAGTTCACGCCCGATCTGATGCCAAGTGATGTGACTGGCCATGCGTTTTTTGATCAAAAAGATAGCAGCTTTAAAGTGCGCAAAGGCCCAGCCTTTACCAATTTATTATTGGCTGACGAAATTAACCGTGCGCCCGCAAAAACCCAAGCATCATTGCTTGAAGTAATGCAAGAACAACAGATCACCATTGAAGGTAAACCACACACTTTGGACAAACCTTTCATGGTGTTAGCGACGCAAAACCCATTAGAGCAAGAAGGCACTTACGCCTTGCCTGAAGCCGAGCTGGATCGCTTCTTGCTCAACGCCACCATTGAATATCCAGATGCTCCAAGCGAAGCAGCAATTGTAAAAATGATCACTGAAGGTCATGTAGGCGATAGTTTTGCCACTGAGCAAATTCAAGCAGTTGCCAGTCCGAAAGATATCCTAGCTATGCAAAAAGTGGCCACCAAAATTGAGGTTGATGATTCTTTATATGCCTATGCGGTACGATTGGTGCAAGCCACTCGGCAATGGCCAGGCATTCGCGCTGGTGCAGGTCCACGTGCATCGATAGCGCTGATCCGTTGCGCCAAAGCCTTGGTATTATTGCGCGGCGGTCGCTATGTCACACCAGACGACATCAAACAAATCGCGACTCCGGTTTTAAGACACCGCATGAGCCTGTCGGCCGAATTAGAAATTGAAGGCGTCAAGGTGACTAATGTGATTCACGATATTTTAGAGCAAGTGGAAGCTCCTCGAGGTTAATCGCTAAATGACCATTCGTCCAAAGCCGAGTCGGCGCTTGATCCAATGGCTTGGCATTGCTGTTGTGCTAGCTTTTGCGCTGGCCTGCTACCGCTTTTACGCTTCTTGGCAAGATCAGGCCATTGATGATCAGCTGTTGGTTTGGTTGCTGTATGGTTTGCTCGCTTTTATTGGGCTAGCGGCTCTTATCGATCTGCTCAATAAAAGCCATTTATCTCAGCTCAGTGCGAAAAGAAAGCTGCCGAATAATATTGCCAGCGGTGCTTTGAGTCATATTAAAGTGATGGTCTCCAATCAATCTGAACGCACCGTTTCGCTGCAAGTGTATGATCATTTTCCTGAGTTAGTCGATGCGGCAGTCGAAGCCCATCAACTGAATCTTGAACCGCAACAAGAAGGCGAATTGCAATATGCGGTTCGAGCTCATACTCGCGGTGATGCTATTTTTGGCGATGTGCAATTAATCGTCGAGTCACCCTTTAAATTGTGGCAATGGAGCATAAATTTACCGCAAAACGATGTCATAAAGATTTATCCAAACTTTACCCAAATTAGCCATTTCAATATGTTGGCGGGCGAGCATAACCTGGCCGACATGGGCATTCATTTGAAGCAATTACGTGGCCAAGGTATGGAGTTTCATCAATTGCGCGACTATCGCAAAGGTGACAGTTTGCGCCAAATCGATTGGGGCGCAACCTCGCGTCGGCAAAAGCTCATCTCGCGTGAATACCAAGAGGAAAAGGATCAACAAATCATTTTCTTGATCGATTGCGGCAAAAGAATGCGCACCAAAGATGACCATCTTTCGCACTTTGACCATACTTTAAATGCTTTATTGCTATTGGCTTATGTAGCACTAAAACAAGAAGATGCGGTTGGTTTCCAAACTTTTGGCGGCCAAACCGCTGATGGCAAGGATCGCGGCATTTTGCCGATTAAAGGCCAACAACAAATCAATTTATTACTTAATCAGCTTTATGACGTCCATCCAACTCTGACCGCTTCTGACTATTTATTAGCGGCGCAGGATTTGATTAGCAAAACCAAAAAACGCGCTTTAGTGGTACTAGTTTCCAATATGCGTGATGATGATTTGCCCGAATTAGCTCCCGCCATTAAGTTATTACAAAAACACCATCTAGTACTGCTGGCCAATTTGCGCGAAGCGGTTTTCGATAAAATTTTAGATGAACCAATTGACGACTTTAATCAAGCTGCGCTGCACGCTGAAACCGAATTATTTTTGGAAAAACGCCAAGGGCTGCTCGATTACTTTATGGCAAAAGGCGTTGTCACTGTGGATTCAACACCGCAGCAATTACCTGCGCATTTAGTCAATCAATACCTCAACATTAAGCGCTCAGGTCGTTTATAATTAGGCTGTTATTTTAAAGCTATTAAGAGCAAACAATGGAAGATGTCATTGAACTATTACAAGAGTCGGCGCAATCGGTAGCCTTTGGTTTAGAGCTACCCGATGAAGATGACTTAGTCATGATCGAAGAGGAATTGTTTATTCCGCTTCCCAGTGATTTACGACTATTCTTGCTCGAAGTCAGCAACCTTATTATTGGCTCGCTAGAACCCGTCACCGTTACCGATCCGCAAGCCCATACGCACTTGCCTGAAGTCGCCGCCAACGCTTGGGATGTAGGCGTTCCCAGAAATCTAATACCCATTTGCGAATCGCCACAAGGCTATTACTGCATCGCCGAAGATAATGAAATCAGCCTATGGCAAGGCCATCAGCAGCAGGAAGAAACTTGGCCATCTATTTGGCATTGGGCAAAAGAGATATGGTTAGAGAGCTAAACTATGAATAAATCTCTCAAAAATAAAATCCCCCTCGTTTTTCTGCTCTTTATTTCGATTTGGTGGGGGTATTATTATCAAGCCAATTCTGCATTAAACGATTTTGGACAAGCTAATTTTGAGTGGCTTTATTTGCTGGATGGCTTATTGGTACTACCCATACTCTGTTTATTATGCATAAAAAGCAAAAAAGAAGCCTTTTTGAAAGCCGTTATTTACAGCTGTTTGGTTATTTTAATTGGCAGTTATATTATCCCAGAAACTAGTAAGTTCATTTGGCATTATTTAGAACAGGGCCGCTACTTAATCTTGGGACTGTTCTTACTATTTGAAATTACAGCTTTATTGACCGTATACCTAGCGATAAGAGTCGCGCTTAATAGTAATCAAGACCCAGACCAAGCCATAGCAAAGCCAATAAAGAATTTTTTTGGTGAAACTGCTATTGCGAACTTACTAATCTTTGAAGCTCGAATGTGGACTTATGCATTCTTTGCAAAAAAAATAAGACAGGAGTCATTCATTGGAACACAGCACTTTAGTTATCATTTAAAAGATGGAGCTCAAAGCAATGCCATAGGCTTTATCATATTGATTGCGGCTGAAATGCCTATTATGCACCTAATATTGCATTTCTTATGGTCGCCTTTAGCTGCCAACATCATAACCTTACTAACCTTGTTTAGTTTAGCTTTTTTCACGGCAGAATATCGTGCTATGTCGAAAAGACCGATTAGTATCGACAAAAATAGATTATACATTCGCTTTGGTATTTATAACTCTAAAGAAATAAACCTAGAAAATATCGAGTCTATTACTAAGTCAAGCTCACTGATAAAAAGAAATAAGTCCATAAAGCGGTACAATTTCGCTGGCAATCCAAATATTCGCATCCAACTAAAACAGTCATATAATAACATTGATAAGATTTATCTTGGTTTAGACAAACCAGAAGAGTTTATTGGTGTACTTAACTCATACAGTTCGAAGAATACACTCACTAGGTGAAATATGTCCTGGATCCAATTAAAGTTCGATTATCAAAACCCTGACGCTGAAAGCCTTAGCGATTATTTAATGGAGCTTGGTGCACTCGCGGTCACTTTCCTTGACGCGGAAGATAAGCCCATCCTTGAACCTAAACCTGGCGAGACGCCTTTGTGGAAGCATTTGATTGTTTTGAGCTTGTTTGAAGCTAATACAGAAACTGCTGTTTTAGATAAGGTTCTAGCCAATAGTGACTTTTCTGCGCATTTTGGCAAAGACTACCAATGGGAAATTATCCGTGACCAAGATTGGGAGCGAGCTTGGATGGATAGTTTCAAGCCAATGCAATTTGGTGAGCGTGTCTGGATTGTGCCAAGCTGGCATGAGTCGCCTGATCCCAATGCCGTTAATATCAAACTGGATCCAGGCTTGGCTTTCGGCACAGGCACCCACCCCACCACCGCTTTATGCCTGCAATGGCTTGATGGTGCTGATTTAGATGGCAAAACTGTGATCGATTATGGTTGTGGCTCAGGGATTTTGACCTTAGCCGCCCTATTATTGGGCGCTGAAAAAGTTTATGCGGTCGATATCGATCCTCAAGCAATTGATGCCACTCGCGAAAATCTAAAGCGTAATGATATTTCTCAAGAAAAGCTGGTGTTAGGCTTACCCGAACAAGTGGCATTACCACAAGCCGATGTCTTGGTGGCCAATATTTTGGCTGAACCTTTGCGCCAGTTATCAGAATCGATTGCTAATTCGGTGAAATCTGGTGGCGATCTGGTATTATCGGGCTTGCTAAATGAACAAGCCGATGAGCTAAATGCTATCTACCAACAATGGTTTACCATGGAAGCCCCTGCTTCCGAAGGCGACTGGTCTCGATTGAGCGGTATAAAACGTTAATTAATAGAACGAAATCAATAATAGGATCCTAGCGAAGCATCCATGAGCGAAACTTTTTTAACTAACTGTCCACACTGTAAATCCGTCTTCAAGTTGCGTAAAGAACACTTGGAAATGGCGGAAGGTCATGTGCGTTGCGGCTCTTGCCATTCACTTTTTTTGGCCACCGATTCCATGGTTTCTATGGAAAAGGAAACCCAAAAAGCGTCTATGGCGGATACGGTTGAAGATGCTTCAGATAAGATCATGGGCAAAGCCTTGGCCGATATTGCCGATGCTCCCGAGCTTGAAATTGAAGAAGTTGTCGCGCCAAGCGCCAAGCGCTCAATCTTAAAGCCAACTTTATACGGCTTATTAACACTAATCTTGTTATTATGCCTTTTTTGGTATTTCTATTTATGGCCAAACCGCTTTAAGCTGGCACAAGATGCCAACTGGCGTCCAGTGCTCAATGCATCCTGCTCAGTCTTTGGCTGCCAAGTACCACCATTGCAACGTATCGATCTATTCCAAGTTAGCGGCATTGAAGTCTCACCAAAAGTTCAAGGGCAACAAGAAGTTAGCCTTTTATTGAAAAATACGGCAGATTTTGCCCAGCCATTCCCAAAAGTTCGAGTAGTATTAAGCGATATTAAAGGCGGTCAATTCACGACTCCAGACTTTAGTCCTGCCGAATATTTGCCAGAAGTGAATCACAATACCTTAATCCAACCCAATCAAACGGTACAAATTGGCTTTTCATTCCTCAGCGATGACAAAAATTACAGCGGATATCAAATTCAACTGGTCGAATAAGTCAGACCGCTAATTTTCGCTTAAAAGTCAAGCAAAATATTGTTGATTTTTTAATCAATTCTCATTCAAATCCCTTGTCAAAAAGTGTATGATCGCGACCTCAAAATTGGTGGTGATGACAATCTCTATTCTTTTTATTGGCTAAATGATGCAAATCGGCAACTATCAACTCGATAACCCGTTGATTTTAGCGCCGATGGCGGGCGTGACCGATCAGCCGTTTCGCCAGTTGTGTAAACAACTCGGCGCTGGCATGACGGTTTCGGAAATGATAACCGCCGATCCACGCCTTTGGGATAGCAAAAAAAGTCGTCTTAGACGCGTTCACCAAGGTGAAGTGGGTATTCGTTCGGTGCAAATTGCAGGAACAGAACCTGAAATTATGGCGCTTGCCGCTCAGCACAACGTAGAACATGGCGCTCAGATTATTGATATCAATATGGGCTGCCCGGCAAAAAAAGTCTGTAAAAAGGCTGCTGGCTCGGCTCTATTGCAAGATCCAGAACTGGTTGGACGCATATTGCAAGCCGTGGTAGCGGCGGTAGAAGTACCCGTAACCCTTAAAATTAGAACAGGCCAAGACCCTGAACGCCGCAATGGCATTGAGATTGCCAAAATTGCCCAGGATGCAGGAGTGAAAGCCTTAGCCATTCATGGTCGAACTCGCTCCGATAAGTTTATGGGCGAAGCGGAATTTGAAACCATTGCGCAGATTAAGCAGTCAGTTTCGATTCCAATCATTGCCAATGGCGATATTGATACGCCTGAAAAGGCAAAGTGGGTACTCGAGTTTACTGGGGCCGATGGCTTGATGATTGGTCGCGCCGCCCAAGGTAAGCCATGGATTTTTAGAGAAATCTGGCACTACCTGCAAACAGGTGAACATCTTGCCGCGCCAAGCTGGCAGGAAATACAACAAATTTTGCTTCAACATATACAAGGTTTGTACCAACTATATGGTGAAGTAATGGGGCCTCGGATAGCCCGTAAACACGTCTCTTGGTATTTGCAAGAACAAGCAGACGGCAAAGCGTTTCGACGTACTTTTAACAAAATAGAAGACGGCGCAACGCAGATAAAAACACTTAATCATTATTTTGAACAAAAACAACAGGCTAAAGCAGCATGACAATTTTTGACAACAACTCAACGCAAGAATCCGTAACGGCTTCTAACTTCAACCCAAATCCAACTTCAGGTGCCACTTTAAGAGAGCACGTTGCCATTTCAATGCAAAACTATTTGCAGCAAATGAATGGCCAACCGTTAAACGAAGTGTATGACTTAGTTTTGACGCAAGTTGAAGAGCCTTTATTACGCGCCATTATGGAGCATACTCGCAATAATCAAACCAAAGCGGCACAAGTTTTAGGCTTAAACCGTGGTACTTTGCGCAAGAAATTAAAGCGTTATAACTTACTTTAATCTTAGACGACTCAAACCTTCTGAGGATTATTTATGTCGAATTTTCGCCCAATCAAACGCGCCCTAATCAGCGTTTCCGATAAAAATGGCGTAGTTGAATTTGCCCAAGCATTGGCGCAAAAACAAATCGAAATTTTATCCACTGGCGGCACTGCAAAATTATTGCGTGACAATGGTTTAACCGTAACTGATGTTTCGAGTTACACCCAGTTCCCTGAAATGATGGATGG
>JABXIW010000118.1 GCA_013372875.1 Gammaproteobacteria bacterium | reverse complement strand
TCATGGTTTAGTGAAGAAAACACCGCTTGTTGATACCAATCGCTCAAAACACGTTCAAGTGGTTCACTCTCGAAGCGCAGTGCCCATTTTTGGTCGTTGTGCAATCTTGACTGTATCTCTGACTCTGTTTGAAGCCCGAAGTTTCCCCCTTCCACAATCGCGCCGACAATATTGAGATCTGAGAAGCACTCACCAGCAAGACCGTGCATTGCGATTCTTCCACCCATTGAGTAGCCAATCAAAATAAGTGGTTGTTGCGGAGGAAATAATAAAGATAGTGTGGAATTAAGAAGTTTGCAGCAATCATCGAGATCGTTGCACTTTGTAAACTGGCTGCGACCATGACCAGGAAGGTCGATAACGACTCGTTCAAACTGAGTCAGCTCATCCAAACAAGCTTGCCAATCAGCACCACTTCCTAAAAGACCATGCAAAAACACCAGAGTGGGAAGATCACCACTTTGGTGTTTTTCAGTTGGAGAGAGACGCTCAGAGTGAAGCATGCAGGCTCTTATTAAATGCCTTTATCAACTCTGCGGCTTGGCTTGGTGGGGTTTGAACTTCCACCAGCATTGTGCCTTGGCCGCTCGACAGGTGCTCGGCAACCATTGCTTGATACATTTCTAATGTTGTTGGCTTTTCATACTTTAAGCCAAACTGCTTAGCTGCATGTTCAAACTGATAACCGTGGGGCATTTGGTAGTACGCAGTGCGATGCTCCTGAGGCACTGGCAACATATCGAAAATCGCACCACCATCATTGTTTGTGACCACAAGTACTGACGGCAGATCATTACGAGAAAACAGCGCGAGCGAGTTGAGGTCATAAAGCGCCGATGTATCTCCGATGTACATCAATAGCGGCTTGCCTCGTGAGCGCTGCACACCCGAAGCTGTGGCAAATAGACCATCAATACCCGACGCTCCGCGATTGGTAAACACCTCAGTATTTAATCGGCCAAACATATCGACTAATCGAACAAACAAGCTGTTACCGAGAAAGACATCGACGCTCTGCGTTCGCTCTTCAATGTCAGCCGCTAACGCGATTTCATTAAGCGTTGAAGCTGATGAAGACAGAAACTCATCGCGAATGTGAGCGCGAACATGGGCTATATCGGTCAGCAATCCATCAGCCCACCCTTGAGTACTTGAGCTCTTAACATCAACACGCTCGACCCAACTTTTAGGTGATGCAGCCCAATGCAATTGCGGAAGGTGTGTTTGGTTATCGCGGCTTAAACTTGGCGAGATAAACCAGTACTGAACATCTCGGCCTTGTTGGCTTTGCGACACCTGTTTATTAATCCATTGGTTCAATCGCTTAGATATGATGCGGCTACCAAACTGGAGCACCAAATCACATTCGTCGAGTTGGCTAGCCAACTTAGGCTGTTGTAACCACAAATCATAATGTGACCAATCGGAGCTAACTCCACTTTGCGGATCCGCCAATACAGGCCACCCCATTTGCTGTGCAAACGCTTTTGCCGCTTGCGCGTGATCAGCAGGTAAGCTGCCAATGACAACCACTCCTTTTCTATCAGCACAAAATGGAATGTCACGGAATGATGGACTGACGAATCGTTGAGTATATGTTTGACCGCCTTTGCGCCACGCTTCGACACTGTTCAGGTAGCTTTGGTAAGCGCTTTTTTCCCCGTCAGAATACAGCGGCTCAGGAAAGGCGCAGTTAATGTGAACCGCGCTGCCATGTAACTGCTGGTTAAACATCACCTCATCAACCGAAGTGAGTAACCAGTTGAGCGGCGTATTTAAACTCGGACTTGGCAAGTTCAAATTTGCCGATACATGATGCGAAAAAATCCCAAGTTGATTAATTGCTTGGTTTGCGCCACAACCGACGAGTTCAACAGGGCGATCAGCGGTAAGCAAAACCAGTTTTTCGCCGGTTAATTTAGCTTCTGCTACCGCAGGCAACAAGTTTGCGACCGCAGTGCCAGAAGTCACGATAACGGCTACCGGCTCTTGGCTCGCTTTCGCCAAACCAAGCGCCATAAAACCTAATCCACGCTCATCAAAATGAGTATGAATGGAAAAATTTGGCTGTTCCGCCGCTTCTAAAGTCAAAGGAGTCGAACGCGATCCCGGCGCGATACAAACATGCTTCACACCAAATCGGTGAAGCTCAGTCAAAATGGTCTCTGACCAAATTCGATTGAGAACCGCTTGATCGTAACTCATGATGCCACTCCAAGCGGCGGATGATCGGAAATCAACGTTAACAGCGTCGACATCTTTTTATCTAACTCAGCCCATTCGTGTTTAGCAACTGATCCAGGAACAATACCCGCTCCAGCAAACAGTTGAACTTGATCACCAAGCACCAATGCACTTCTTATTGCCACACAAAACTCTGCGCGTTCATGGCTGATGTAACCCATAGAGCCGGCATACCAGCCACGAGCAAACGGCTCGTTATCAAGGATGAACTGCATCGACTCTTTACGAGGCAAACCTGCCACTGCGGCCGTCGGCTGCAATGCAGAAAGCAGTTGTACGCCATTTGTGCCTGTTTTTAAGCTTGCATGAATATTGCGCTTGAGGTGCTGCACCTTACGTAAACGCACCAATCTCGGTTCGGTTTCTACTTCTACCATTTCGGAATGAGGAGAAAGGCGTTCCACGATATCGTCCACGACGTACTGGTTTTCGTTTAAGTTTTTTGAATCCTGAGATAACCAATTCGCCAATTCCATATCATGAGTGGCATTGTCGCCACGACCAATGGTGCCCGCTAAAGCTTCGGTATGAAGTTCATGTCCAACACGAGAATACAAACGCTCTGGCGTAGAGCCCATAAAACTGTGTTTGCTGTCTAAACTCAACAAGAAATGAAAGCTGTGATGGTTGTTCAAATAGCTCGCTTTAAGCAGTTGTGCAGCGCTCAACGTATTATCCAATTGCACAGTAGAACGGCGAGCTAACACAACTTTTTTAAACTCATCATTCTCAATCCCAGTCAGAACTTTGTTCACCAGTTCATCCCACTCAGATTTGATAGGTGTATGAACAATAGAGCGAATATGTGACGAGATCGGAGATAAAGCAGTGACATCACAAATTAACTTTCTCAAGCTGGCAAGCGTGCGCGCTTTGTCTTCAGTTAGGTTAACCGCGAGTGACCACTGCTGATCAAATCGAATCAGTTCAATTTGAGGCAAAAAGAAGAAAGAAGGCATGCAACGGCGATTTTTTTCGTGCTGGCCATCAAACGATCGCCCGCCCCATACTCGCTGCCCTTCACCAAGAATGGTATAGGCAGGACCCGGCTCAACAAAAGAGTGCAGCTGTCCTAGCGCGACGACCTCTTCACGAGTATCACGGGATTGCCAATAAAACTTGGGGAAAAGTGGTTGTGCATCAAGCCAATCAATCAATGCGAAATTCGGTTTTTCGCTGAGGGGCTCGACCAGACGTACTTGATTGCCTTCCGTGTGCTGAACTCGCTCGATAAT
>JABXIW010000357.1 GCA_013372875.1 Gammaproteobacteria bacterium | reverse complement strand
CGAGAAGCGAGAAGCGAGAAGCGAGAAAACTTTACTTCAGTTTCCATTGGTAAGAAAAGAAAAACCGCCCGAAGGCGGTTTTTTTATTTGTTATTTTGCCTGTAAAAGAGCGATTTCCGGAGCATTAAGCGAAGACGCTTGTTTCGTTATCCAGTTCTCAACATATCGTTTCTGCTCGTTCTGTACCTCTAGGTTTTTCCAGTGTAAGTGATTCGCCTCACTTGTCGCCTTTTCCTTTTCAACCGTTTCTATCCATGGCTTACCCGCCATGAAGTCTTTCACCGCAGGAACTCGAAGCTCAAACTTCGGTAGTTCATAACCTTCACTCACATCCATTTGCTCAAATGAAGCCAACTCGAGTCTGATAGGTTTTAGATCATTACCATCTAAAACATCACCAAAAGGTCTTAAACCATTAACTAGTTTGCCTGTAGGCGACACATAAGAGTACTCAAAGCGAATGATATAAAGGTACTTTTTCTCGCTTGAAGTTAATAAACGGGAGAAATTAGCGTCATTCTGATCAATAAATTGAACGGCGCTTTGCTCCAGACCTGTACGCTTAGTAGCGTCGCTATCGTCAAACTCTAGATCAAAAACGGTTCTTGTTTCTATTCCGTTATACCCAGTATTTGACTTCTCGGTAACAAGACGAGAACGAATGTTGACCACTCCAGCATAATGCATCACGTCATGTTTAACTGGACCATCTTTGATCTGCAGTTTCACCCCACACTCAATGGCATTGAGTAACATTGTATCGTAGTCGTCACTCGCACGATCATCCCCTAACACCGCAAAACAAAGTGAGAACCTTTGCTCTTTCGACCAATCAAAGTTGTTACTTATCAGTTTATTCGCATTGCCTTCACCCCAAGCAAGATCACCGTCAATTTCAATACCAGGCAAAATAATAAGGTTGCCATCGATCACCTTCGGTGTACTGTCTCGAGATGACGCAGACTCACTCATGACAAACTCTTCGATCAAAAAGTCAGTGTCTGTGAGTTTCGTCTTTTCCAATGTTCGTCCGTTAAAGTTTTTCGCTTCTTGTGCAGGGCTTTGACCATCGATACCAAAGTTAACTTCAGTAATATCTAGAGTGTAATTTTTATATGTACCCAAGCCCTCTAACTTACCCGCTAGCAAATCATGTCCTCCTAGTGAGAAGACATATCTCATCTGCTCAAAAGCACCGGTGTCTCGAACATATTCAAACACGCTTTGACCTGTAAAGAAGGCTTTCACCTCATCTATGACTTTAACATTTGGGCATAACGGCTTGATGCCATGGATTAAAAACTCACCAAATCCATATGTTGGCTCAAATTCAAGACCATGCAATTCCTTATCCTTAGCACCTTTACTATCAAAGTGTTTTTTAATCGCTCCATCAGGATCTTCGAATTGAGAGGCATCCATTTTGGTGAACAATACATCAAAGGTTGGCCCGTGAGAATCCAAGCCAACAACGGCTGCGCGATAAGCGACCTCCTGTAAAAACAGTGTTTTAGATGAGACATTGTCTTTTAAAACTACCTGTAGTTTCACGCGAGTTTGTGGGCGTAGCTTTCGTCCATTCTGCGCAAATGCCCACTCTACATATGGCGTCCATTTAGCACCGTCTTGAACCAGCAAGCGGCTGAACTCTATATCATCATGCCCAAGTTCTACTGTAGCTAAGTTGAAGTCGTGACAAAATGCCTTTAGGCCTTCTCGGATAGAAGCTCTTTCTTGCAAAGACTCATCTGATTTTCGGTCCAAGAATAGACGTGTTTGTACAGGGAATCCCGTATTAAATGCACCCCCTATTTTTTCACCGTAACTCCATTGTAACGAGCTATTGGCATCTGATTTAGAGAACAAACCAGATTTTTTAAAGCGGTTTACCCAGTTCAGGGCCAGTGTATTACCATCATTGACTGGAATTTCCCAGTTATCACTCATGACATACAGCTGAATAAACTCGTCAACTCGATAATCCTCAATGAAATCATCAAAGTCCCCCGTCAGGCTCCACTTAGCGCGGAGAAGCGTTAGTAACTCAATCAAAGAATTCAAAGCATAGGAGCGCAACAAAAAGCGCTTCAACAACTCATCATGATTCGCCTGTTTTTTGAGAAAGTCAGCTAAGCCAACAGCATCAATGACCTGAGGTTGAAGATCTTGACTGATCCCCTTATACAGTGAGATAAGCTCTTTATTGATACAGCTGAGCGTTTTTAGCATACTTTTGTTGTTGTACTGAGCTTTGATCTCCTTAAACGTGGCATCACCAAAAAGGTCGCCATAGAAATCCGTTGCAGCACCTAAAAGATCCGCACCCACTTTACCGGCAAAATAATAGGCAGCCACTGGTGCGGCAGGCGTCCAGATTGCGACGCTTGCCATTGCGTCAACGGCGGCAAGAATCATCTTATCTTCAGCTTCCTTTGCCGCAAGCTGATGCCCTTCCCAAATTTGATGCGCTCGATTTAATGCCATCGTTCCAGATCGGCTCGGTGGTAGAGAAACCGCGAAGTCAGGGATGATCAACCTTACCTCTACACGTCGGTTCACAGCGATATCCGCATTATCTGATCGGTCGTTAACGTCGGCATAACCGTCGATATCATCGATCAGTTGTGACTTACCCTTAAACTCAATCAACAACCTTGATTCTAGGTTCGCTCGTTCTTCTCCGCTTGTTTTGGCGAGGATGGCCTCTTTAACTACATCCGCACGCATTTTTGATATCTTTAAGTTATTTTCATGCGTTCCTATTGGCCCTGCATGGCCAATAATGGCAACTTGGTAATCAGGGTTTTGGGATAAAAGCTGGCATAATTTTTCACATACTTCTATATAGTCGATATGCAGTACTTGAACTTCGTTCTCAAACTCAGCAGAGTTAAACTTGAAGTTCATTCGAACAACGACCCCTTGACCATCAGCAAAGATCTGAGCATTCCCTTCTTTACCAAGTGCTTCCTGCACCGTTTCTGCTTTTTTTTGCCAATGTTCTGGATTATCAAAGCGACGAACAAACGTTAAAGAAGAAAGATAGTTTTCAGCGTATTTACTTAAAGTTTCTTGCGCTTCTTTCGCATTTTTAATTTGTTCAGAGAACGCCGAATATTGATCGAACGCTTCCTTGCCACTTGCGATAACTCCAATTGCTGGTAGTGCGCGATTTGTTCCGCTCAAAAAATCACTGCTTAATCGTCCAACGCCACGCATGATTTTTGACTCTGGGCCTGCCGTTTTAAAAGCACGCTTGATATAAGGAATATCAATGACATGCTTTCTAAACACTAACGCTTGTGCTTGTTTCAGCGTTAGCTCTTTACGCGCAAAAACTTTTGCAAGGCTGACACTCTTTTTAACACCACTAGTGGCGGCAAGTGCCGAATGTAACGCGATACCACTCATCAGAAATGGAGGTAAGGCCCCCGACTCACTGTTTTCCCATAGCGCCTGCCCGATGGTTTTCGCCATTTCTGCAGGTGGGCCATATAGCTTTGCGCCCTCAATAGAGAGAAAGTCACTGCTCAACGATTCGTAGGTTTTGTTGATCGCTGCATGCAAAGATAACGGTGCAACGCCCGGTTTTTGCTTAGTTTGATAGGTTAACCCCTTCGTCGCGTAGTCTGAATAAGATGGCAACTGATTAGGGAATTGTTGGATGAGCGCTTCCTCTAAGGTGATCATGTCACCACACACGCACGCCATTTTGCCAATGCCCGCTGTATCGATAAACGTCAGTTTTTCATGTAGTTCATAAGTATATACATTCTGCTCCACATCAGTTTGAGGGTGTTTCATGAACTGCTTTGTGACATTGGCCTTCAGTACACTTTCGGGTAACACCTTACGTGTTTCATCGAATGCTAACCATTCATCTTCCCAAAATTGGATGCGCAACAAATAAAAACCATCTTCAACTTGGCTTGGATCGAGGTTAAACAATGCACTTGGTAAAACTGTATTACCTTCCCTTTTTGTCACCCACAAAGGTTCTTTTACCGAGACCGTCGCTTCAGCGATAACTTCTTCAGTTGCATTTTCTATATCACCCGCTTTAATACTTTGAACTGGGCGAATCAACGAGACCTCTGCGCCACCATAAAGCTTGTCTGTGAACAGTACCGCACAACTGTGCATCCTTGGCACAACAAAACCTTTCAGTGGTTTGTTTCTTTTTTTCTGACGCTGCAACCAATCGTTGTAGCGTTGTTGCTCTGCTGTGAGATCGCCACCAATATACGCAGGAGCAAGTTGACTAAGGGCAATTTCTGTAAGTTGGAACTGCACACCCGTTTGGTTTGTTTCGTTAGTCCCATCATCAATGTACTGAGCAAAATGCTTAATGTTTTCAGCAAGGCTTGCCAGATCTTTAGCGCCCCCCGTACTTTCTGGATCATTCTGCGGCGCAATCATCTGCGCCAACAAACGTAATGGTGGAAAACTTAATTCATAGTTTTTCCCTTTGCTGAGGCCTTCCGGTCGGTTGCCCAACTTGAGCACTTCGTAATTGTCGACATCTCTCGGCACTGAACTTTCAGAATCGACTTTTTCTCCCGATAAAGGTTGATTACCCGCAGCTTGTGGTGGCTCACCTAAACCTAACTCGACCAATTTCCCCTCTTTGGTGGTGCCCCACAGTGCGGGTGCACCTCCTGAGAGAGCATTGACCATCACTGGAGTCAAAGGAATGGGACGAATCTTACCCGTTAACTCATTTACTCGGGTGAGATCGGGCTGGGTATGCCAGTCTGGGAATGCCCTACTTAACCCAACTTGCTTTCCTTCAAAAAAAGCACCAAACAGATAGACTTCATTATCAAATGTGAAAGCCATCAGTTCTCCTCCTTAAACCAATTACCTTGGTTTGCGGAGAGGTTATACACAATGGCAGGATCTATTGTGCGGCTGTAACCCAACGGAGACCAACTCCACGCTTGTTTTGTCTGGTTGTTCTGTACTGACATCAGCATCGCGTTATAATTCGTCAAAGAAAAACGATTATTTAGACCGATGGCATATTGCATTGCCCCATCACGCTCGATCTGTTGACCATTTGCTAGATCAACAACAAACACATTGTGATAGTTGCGATTAGCCGCCCAAACGATGTCCCCTTCTGGACTGATCGCCGTATAATGCGCTTTTGCTTTATTAACAGGTAACTTTTTCCCCCATTGAACCAATTTTACAAGCTCATGAGTCTTTTCATCAATGATTCCAGCTCCAACATCTCCCACCTCATAAATCAACCCGCCTTTTATAAATCCTGTACCGAATATTTGTAAATCCGTTTTTTCCGCCTCACCTTTAGCAATATCCCACTTATACACCACACGCCCCACCTTACCCGTGCGGTAATAAACGTAGCTGCTATCTTCCGCCCACAGGAAACCCGGAATACCAGCTAAACGATGCGGCAAGTCAATTAATTTTTGCTCTTTTAAATCAAAAAGATGTATGTCAGGTCCGGAGTTCAGTGCAACGTAACGATTATTTGGCGAGCGACTGGTTTTGTATCGAGTGCTGGATGCCTTTCCAAGATAGGGTAAATCCGTCACCAAACGCAGGTCCGTACCATCGGTCTTCATACTCCAAACTTTTACACGCCCTTCGTACTCATCGTACATTGGGTCTGGTCCATATCCTTGATCGTCTGATAAGTTTGCCCAAGTAAACTGAACGCGTGGCAAATCGTAAGAACTCGCGTCGTTTAAATCTTCCCTTGGCCATTCTTTGGCACGATGGATAAAGTAACGAGGAAAGTCACGTTGTTGATAAGTCGCAGAGCCAGATTTACGGACCTTGCTCTGCTCCATGGTGTAGTAGTTATGTTCACCCACGTAGGTGCGGCCGTCATCTTTACAACCCGCGATCGATAAAGCAGCAAGCAACAGTAATAGTGTTTTTTTCATGGTTTAACCTAGCAATTCTGAAATGGGTACATTTTCTTCTACAACGACAAGACGTTGGCTACCCGTGGAGAGGCTCGAATGGACACCTCGAACAATATCGACGTTCTTGACCTCTTCCGGCGGAAATGCAAACCGCAGCGTCATATAACCATCGTCGTCTTTCATTGCTGAACGAAAGTACGATTTGTGAATCCAATCGTGTTCTATGTTACGAAGCCCAAAGAAATCGTCCGGCTGATCTGTCAAAGGCTCGTGAAGGTAACGTATAGAAGGCAAAGCGCCTCTTGGAGCCAACTTAAGCCCCGCGATATTGCTTTCTTTATGTTCGTTGATGATTCCACTGCCAGTCCCTGTCGATGCGGTACCGGAAACTGGAATAATATTCTCACCCGCATTATCAAAGCTTTGGGATGAGGAGTATATTTGCAACTCTGAAAGAGACTTAGCAATTGAAGCAGGATCACTCTCTAGCTCAGACAGTTCCGTGTTTGTCAAAGCCAACTCGGAATAATGGATATAACATTCTTGTACTTCTCCCGCGACTTTATATGGCACCCAAATATGCGGTAGAGGAACACCTTGTGCAATACGCAAACCATCTTTGCCAGCTTTATAAGGGCTTAGCGCCGTTTTAACAGTGATAGGATCAATATCTAATTCTGGAAAAACAACATCTACTTCCTCATCTACAAGGCGGAATACCCTAGCACCTTGATCAAGGCTTAGATGTCCCGAATACACTTTCTGACCGGATTGATAAATCTCAAATGGTTCTTCGCCAATATAGTAGTCTGGTACAAGGTTTGCTCCATCAATGTTGACATGTCGTGTTTTCATCGAGGATTCAGGATCATTATTTCTGTAGTACTCTAAATCGACATCAGCAAAGTAGCCTTTTGTTGTAACTTCAACCTCTCGCCAAACTTTGTTATTCCAGATTACATAGAAATAACCTTCTGCAATCAACTCATGTCCATTTGTGCCCTCTAGCATAGGTAGCACAGGCACCAACACGTTATCCCACTCATCCATTTGAGTTTCTTTATCAACGGGTTGCAGGTCTTCGGCGAGTTTAAGCAAGATTGGCTGAGGCT
>JABXIW010000228.1 GCA_013372875.1 Gammaproteobacteria bacterium | reverse complement strand
GGCCACGAGTTCATGTGTGGGCCATTATCGGTTGAGTAGAAGACAATGGTGTTGTCTTTAATGCCTAAGTCATCCACTTTTTTCAGTAGCTGACCAACATGGTTGTCGTGCTCCACCATACCATCAGCATAAGTACTGATGCCGGTTTTGCCTTGGTTATCTGGCTTCACGTGAGTACGGAAGTGCATGCGGGTTGCGTTCCACCACACGAAGAATGGTTTTTTCGCTTTCACGGCACGATCCATGAAGTCGAGTGCCGCATCTAACGTCTCTTCGTCCACCGTTTCCATACGCTTACGAGTCAAAGGCCCTGTATCTTCAATTTTGCCGTCAGCGTACGAACGAATCACACCGCGTGGGCCAAACTTCTTACGGAACTCAGGATCTTTAGGGTAATCGACGTTCTCCGGTTCTTCCTCAGCGTTCAGGTGGTAAAGGTTGCCAAAAAATTCATCGAAGCCGTGGTTAGTAGGAAGATGTTCGTCTTTATCCCCTAAGTGGTTTTTACCAAACTGACCAGTCATGTAACCCATTGGTTTAAGCATTTCCGCAATAGTTGCGTCTTCCGCTTTCAAACCTAGGTCAGCACCAGGAAGTCCGACTTTACTTAGACCCGTTCTGAGCACAGTCTGGCCGGTAATAAAGGTGGAGCGACCCGCAGTACAAGATTGTTCACCATAGTAATCTGTGAACATCATGCCCTCTTTCGCGATGCTGTCGATGTTTGGTGTTTTGTATCCCATCAAGCCAAAGGTGTACGCACTGAGATTGGACTGGCCAATATCATCACCCCAGATGACGAGAATGTTAGGTTTTTCTGCCGCGATACTGCTGCTTGTCGCGCCAATTAAAGCCGCGGCAAGAATCGCTAATCGGCGTTTAACGCCATATTTCGCTGTCATATAAACCTCTGTGTGTATTAGAAAAGTGCTTCCTGCAACAGAATGTATAGTTCACAACCTCCGGATTTGCGAATATTCAAAATGAGAATAAAGACAATGGGGTTTAATAATTTCCGCGAACATGTTCACACGGCGACAACAAAGATCTGAAGGCGTTTAGATAAGAGAAGGTTCGCTAACGCAAGGAATGGCAGGAAGAGATAACAAAGGATTAGAGGGTTGCGAAATAGATAAAATAAAAAACGGTTCGCGCCGACAACCAAGATAGATCATCATTGCGAACCGTTGGGGGTTCAAATACGCTTAGGATTAACCTTTCGCTTGTTGAACTTTACTTAGGTTCTTCATTTGTTCCATCACTTTATCAACCGAGAAACTTGGGATCTCTTGACGTGGTGGGAACTCTTTGAATGATTTCAGAACTTTCGCTACTTTTGCTTGAGCAGGAACAAGCAAGAATACGTGGTTGAACTGCCATGTTTCGTAACCGAAGCCTTGGTCGCCCTTCTCTAGTGGGTCAACTTTAAGGTCGAAGATCATTGGTATACGTAGGTTTGTGAACTCTTTCGTCCAAACATCCCAACCTTCATGCTCTTGGATCTTGAAGTGAAGCTTGAAGCGCTTGTCACGCATTGCTAGCAAGTCGCCATCGTCTGACCAGTAGAAGAACTCATCACGGGCAGACTCTTTGTCTTTACCCATCAAGTAATTCATTTGGTTGTAACCATCTAAATGGTTTTTGTATGTGCGATCAGCAGACGATGATTTGTAGCCTTTCAGCAAGTCTTGCTTGATGGTGTTGTTACCCGCCGCAGAAAGCAGTGTTGGGAACCAGTCTTCACCCGCAAAGATGTCATTTAACTTCGTATTTGGTGCAATGTGCCCAGGCCAACGAACCATTGCTGGTACGCGGAAGCCACCTTCCCAACCTGTGTTTTTCTCACCACGGAAAGGACCAAATGCTGCATCAGGCCAGGTCGCGTTCATCGGGCCGTTATCGGTGGTGTAAATCACGATGGTGTTGTCGGCAACTTTCAGATCATCCAGTTTATCTAGCAACTCACCAACCATGTTGTCGTGCTCTACCATACCATCTGCGTATTCACCCAAACCTGTTGTACGGTTTTCTTCTTTCACATGCGTCCAAATGTGCATGCGCGTTGCGTTGTACCACAAGAAGAACGGCTTGTTCGCTTTAACTTGACGCTCCATGAAGTTCATTGCCGCGTCTAGCGTTTCTTGGTCGACCGTTTCCATGCGCTTACGCGTCAAAGGACCTGTGTCTTCAATTTTGCCATCGGCATAAGAATGGATTACGCCACGCGGGCCAAAGTTTTTGCGGAACGCAGGATCTTTCGGGTAATCAGGGTTTTCAGGCTCTTCTTCCGCGTTCAAGTGGTAAAGGTTACCCATGAACTCATCAAAACCGTGGTTTGTTGGCAACATTTCATCTTTGTCACCAAGGTGGTTTTTACCAAATTGGCCTGTCGCGTAGCCCATATCTTTAAGTGCCGTCGCCATTGTAATGTCTTGCGGTTGAAGACCTTGTTCTGCACCTGGTAGGCCTACTTTCGTCAAACCGGTACGGATTGGCATTTGACCAGTAATGAAAGTACTACGGCCCGCAGTACAAGATTGCTGCGCGTAGTACGCTGTGAAAAGCGCACCTTCTTGCGCTATTCTGTCGATGTTTGGAGTGTTGTAGCCAAGCATGCCTTGGTTGTAAGCAGAGATGTTACCGTAGCCGATGTCATCACCCATGATAACCAGCATGTTGGGTTTAGAAGCTGCTTGTGCGGCAATCGGAGCTGCCGTTGCAAGCATCGTGAGTACTAGAGTATTTTTGCGAAAGTTCACGTTTTTTATTCCTTCACGTTAAAAACTTTCTTTATGGTATGCCTGCTGAAAAAACGATTGAAGTTATACAAGATATAACCAAATCTCATCTCAATTGGCATAGCATTGCAATAACAAGGCAGTTTGTGCCGGACAATGAGCACATTTACCAACCACTTGTTATCATCGATTTGAATATCTTCTTTATATATTGCATTGATTTTAGATTGCTCATTAATGATAATGGTTCGCAATTTCATTATTAATCTAGGTATCAACGTGAGCGATCAAGCAACCTTGACAGTTTTGCCAACCTTAACGTCTGACAGCCAAGATTGTAGCCACTCTTCTTCGGCAAATCATGTAGTTACACTCGATAAGTACACGCAGTCTGTTACGATTCAAAGCCAGCCAAAGAAGACGGATATCCAACTCACGCCCATTCAGTTTGAACTACTGCGCACGCTCATTCAGCATCAAGATAAAGTACTGACCAAACCTTTCCTCTATCAAACCGTTTTGCAACGTCCGTTCACTGAGCATGACCGAGCGCTGGATATGCACATCAGTCGAATGCGAAAACGCTTGATTGCCGAAGGCATGCCACCAGATCAAATTCAGACAATTCACCGTAAGGGTTATCTATTTAAATCCATAAATAGGTAAAGAAAGCGCGGCTATTTGTCTCGATTTTTGGTATTTCGTCACTTATTTTGCTTTAATTAATGAAAATTCAATTTACTCAAAAT
>JABXIW010000033.1 GCA_013372875.1 Gammaproteobacteria bacterium | reverse complement strand
GCGCCGAAAGGCGCTTTTTCTTTTAATTACAATCCAATTACTATTCTTAATAGTTGATGTTATGTAGATAAAATTCGCAATGGGCTTGTGGGTAACTGTTCAATTGTGAATTCCTACCAATTTCACTTTTATCTGAAATATTGTCATCACAGCAGTCGGTTTAACAAGTGAAGTACCACTTATGGTTGCTGAAATTATTGCTTCTGCATTGGTCATGACTGCTGAGAAGATCAATAACCTAGTTACCCGTTACCCGTTACCCGTTACCCTAGTTTCAAAACCTTAGCGCTATTGTTCCTAGTATTGCTGGGTGGCTTGCTGATGGCCGAAGGCTTCGCAATCCATATCAATAAAGGGTATGTGTACTTTGCGATGGCGTTTGGTTTGGTGCTGGAACTGTGTCACATCCAACTAAAGAACAAACAGCGCCGAACTATCCAGCGAATCAGGCCGATGCATCAACCAACCGTGGTTTATGGTGCCCGATAACTTACTAAAAAAGCCGCTCAAGAGAGCAGCTTTTTTATGTGCTTTTCTTTCAATTTTATTTGCTGATTCAGAATTTGTCGTTTCGACAAAAAGTTGCATTTGTTGCATTGGGTTGAATTTTTTATATAAACCGCCCAATCCACACGAGTGAATAAAATAAATGAACAAGCTGATCGATGCGTTAGCAACGGATGGTTACTACATTTGGGATGACTTTCTTTCTAAAGACGAAGTAACCCAATTACGTGATTGCATACCGGATAATTGGAAGAAAGCACGCATTGGTCGAAATGATGATGTGACCCGAATTGAATCAATTCGCAGTGACAAAATTCAATGGTTAAAACCAGCTATGGGCCAGCCAATCGCGAATTATTTGAGCAAAATGGAAGAGATTCGACAAGAGGTGAACCGCCATTTCTTCTTGGGTTTGTTTGAGTATGAAGCGCACTTTGCTAAGTACGAAAAAGGCGATTTTTACCAAAAACACCTTGATTGCTTTAAAGGGAACGAAAACCGTCGCTTAACCACGGTGTTCTACATGAATGAATCTTGGAGTGAAGAGGACGCGGGCGAACTGGTCGTCTATGACCTCAATGACAAAGAAATCGCGACAATACCGCCTCGTGGGGGGCGTCTACTGGTGTTCTTATCTGAACAGTTTCCTCATGAAGTGTTGCCAACTAACGCGGAACGGTTCAGTATCGCAGGCTGGTTTAGAATTAATGGTGTGAGAGATAACCTTCTGGATATCGCGAGTTAACACCTAGGCACTAAATACTAAAAAGGGCGCGTGATGCGCCCTTTTTAATGTCCGGAAATCGGCTTTTAGTGGCAAATAGATATGTTGTAGCAAGCCGTCATATTCTGCTCTAACACCTCATAGACGTGAGCGCAGAGTTTATTCTGCTCAATTAGGTCATCCATGATCTCAGCAATTTGTGTTTGGCTCATTCGTCCTCGATAAGGGCGATCTTGCGATAGTGCCTGAAACACATCGGCAACGGCAATAATGCGAGAAGGGATGTCGAGTTCTTCTGATGTTTTATGGTAAGGGTAGCCAGAGCCGTCCAAGCGTTCATGGTGATTTGAAGCCCATTCTGCGATTTTGGCGTTTGGGAACACCTTATGCAGCGCAAGTTGAGTATCTATCGTATGTCGTTTGATTCGCGTGTATTCCTGCTTACTGAGCGCGCCTTCCTTATGTAGAATTTCATCCGGCGTCTTTAGCTTACCTATGTCGTGAACCAAACCGGCAATAAACAGCATTTCTTGGTCGTGTTCATCGAGTCCTAATTTGCTCGCCAAATAGCGCGACAACTCAGCAACTTTTTGCGAGTGTTGATAAGTAAATGGGCTTTTCGCATCGACAATGCGTGCCAGAAATAATCCAAGACTGTTCATGTCCCAAATGGTTAACTGTTTTTGTAACCAATCAATGCTCTTAAAATTCAGACCAATGGTTTCGATGTTTTCTGATTCCATCGCGAACCAAAATCCGTCGGTCATGATGAGCTTAACCATGGCTTCGCACATGACTGGATTAAATAAGGTGCCAGCATTCGCCAATACACATTCTGCAATCAATTCCTCATGCAGCGTGACAATGTCACAGTGGCAGTTCATTACATAGCGTGCACGCATGAAGTCTAGTCGATCAGAAAGGTAGAGTAGGGCCGCAACGTCTTTTTCGAATTCAGGCAGGTCGAGATGTTGCAGCTCATCCCAATGGGTGTGGTGATAAAGCACTGGAACGGCAAATTGACTTAAAAGGCGACATTGTTTGAGCGTTTGGTAGCCGCGCAGACAGTGCGCTTTGGCATCTTGAGGGATGAGCTCGTCCAGCAACATTTTATGTTCTTGCGTTTCAGAGACGCCACAATCGTGAATCATGCCTGCAAAGTAACAAAACTCTGCTTTCTTTAAATCCCAATTTAAGGCTAGAGCGCATTGGTAGGCGATGTATGCGACGCGGTGACTGTGGTGAGTGTCATCAACACCTACATAGTCGAGTGCACGGGCGACCCAGATGAGTGCTTGTTTTAGATCGACTTCAAAACCCGCAATAGCATCGGGAGAGGAAGAATGCTTCATTATTTATACCGACATGTTTTTAAGCCCACGCAAACCGACATCATGGCCTGATATTTAGAGAAAGGGCGCGACAGCGAAAAGACCCCTTAAAGGTGGGCTATTTGGACGTAATTTTAATTATGGCGTAGATAATAATCCTAGTTGCATAATAATATCACTCGAAGCTCACTGTTTAACGTCAGTTCTTTGAGCTGAGTATTGGTTTTAAAAGATTCTTGTTGCTTTGGTTGACTTCTTTGAAAACGACAATAAATCATGATGCAACGTATTCTTATTTCTACTTTTAACTAAAACATCAGCAAACAAAGGGGAGAGACGACTTTAGGGTTTTCGGCCTCAAAGTGACGGTGCACGTTTTGCTGCCACTCTCAATGTAAATCGTAAGGACGGTGCAGATGGAATACCTATTGTGGTGGTCACTGTAGGAAAGAAAATATCCCCATTTTGTTTCTTAATTAGCTCAATGAGTTAAAGGAAGAAAAGGTAAACGACTCGATTGCGAATTTGTGAAGCCGCAAAGAAGAGTTGCCTGAAAAAACTACTAGACTAATTGCTCCAACTCAAAAGGAATTTGTATGTTGAAACATTGTTTGTATCGCAGTTACACCAAAGGGCTAAAAATCGCCGCGCATGTGCTGCCACTTCCACGGCCGACGCTGTTTTCTGGTTCGGGAGCCGTATCTGAGTTGTTGGAGGCGATATCTGATCTAGGTTTTCGACGTTTGTTGCTAGTGACCGATGAGGGATTAGTTCGAATCGGTATGGTAGGTAAAGTCTTGGAGCAAACGCAGGGGTTGGGTTTACAGGTGGGCGTGTTTTCTGAAGTAAAACCAGACCCAACTTACGATCAAGTGGAAGATGGATTACGTGTTTACAACGCCTCTCAATCGGAAGCCATTTTGGCGTTAGGTGGCGGATCTGCCATTGACTGTGCAAAAGTGATTGCTGCAAGAGTAAGTAACAAGCGCTCAATCAAAAAGCTCTCAGGACTTTTCAAAGTATGGCGAACCCCAGCGCCTCTGTTTGTTATTCCAACCACTTCTGGCACTGGTTCTGAAGTGACGATCGCGGCAGTGGTTTCAGACCCAGACACACATTTAAAAACGCCCTTGATGGACCCGAAACTGGTGCCGATTATGGCCGCGCTCGATCCTGACTTGCTTATCGGTTTGCCAGCCAAAATCACTGCTGACACAGGGATTGATGCGTTAACTCATGCGGTAGAAGCCTACATTTCGCGCAATTCGACACCAGAAACTCAAGCGTATTCAGTCGCTGCAATCAAATTGATATTTCGTTATTTACCCAAAGCAGTGGCTCAGGGGGGAGATATTGAAGCTCGATACAAAATGGCCATGGCGTCTTACTACGCAGGGCTAGCTTTTACCAAGGCAAGTCTTGGGTACGTGCATGCTTTCGCGCACAACTTAGGGGCAAGGTATGGTTTGCCACATGGCATGGCAAATGGATTAGCGTTGCTACCCGTCTTAAAGTTCTCTTTGCCTGAAATTGAAGATGAGCTAAGAACGCTTGCCGAGAAGACCAATATCAATACGAAAGACAACCCAAGTGCTGAGCATTTCTTGGAACAGATTGAATCCTTGTACGATGCTATTGGTATCGAAAAATGTACAACAGCCATAAAACAAGATGATATCGAAGACTTGGTTGACCTGATTCTGAAAGAGGCACATTGGAATTACCCCGTTCCCAAGTTTATGAATTCTGAAGAATGCGCTCGCTTATTGATAGAAATAAGCGCTTAGATTGTTTTGTGTAAACATAATTTTACGGCTGTGGTTTTTTATCCTTACACTTTGC
>JABXIW010000013.1 GCA_013372875.1 Gammaproteobacteria bacterium | reverse complement strand
GTCTAGAAGTGTTGACGTCTCATTTTTTGACAAGTAAAGTGAACAGAACAGTTAAGGAAGAGTGTTGTTCAGATAGATCTGACAAATTAGATATAGCGCATTCCTATTTAGAAGTCATCACCCGTGAAAGGATACACCCATGAGCACCCGCAAGCCTGCGACCATTGCTGTACGCACTGGTATCGAATCAGACAGCCAATACCACGCTGTTGTTCCACCAATCTACCTTTCAACCAACTATGGTTTCCCTGCTTTTGGTGAAGTCCCTAAATACGATTACACGCGTTCAGGTAACCCAAACCGTGGTTTGCTAGAGAGTGCGTTATCAGAGTTAGAGTCTGGCAAAGGCGCAGTGGTGACTAACTGCGGTACTTCCGCACTTAACTTGTGGGTATCGGCTTTTCTTGGGCCAGATGATCTGATTGTTGCACCGCATGATTGCTATGGTGGCACATACCGTTTGTTCAATACACGAGCTAACAAAGGCGACTTCAAAGTGCAGTTCGTTGATCAATCGGATGAGCAAGCTCTAGAGGCTGCACTAGCGAAAAAGCCAAAGCTTATTTTGTTAGAAACTCCATCGAACCCTTTGGTTCGTGTGGTTGATATTGCAGCGGTATGCGAAAAAGCCAAACAAGTGGGCGCTTGGGTTGCGGTAGACAATACCTTTTTGACACCGGTGTACCAAAAGCCTTTGGAGCTCGGTGCTGATTTTGTTATCCACTCAACCACAAAATACATTAATGGTCACTCGGACGTGATTGGTGGTGTGGTGATCACCAAAACAGAAGCGCACGCAGAAGATCTTGCATGGTGGGGAAACTGTATTGGCGCCACGGGTACGCCTTTCGATAGTTACATGACGTTGCGTGGGATCCGCACTTTAGGCGCCCGTATGCGAGTGCACGAAGAAAGCTCTCAACACGTACTCAACTACCTACAACAGCAGGCTTTGGTCGCGAAGATTTACCATCCGAGTTTGCCAGATCACCCAGGTCACGAAATCGCGAAAAAGCAGCAGTCGGGTTTTGGTTCTATGTTGAGCTTTGAATTTGCAGGCTCATTTGAGCAACTTAAAGTGTTTGTTAAAGAGCTCGAACTGTTTTCTCTTGCAGAGTCGCTTGGTGGCGTGGAGAGTTTGATTTGTCACCCCGCATCTATGACGCATCGAGCCATGGGGGAAGAAGCATTAGCGGAAGCAGGCGTGTCGCATCAGCTGCTTCGTCTGTCTGTGGGTTTAGAGGATGCACAAGACCTGATTGCCGATCTCGATCAAGCCTTTGTAAAAGCTGCTCAGTAATAGGAGAACTAAAAAATGAGTGTACAACGTCAGTTACATAAATTTGGTGGCAGCAGCTTAGCAAACCCTGAATGTTACTTACGTGTGGCCGATATTCTCAAAGAATACTCTGTAGAGAATGATCTGGTGGTGGTATCCGCCGCAGGGAAGACCACTAATCGCTTGATCGAGTTTCTGGAAGGTTTATACAAAGATGGCCGTATTGCGCATGAAGCACTGCAAGGCTTAAGACAATTCCAGTCGGAGCTAATTGAATCTTTATTAGAAGGCGAGGTGCAGACGCAATTGCTCGCTTCTTTGCACGATGAGTTCAGTACCTTAGCCGAGCTGGCTGCACCACTGACGGATGCGCAAAAAGCGGCAGTGTTGGGTCACGGTGAAGTGTGGTCTTCACGTTTATTGGCTGCCTTGCTTTCACAACAAAATGTTCCTGCGGTCGCACAAGATGCACGTGCATTTTTACGTGCAGAAGCTGGTACTCAACCGGAAGTTGACCGTGCGCGTTCTTATCCCCTGATTAAGGAGGCGTTGGCGCAACACAGACACAAACGCGTCATCATCACCGGATTTATGGCGCAAAATGAGGCAGGAGAAACCGTACTGTTGGGGCGGAATGGCTCGGATTATTCCGCAACCGTAATAGGTGCTTTGGCGGAAGTGACAACCGTAACCATTTGGAGTGATGTTGCTGGTGTTTACAGTGCGGATCCTCGTTTGGTGTCGGACGCATGTCTGTTGCCTTTACTGCGCTTAGACGAAGCGAGTGAACTGGCCCGCCTTGCAGCTCCGGTCTTGCATAGCCGTACGTTACAACCTGTCGCGCAAAGCACGATGGACTTAAGCCTCAAGTGCAGTTATCAACCTGAATCGGGTTCAACGCGTATTGAGCGTGTACTTGCTTCTGGGCGTGGAGCGAAAATCATCACTTCTTTGGATGAAGTATTGTTGATTCAATTGTCTTTTAGGCATGGTCATGACTTCAACAAAACCCAAAGTGATGTTTTAAAGTCTCTTCAACGTGCGCAACTCGAGCCACTCTCTTACGAAGCCCAAGCCGATCAGCAAAAATTACGCTTAGCGTACACCGCAGAGATTGCGACAGGTGCGCTGAAGTATCTACAAGATCTTGCGGTTGAAGCTGAAATCAAACTCAAAGAAGGCTATTCACTTGTGGCCGCTGTCGGAGCGGGCGTAACGAAGAATGCCAACCATTGTTTTGGTTTTTACCAAAAATTGAAGCACGCACCAGTTGAATTTGTTTCTGAAACTGAATCAGGTTTAAGCCTAGTTGCAGTACTGCGTCGCACCGATACCGAAGCATTAGTGCAGTTGATTCACAGCCAGTTATTTCAAGCGCAAAAGCGCGTAGCGGTAGCGTTATGTGGCAAAGGCAATATCGGTTCTAGCTGGTTAAATCTATTTGCGATTCAGAAAACAGAACTCGAAAAACGCCACGGTATGAGCTTTGACTTAGTCGCCGTTGTCGATAGCCAGACATATTGGTTTGATGAAAAGGGTATCGATGCGGCGGTGGTTGCCGACAAGTTTGATGAT
>JABXIW010000240.1 GCA_013372875.1 Gammaproteobacteria bacterium | reverse complement strand
GTTCACGTTCAACTAGGCGCTTATATAAGTAAACAATGGCACCAATCCCTGAGGAATCAAGAAATTGGACATGCTGGAGGTTGATTTCGACTTCTTTGTGATGATTGTTGTGAATTACTTCATCAATGTGATGTTGGGCTTGACGACAGCCGTTTGCATCCAAGTCACCAAAAATCTCAATCGCTAGTTTGTCTTGGGTGATTTCAAGTTTGCGTAGTTCCATGATCCTATCTCCATTTAGGTTCTTTCCTAATCTCGTAGAGCAGGGAGCGTGCCAAAACTTAAATTCAATAATTTCAATCAATTAAAGTGATGGCAGTGTGATGTTCAAATTGAGAAACGCCCAGTTCTCAATTTGAGAATCAAAAATGAACGATGATTTAGATGCAGATTGAAAATTGAAGAGGAGAGTTTGGCTTTATAACCGTGCCATTAACGTGAGCTGAAAAAACAAATGCAATACCTGTCTAAACTTTATGATTTACCTTGCAAACCATTACTTATGTTGATTGTTCTGAGTCGAAGAATTAACACTGACAAATAGGTAAATCGGTGAAGTTACGTTTCAATAAAGATGCTTTTTTGTACAAGGTTCCCCCATGCCATTAAAAATGACATTGATTGCCCTTGCCGTTATGGCATCTGCGCAGCCCCAAGCGAATACACCTATAGCTCCGCCCGTCTCTCTTGCTGAAACCTATCAAGATGGAATAGATGTTTCTGAGTATTGGTACAGTGAGAAACTCGATGGAATTCGAGCCTACTGGACAGGTCAACACCTCGTGACCCGAAACGGAAACCGAATTTATGCGCCCGAGTGGTTCACTGAGTCACTTCCGAACTATCCATTGGATGGTGAGCTTTGGGCCGGACGCGGAAATTTTCACATTGTTCAGCAAACCGTTCTTGATAAAACACCAATTGATAGCGCGTGGCGCGAAATCGATTTTATGGTGTTTGACATGCCGTATTCCGCAGGAGATTACCGAAAACGTTATTACAACATTCAGGATTTAGTGTTTGATATTGATGAGCACCACATCAAATACGTTGAGCACCGAGCCATCCAAAATGAGCAACATTTGTTTGCTCAACTGGATAAAATTTCCTTGTCCGATGGCGAAGGCGTGATGCTGCGTAAAGTGTCGAGCCGTTACCAAGCGGGCAGAGGAAGCGACTTACTTAAGTTAAAGCGCTACGCCGACACAGAAGCTCAAGTGGTTGGCTACAAACCGGGAACGGGGCGTTTGCTTGGGATGATGGGCGCAATGCTCGTGCGTTTGCCAGATGGTACAGAGTTTTACATCGGCAGCGGTTTTACGGATGAAGTTCGTCGCCATCCGCCGAAAATCGGCTCTACCATTACGTTTAGATACAACGGGTTTACCCAAACGGGGAAACCAAGATTTGCACGCTTTTTGAGAGAACGATTCAAGGAGTAGGTGAGTTTCCCACTACCACGCCACAACGTTTAAAAAGACCCTGCCAGAACTTAACATGTTCGAGGGTCTTTGTTCTAAATTGCTCATGCGCTTTTATCACGCCATAACTTTCCCCATGAAGTTCCATTCTCTGCTCAATGAGTATTGCACCATCATTCAACTGCTGATATGTACTGTCGACAAAGGCGAGGTATGGCTGTACTTCTTCAACATAAATTGACTGGAAAACATTTCTCAAATAGCGAAATTGTGTGGTGTCTCGATTCTTTCCACACACAATGCGCCCTTGATTTTCTTCTAGCAATTTTGTGGTGACATCAAGCCACTCAGAAGTGCTGTTCAAAGTGAAGTAAACCTTACCCATCAAGCGAGACTTTTCCATTTCCTCTTGATATTGCACGAAGGAGAAAGAGGGTAAGCGCGAAATGACCCCTTTAGGCGTCTCATACATGGCATTTAGCGCATGAAAGGTTTCACTGACATGAGCAGTTTGATTGCGGCTTTTGGCTGATAACCAACTTGAAGCAGTGAGTTGCTTGCGCATGGTTTCGCTTGTGAGGAGAACGTTATCAAGATGAACGGGAAGATGCTGCCATTTTTGTTCATACAGGCGAGTTAACGTCGTGCGTTCGTCTTCGCTCAAGGGGTATTCAGTCAAACAACCATTGAGCGTGTTGAGCAAAGTGGTCTGGTAATCCAGGTCATGGAAAGGGTCTTGTACTTTGCCCAATTGGGAGTTCTTTTCCGCAATCAGGTTGAACAGGCCGCATTGACGCAGCTGGTAACTCTCTAGTAACCCTAGCGACAATCTTGGCAACTCTTGATACAAAGCCCTTTTATCAGGAATCGTGATAGCGGAAGCCTCGTCCAGCTCTCTCGGGGGAACGTCGAGTACGTTCGCCAAACGTTGATGGTACTTTTCGAAGATTGCGCGCTCTGGATTCGTCCAACCGTTGCAACCGCTGAGCAAAGCGAGTAATGCGAAGAATAGGATTTTCACGAACTTCCTTGTCTGTTTGCTTGTGTTACTCAATTTATACGTTGTCCAAAAGTATACCTAACAACTTGCCATGAAGATCAAAAAAGCCAGCGAATGCTGGCTTTTACGTTCTGTTGTAAACCGTCACCAATGGTGAGCAGAATTACTGCAGAGAAAAGTTAAGTTGTACATCGGGCTCTTGACGGTGCATCCAACGAAGGCGAACACCAAGCATTAACGCAGCTGCGGTC
>JABXIW010000351.1 GCA_013372875.1 Gammaproteobacteria bacterium | reverse complement strand
TGACCGCCAGTTTCAGCGATTAATGGGGCTATGACGCTATCACGAGCGGCAAGGGTGCGATTAATCACGTGAGCTGTATCGGTTGAACCAGTGAAGGCCACGCCAGCAATGCGTGGATCGGCTAACACCGTTTTGCCAAAAGTCGAACCGCGACAAGGCACGAAGTGTAAAACTTCTGTTGGAATGCCGGCCTGATGCATTAATTGTACTGCGCGATAGGCAACCAAAGTGGTTTGATCGGCTGGCTTAGCTAATACTGTATTACCCGCCACTAAAGCCGCTACTACTTGGCCTGTGAAAATCGCCAGTGGGAAATTCCATGGTGAGATACAGGCAAAAGCGCCACGACCTTGTAGATATAAATCATTCGATTCGCCCGTTGGGCCTGGCAAAGATACTTCGCTAAAATCTTCGCGCGCACGATTAGCATAATAACGACAAAAATCCACCGCTTCGCGCACTTCATCAATACCGTCTTGCATGGTTTTGCCGCCATCACGACTACATAAGGCGATTAACTCATGTTTGTTTTCTTCGAAAGAGTCGGCAATCTTGTCCAAGATTTCAGCGCGTCGTTCTGCCGGAGTCATATCCCAAGCAATGAAGTTGTCTTTGGCAATACGCAAGGCTTCCAAGGCCTGCTCTTCAGTTGCTTTATGTTTAGTCCCAATTTCATGGGACATATCATAAGGACAATAAACTTTTTCCTCAGAAGTGGTAATTTCTTTACCACCAATAATGGGTTTGGCATGCCATTGTTTATCAAGGAATGATTCAACTTTCTGCATAAAGGGCTCAATTTCGCTATTGATATGTAGGTTAGTGCCATCCGAGTTCAGGCGTGGGCGTGAGCCTTCTTTGGCGTAAATTGCAGGTGGTAACGGAATGCGATTGTTATGCAAACTCGGGTAGGCTTTTAAAATAACCGTCGGATGCTCCACCAAATCAATTACAGGCGTATTCTTATCGACCAGCTGGTGTACGAATGAAGTGTTGGCACCATTTTCCAATAGACGACGCACCAGGTAAGGGAGTAAGTCTTTATGATTGCCTACTGGTGCATAGATGCGACAACGAATACCAGGGAATTTCTTTAAGATCAGATCATAAAGCACTTCGCCCATGCCGTGTAGGCGCTGGAATTCAAAGTCACGACGCTCGCCGGCCATCTCCATAATGCTGAAAACGGTTTGTGCGTTATGAGTCGCAAACTGGGCATAAAAACTTTCTTGGGTGCTTAAAATAAATTTGGCACAAGCAAGGTAAGAAACGTCGGTTGCCGCTTTTCGTGTATAAACAGGGTAGCTGGCAAGGCCTGCTTGTTGTGACCATTTGATTTCAGAGTCCCAGTAAGCGCCTTTGACTAAACGCAATGGGGTTTTGCGGCCATGCTTTTTGGATAACGCATCAAGCCAGCCTAATACGGGTAGGGCGCGTTTTGAGTAGGCCTGAACGACCATGCCAAAGCCATCCCAGCCTTGGCAGATTTCCGAGTCGAATACCGCTTCAAAAACCTCTAAAGAAAGCTCTAAACGATCCGCTTCTTCGGCATCAATGGTAATGGCAACGTCTAAATCACGCGCTTGCTTGGCTAGGGTTTTAACGGTAGAAACCATTTCCGTTAACACACGATCTTTCTGCGCTACTTCATAGCGTGGATGCAGTGCAGATAACTTGATGGAAATGCTTGGTGCCAATTGGCCTTCTTGAGTTTTCGCAGCGCCAATCTCGCCAATCGCTTTCGAGTAGGCTTCAAAATATTTGCGTGCATCATCGGCAGTAAAAGCCGCTTCACCCAGCATATCGAAAGAGTGGGTATAACCCTTTTCGACGCTTTTTTGGCCGCGTTTCATGGCTTCTTCGATACTACGACCGAGTACAAATTGGCGTCCCATGATTTTCATGGCTTGATTCATGGCATTACGAATCACTGGCTCGCCAAACTTAGCAACCAAACCGCCTAACATGGTGTCAGGCTTGCCATCACCATCTTGATCCACATCGACAATTTTACCCGTCAGCATCAAGCCCCAAGTCGAAGCATTGACCAGCATTGATTCGCTGCCGCCAGCGTGTTTTTTCCAATCCGCTTCGCTTAACTTGTCACGAATTAAAGAATTGGCAACTTTCGAATCTGGAATACGCAATAAAGCTTCGGCCAAACACATCAAGATCACACCTTCTTTGGTGCTCAAGCTGTATTGCTGTAAGAAGGCTTCAACGCCTTCTTTGGACTTACCGCTAGCACGAATTTCTTCAACCAGCTCCGAGGCTTTGTGAGTAATTTGATTAATAGTGCTTTGCTCAGGGGTAGCTAACTCAAGCAGCTCTTCTAGGTATGCTGATTCATCTACCTGATAATTGTCAGTAATAACTTTCTGCCACTGCTCTAAGCTCAGAGCATCTTGGGTAAGAATTTGACTTGCTTTAAACATTGCGAAGACTCTTTAAGGTTATGTTTAACTATCGATTAACGCCAGCCAGAACGTTGACGGCGACCATAAGCTGTTCGGGTAATTAACCATGCAATAAACATGCTGATTAACACTGTTAAAGCGCCTGCATAAAACACATCTTTGCGGAAGCGCGATTTTTGTAGATCCGCTTGTTGCGAAAGTTGATCCACTTGATTTTCCAACTCAGTAACTTTGATTTGTAAATTTTGGTTTTTTTGAGCAATGGAGTTTTTATCCCCCAGTTGCTGATTCAAGGCGGTGACTTGCTGCTGCAAATCTGCTGCTTGAGTTTGTAGCGCCTGATATTGGGCTAAAACGGTTTCTTTATCACTGACGTATTCAGTTTTGATCCAGCCGGTGGTTTGTCCGTCTAAGGTGCTGACTTCACTGGTTTTATTTTCTGCATCGTGCTGCAAAACTTTAATTGGGGTTCCAGCTCGCAAATTGCCAATGACACGGTAACGATTGGTAGGGCCGCTGCGCATAGTTACGCCAATTTCGTCCGAAACGTATGATTCAGCTGCTTGCAGATGGCTGCTGGTTCCGATGTTAAAGCTCAGCATAGCGCCTAGTAGCAATATAATGCGATACATAAATAAGTCCTTAGTTTTGCCTGGGAAAAATATGACAAATAGTCGGGCAAATAAAGGCACGATTATAGAGCAGGGATAGAGTGGGGGGAAGAGGTGATCAGTCAAGACTGACCACCTTTTGAACCAATAGACGATTTCTCGTCGAATAAGGAAATTTTTAGCTAAAAATCGCCTTAAAGATGTAGAAGAAGATGATCGATAGGAAGGCACCTGCTGGAAGTGTAACTACCCACGATACAAAGATATTTCTTACCACACCTAGGTTAAGTGCAGCGATACCGCGCGCCATACCAACACCTAATACAGCGCCGACTAGCGTTTGCGTGGTTGAGATTGGCAAACCAGCGCCAGACGCGATGATTACCGTTGAAGCGGCAGCTAGCTCAGCTGCGAAACCACGGCTTGGCGTCAAGTGAGTGATTTTAGTACCGATAGTCTTCATTACGCGGCTACCTAATACAATCAAACCAATCACGATACCGATGGCACCAATTAATAATACATAGTTTGGTACGCCAGATTTAGCAGCGATCACACCTTCATTTTGGATGATGCTTACAACCGCAGCCAATGGTCCAATTGCGTTAGCAACGTCGTTAGAACCGTGAGCGAATGCCATACCACAAGCGGTGACGATCATTAAGACTGCGAATACTTTTTCCACTGAAGCGAAGTGGTATTCTTTGTCTTCTTTTTTATCGATTTTAATGCGGCTAATTACTAAGGCACCAATAATAGCAATTACAATACCAACCGCTACTGCATAGCCATAAGTTTCAAGCATTGATAGCTTAATGCCTTCATCTTTGAATAAGTGCTTCAAGCCTTTCATGATAGTCACTAATGAAATCACGAAGCCAGCTAGGAACATATAAAATGGCACATAGCGCTTAGCATTTTTGAATGGCTCGCTGGTATTTAAGATCAGCTTTTGTACACTCAAAACTAATAAGAAAGAGATAACACCGGCTAGCATTGGCGTAACAACCCATGAGCCTACGATTGAGCCTACTTTACCCCAGCTTACGGCATCAAAGCTGACGCCAACTGCGGCGAAACCGACTATCGCACCGACGATTGAGTGAGTGGTTGATACTGGCCAGCCCATACGCGAAGCGATTAATAGCCAGATACCAGCCGCTAATAGCGCCGCCATCATGCCGTAAACCATCAATTCAGGCGTGCCCGCGAAGAAATCTGGGTCAATAATGCCTTTACGAACCGTTTTGGTTACTTCACCGCCCGCTAAATAGGCTCCAGCAAATTCGAAAATTGCTGCAACGATAATCGCTTGCTTTAAAGTTAAGGCCTTAGCGCCTACTGAAGTACCCATAGCATTGGCTACGTCGTTCGCACCAATACCAAAGGCCATTAAGAAACCGAATGCAACAGCAATCCAGATGATAGTGTCGGCATTTGCAATTAAAAAATCCATGACGCTCCCCTTATCGTGCAATCATCATTTCAAGACGAGAACCAACTTGCTGTGCGCAGTCAGCTAGGTCGCCAATCTTTTGAATTACTTGGTACATGAAAATAACTTTTACTGGCGGCAAGTCATCTTCTTGTTCAAAAATGATGTTTAATGCTTTTCTTTGTAAGTCATCAGTTTCATTTTCGATATTGTCCAGTTTTTCAATCATCTCTGAAACCAAAGACGCTTCACGACCGCCAAAGCCTGTTGCTAGCAATTCGTCAAGCTCACTGATGGCTTTAAAGGCTTGCTTTGATGCAGCTGCACAACGCTTGGTTAATTCTAATAATGCCGCGTGAACATTCTCAGGGAATTGCATTTTACGGGCGTAGACTAAGCCAGCGATATCGCGTGCGATGTTGGCAATCTTGTCTTGCTTGCTCAAAAGCGCCAACAAGTCAGTGCGTGCTACAGGTAAGAACAAGCCTTTAGGCAAGTGAGTTCTTAACTCGTGTTTTAAGTCATCCGCTTCGTTTTCAAGATTACGAATAGATTCTTTGATGGTTTCAGCTTCTTGCCAGTCTTGCTTTAAAGCTGCCACGAAAAAGTCGTTCAATTGAGATGCCGATTCATTAGCTTTAGCCATGTGATCCTGCATTGGGCGGATCGGCGAAGAAGCAAATAAATCTAAGATTGAGTTTGCCATAACTACTCCATTTAATGATGTTAATGGGCGTAACAAAAAAACGGGCGCTATTCTATCATCCAAATATGAAAGATTTGTTACAGTTAAGAGACTATACCGATATTTGCTGAAAATTACTAAAAATACGCATTGGCAAGCCATTGATTTACAAGGTAAACTGCCGAAAGACAGGATGAAAGTGAGTCATTAGAATACTAGATGTCAATTGAATTAGAGATGAAACTCGCTGCCAAGACCGAGCAAATTAGTGATATAAAACAATGGTTTAGTGAAAAATTTGGGGAAACCATTGATTGGCATAGAAGCGAGTTGGTCAATACCTATTATGATACCGAAAGTCATAAGCTCAGGGAGCTGAAAATTGGCTTACGGGTTCGTCGTGCGGACGAAAAGTACATTCAATCGGTCAAATCTGAAGGTCGAGTGGTAGGCGGCCTTTATCAGCGCAATGAGTCGGAAACCGAAATTCCTAATGCCAACTTGGATTTGGCTCAAGTAGAAGATCCTTATCTGCAGATCCTATTAGAGGAAGCGCAAGAAGAGGATGGTGCTTTCCGAGCTTTATTCCGTACCGACTTTGAACGTCAATTTGCTTTAATTGATTATCAGGGCTCAAGTATCGAGATTGCTATTGATTCTGGGGAAATATCCCATAAAGGTCAGTTAAGCCCTATTTGTGAGGTCGAACTCGAATTAAAAGATGGCGATCCCATCCAGATGTTTGATTTGAGCCGCCAGCTTATTGAGCAGTTTTCCTTGGTGCTCTCCGCAGAAAGTAAAGCTGAACGAGGTTATCGTCTAAGCGCAGAACATCAAGTTTATTTGCGTCGCTTGGATGTGGTACCACTGACCGCCAAGTCGCCCGCAGAAGGTTCTTTTGAAACCATTGCCCACTACGGTTTAGCTCACTGGCAGCATTATATAAAGCTGATTAAACGCGAACCTAAGGTGGAGTACTTTTTGCAGCTCAACCGTGCGCTACTTTATATGCAGCATATGTATTCAGTATTTGCACCATTAATTCCTCGTCATTCTTTGTCAGAAGTTAGGGCCGACTGGCGCGAAATCACCCAGAATTTTAGTAAAGTTCAAACGGTCGCGGCACAAATCAACTGGCTAGAGAATGCAAAGTTTTATGGCTTTGAGTATGAGCCGCTAGCAGAATTGGAAGCGCAACTCGAAAAGAAATTTCAACAGGAGTCTAAGGACTTTGTGAATTATTTAGCTACGGCTAGTTATAACTTAAAATTGTTGCATTTTAGTCGCTGGTTGTACTCAAAAGAATGGCGAGAAGATTTAAAAGAGTCAGCTAAAAACCGCCTACAAAAAGAAATATTTCCTTTTGCAATCAAGCAATTACAGCATCAGATGTTGGATATCACGCGTCAGCTCAAGCTAAAAGAGGAGCTGCAAGATGAAGATTATCTAGATTATTTACCCAAACTCTATCGGACCCTTGATATCGGTTTATTCTTCGGCAGCTTGTTCGATAGTAAAAAGCGGGTCAGATTCCGCCAAAACTGGGTGGATTTAGTCGCGCACATCGAATTATTTAAGCAGCTTGATTTTGTTCGGAAATCTTTGGCTTCGGTTGATGTGACCGATGAGCGACTAGAGGGTACCGAAAAGGATATCTTAGATGCTTTGTTTGAGCTAAGAACTAACGCCTTTGAACAAAACCCTTACTGGAATTAAGGAATCGTTATCAAAAGCCTAGCGCGAAATTTTATCGATAAAATATTAGAGCTATCTAGCTGTAATATGTCTCGAGACAAATTTTCTTTGTCTGAAATTTTGCAAGTCCAAGTGGTATTCTTGTTTATATTCTCAGGACTGGGGCTAACCTTAACATTCATGGCGGTTTACATTTACTTGGAAATGTATTTAACCGTGACAGTGCTATTCTTGAGTTTTCTTTCTGGTATTTTCCTTTTATGGTTACTCCGAAAAAGACAGAAGAGTGAGCTAGTAGCGCATATAGCTTTAATCATATTTTTTATTATCATCATTATGGCTAACCTAGAGTTTGGCGGGTTTGATAACCCAAATGATGCGTGGTTTATGGTTATAGTTGTGGTCAGCGGCTTGTTACTTACGCGTCACTCCGTATGGTTATACGCTTTAGTTGCTTTGGCAGTGAGCATTACTTTCTATCTGCTTAAAGTTAAAGGGGTTGAGTTTCCGCTTAAACTTCCAGCGGAAAAAGTTGATTTGCTAAATCTTTTCAATCGTATAGGAACCGTTCTGACCACGGGATTCCTAATTGTTTTATTTCGTTATGAACGAAATACACGCCAATCAAATGCTTTAGAGAATGAGCAAAAACTCTATCAGCTGGCCAATTATGATCGACTTACTGAGTTAAGTAATCGTAGCTATTTTTCGGAGAATTTTGAACGAAGAATTATTCAGGAAGAAACTGATAGTCAGTCCTTATTATTTATCGATCTGGATTCTTTTAAAGTGGTCAATGATAGTTTTGGGCACAATATCGGTGACGAATTATTGCAAGCTGTAGCCAAACGGTTCAAGACGCAGTTATCGGATAAAGATTTGATTTGTCGCCATGGTGGTGATGAATTTTTAGTGATGCCAAGGCAAGGCTACAGCAAGGGCGATATTGAGAACCTTTGCATTAATTTAATTCGGGTTTTAAACCAACCTTTCCATATCAATGATCAGACTTTGCACATTGGCTGCAGTATTGGGGTGGCATTTTTTCCAGAACATGGAGCTTCTTATTTGGAGTTGTTGCGTGCGGCGGATATCGCCATGTATCGCGCTAAGGCGCAAGGCAGTGAGCAATTTCAGGTCTTTAACCGCAGCTTAGCAGAAGAAGTGCACAACAAAAATAAGCTGGCGTTAGATTTGCGAGAAGCAATCGAAAAAGGTGAATTGACTTTGGTTTATCAGCCAAAAGTTAGTCTAAGAAGTAAGCAAGTGATTGGCTATGAAGCTCTGATGCGCTGGACAAATTCAGAGAATAAAACGATTGAGCCTAGTGTATTTATTAAAATTGCTGAGGACTTTTCACTGGTACATAAGTTAGGTGAGTGGTTGATAAACTCAGTCTGTAAGCAGCTCAATGATTGGCGATTAAGTGAGCAGCCAATAAAAAAAATTGCCATCAATATTTCTGCAAAACAATTGCTACGCTCAGATTTTGTTACGGAGATTATCCGCGTAACTAATCTGTATCAAATCGATCCGAGTTTGATTGAACTTGAGCTAACCGAATCAGTTTTTATTGAATCTTCACACGACACTTTGAGCAAGTTAAATAAGTTAAGTGATCTAGGTTTCAGTTTAGTGATTGACGATTACGGCACTGGTTATGCATCTTTGGGTTATTTGAAACGGTTCCCTGTAACCGGTTTAAAAATAGACAAGTCATTCATTGATGAGATTTTAGAAAGTGACCAAGATCGAAAAATTGTTGGTTCGACGATTGCACTTGCCCATGAGTTGGGTTTGGAGATTATTGCTGAGGGTGTAGAAGAAGATGCCCAACTGGAGCTATTAAAACAGTTGGGCTGTGATCTAATTCAGGGTTATTATTTTTCAAAACCACTTTTAGTTTCGGAAGTTTTTGCTACAGAAACTGAAGTAAATTGATATTCTTTTTGCTTAAATTTTTTTAATTTTCTGAGCTGTTTCTTGACTGTAGGATTCGACCATTGGTGGTAATGGGCAGTCCAAGCAGTCACAAATGGCACGAAACAGTTCAACCTCTTCAACCGTAACTACACCATCTTCTTTAATGGCTTCTTCCAAAGCATTTAATAGCGGCTTTTTAAGCATCGGCGCTAATTGGTTCAGCTCAATTAAGGCTTTGTGGAAGCCTTCCGCATCAAACTGGTTGGGCAGAAGCTCTAGCGATTTGTCAGAAAAGCCAAGCATTAAGTTGGTAAACAACTTTTCCTTGACTGCTTGTGCATTTCCACTGGCGTGCAGAACCGCCGATAAAATCAATTGAACCTGGGGCTCTACCTTTGAAAAGCGCTTGATAAAAGACTTACTGCCGCTAGAAACTGGCGCTAAACTCTTTCTTATTAAAGAGTAAAGCACATACTCGAACTGACTCACATGTTGGTCTAAGTGAATGACTTGCTTGAGTAAATTCAAAAAGTTTTTTCGCTCAGTTTTTGACAAGCGGCGAATACTCGGAATGGCGATATCAATAATGGCCAATCGCAAATAGCGTTTATCACTAGTCATATAGCTGGCGAGTTTAATCACTTCGGCACGGCTAGCTTCGCCGTAAGTCTGTTCAATCAAATCTAAGGCTTCATTCTCCACTTGGCCATCATCCACCAGCAATAAAGCAAAAACCAAATACATAGCATGACTTGATGCATGATGACTATGGGCTGCGGTTCTGAGCACTTCTGGCATGGCTAACAATAAGGCATTGGCCGCGTGTAGATGCAGTGTGGTTGGGTTGCCTACGGTTTCAAGCAAGCCGCCCATGCCAGCTAAAATGGCACCACCGCCAAATTTATCAAAGCCTTGTTTTGACTCTTGCTGTTGGCGCTTTTCTTCTGCCGCGATTTCTCTTTGTTGATTGCGTTCTGATTTACGATCTTGACGGCGTTTGAAATCTTGCCAATCGGGCATGATGGCGTTCAAACGTTTATCAATGGGCGGATGAGTGGATAGGCCTGAAAAGTTAAGTTTTAATGGCTCTGCGATACACATGTGGCTGGTTTCTTCAGCATAGCGGCTGTCTAACAATGACGATTGGTTGCCAATTTTGATAAAGGCACCTGCCAATCCTTGATTGTCACGCGCATACTGCACGGCGGAAGCATCAGCTAAAAACTCGCGCTGTCTTGAAATGGCGGCCTTGATCAAGCGGCCAAAGAACAGCCCAATCGAGCCAATAATGTACATGGAAATGCCAATAATCATGATGGCTGCTAAACCACCACCATTTTTGCTATCGCTGCTGCGGCCACTGGAATAACGCAGGCTGCGCATAATAAAGTAGCCCGCTTGACCTAAAATTAAGATCCCAGCCAAAATACTTATAAGGCGCACATTGATTTTCATATCCGCATTAAAGATATGACTAAACTCGTGCGCAACTACCCCTTGTAATTCTTGTCGATTCAGCTGCTCTAAAGCCCCGCGAGTAACCACCATAATGGTATCGGAAGCCTCTTGGCCTGCGACAAACGCATTGATGGCTTCTTCTTCATCCATGATGTAAAGGGTTGGTACTGGCATACCCGAGGCAATCGACATCTCTTCTACAACGTTTATCAAGCGGCGCTCGAGTCGATCATTGGTATCGGGCAATACTTCGCGTGCCCCGACCATGCTCGCTAATGACTTGCCGCCGCCTCTCAATTGGAACCAGCGGAATAAACTGCCTAAGCTAATCAAGCCCAGTGCAGCGATAGAAGTATAGAAAAAACCAGGTTCTTGATACCAGTTGGCCAAAGATGCGGCTTCTTGCCCTTGGTAGTTATTAAAGCCAGACAGAACAAAAAAAGCTACCAGATTTAAAGCGGTAACGATTAAGACGACGGCGAGAATAAAATAAAAAATAAGCAGCTTGGTTTTCTTCCGAGCTGCTTCTTGGTGTTCAAAAAAATCCATGTTTTTATTAATCGATCAATTAATTATCGAAAGAAACCTTGATTGCCTCTTTGGCTTCTTCGTTATCAACTTCATACATTTCAGCTTTTTCATGGCCGCCGAAGAAGTTAACCACAAGATTGTTCGGGAACTGATCTTGATACACATTGTATTGCATTACCGAGTCATTATAGGCTTGACGGGCAAATGAAATTTTATTTTCCGTAGTGGCCAACTCTTCCATTAATTGTTCCATGGTTTGATTGGCTTTTAGATCAGGGTAGGCTTCCGCTAAAGCAAATAAACGGCCTAAAGCTCCTGTTAACTGACCTTCCGCCGCCATCACATTTTGAATAGCATTCGGATCAGTTGGGTTGGCTGCCGCTGCTTGACCCGCAGAAACAGCACTATTACGAGCTGAGATGACTGCTTCTAAGGTATCTTTTTCATGTGCCATGTAGCCTTTGGCGGTTTCCACCAAGTTAGGAATTAGGTCATAGCGTCTTTGTAGTTGCACATCAATTTGTGCCCAAGCGTTGGCAACGCGCTCTTTTAACGCGATCAGCTTGTTGTAGATGGAAATAAAGAAGAGGGCAATAG
>JABXIW010000247.1 GCA_013372875.1 Gammaproteobacteria bacterium | reverse complement strand
TGATGTACATCGTCTTCCAAGATGACTCGGACGATTATCTGGATGAATATGAAAGCTCATTGCACCAGTTCACTATGTTATTGGGCGGGTTGTTTTCATTGATTATGCTTGGTTACGGTATTTATATGGTGAAAATTTTGTCTCGACCGCTCGCTAAAATCGAGTCAAAAATCAGCCAGATGCCACCCGACCAGCCTGCATTTGAAGTGGAAACTAAGTTCAGTGAAACGCGGCATATTGAGCAGACGTTGTTAGACAGTAAGAACGACATCGCGGGCTATTTCCGCCGCGAACAAGAGTTTAGTCGTTTTGCCTCCCACGAGCTTCGCACGCCTATTATGGTGATCGCAGGCTCAACAGACATTTTATCTCGAGTGCCTGACCAGCCAAGGGTGGCACAAAAAGCGATTGCGCGAATGCAAGCCGCTTGTGAAGACATGCGCGTTTTGACCGAGGCGTTTTTGTTGTTAGGCAAAGAGAAAATTGAGCCGCAGCACTTTGGCGAACAAACGCTTTTAGTTTGTTTACACCAGCAATTGGAAGAGCTTGCTCCGTTGTTTGCAAAGCAAGATGCGCATTATCAGCTTAACGAAAAAAATAGCGGCGAAGTGTATGCACCAGCAAGCTTCGTGACGATAGTCATCAACAATTTAATCAAAAATGCATTCAGTTATAGCGTTGGAGACATCGAGATCGATCTACAGCAAAACACGCTGATTATCACCAATCGTCATGATGGTAACGAAACGTATAATGCGGGTTATGGTTGCGGCTTAGTGATAGTGCAACGCATTTGTGAACGGATGGGGTGGCCGTTTGAATTAAACGATGATGGCGTCCGATTTAGCGCGAAAGTGACGTTTGTTTCTTAACGTCCAAATTTGCCAATGAAGCCAGAATTAACGTTCTGGCTTTTTTTGCCTCACTTTTTACCTCTAACTCACAGTGAAACAAGAAAAAACTGGGATTTGATTTAGAATAAGTAGAGCGAAACAGAAACTTAAGGAATGGCTATGCTTGCTTATCAGGTCAGCAAAAGTATTGAAATCAACAAATCTCAAAGTGAGATCATCGATTATCTAAAGGATTTTAAAAACTGGCCTGAGTGGTCTCCTTGGATCATTTTGGAGCCAAGCTGCGAGCTGACTTACAGTGACAATCAAGGCCACGTTGGAGCTGGTTACCAATGGAATGGGCAACGAATTGGAACGGGGGCGGTTGTTCTGGAAAGCACACAAGAACATCGTTTAGACATGGAGCTGCATTTTTTTCGCCCTATCAAAAGCCAAGGAAAGGTGACGCTCATCGTGACGCCGTCACAAGATGGTTGTACCGTAGAGTGGCAAATGCAGTCTCGTGTTCCTTGGTATCTGTTTTTTCTGAAAACGATGTTCAAATCCATGGTTGAAATGGATTACGATCGTGGGCTCAAGATGCTAAAAAGCCAGTTAGAAACTGGGCAAATATTGTCGCAGTTGAGCGAAATCGGCACTCGTCATCAAGATTTGATTCATTACGTTGGTTTGCAAGGTTCAGGGACAATTCCTGAGCTTGGTCCAATCATGAAAAAGCAAACTCAAAGTCTGTACGAACTGATGCAGAAAGAAAGTCTGCCCGTCAGCGGCGAACTGTTCTGCTATTATCTTTCAATGGACATGAAGCTCGGTCATTTTGAATTTGTAACCTGCTTGCCCGTGAGTGAAATGGTAGAGGTACCAAATGGTTTTGTGTTTGGCACGATTCCAGCGTGTGAAACTTTTGTGATTGAGCACAAAGGTGACTACCAGTTTTTGGGCAATGCGTGGTCGTTAGGGATGAATTTGACACGCCAAAACGGCATAAAAGTGAAGAGTAAGCCTTTGGGGATTGAGCGCTACTTGAATAACCCGAATGAGACACTTAAAGCCGGCCTACGTACAGAAGTGATCCTATTTAAGAAATGATTTGGGTTGCAAAACCATGATGTAACACGAGGTTTCATCCTAACTGAATGATAGTATTGATGAATACTTGTAAGCAAAACAGTAATTAAAGTGACGGCTTATATTCGCAGTCACTTTTTCATGGATGAAATATGACAATCAGATACTCTTTACTTGCGGCCAGTTTACTGGCTGGGCTTGTTCACGCCAATGAAGCACCGAAAAATATTATTTATATGATCGGTGATGGAATGGGCCCTGCCTACACAACCGCCTACCGTTATTATCAAGATAACCCAGAGACTAAACAGATTGAGCCTACAGTCTTTGACTCGATACTGGTTGGCATGGCTCACACCTATCCCGATGATGATACTTATGTCACTGACAGTGCAGCAGGCGCGACGGCCTTAAGCAGTGGTATAAAAAGTTACAATGGCGCTGTCGCTGTCGATACCCATAAAAAGCCAGTTAAAACGATGTTGGAAGTAGCGAAAGAGCAGGGCATGACAACCGCTTTGGTGGCGACTTCGCAAATTAACCACGCGACGCCCGCAAGCTTTGCCGCGCACAACGAATCTCGTCGTAATTATGATCAGATAGCAGACGACTACTTGGATAACAAAGTAAATGGAAAGCTGCCCGTCGATCTGTTACTTGGTGGAGGTGTTCGATACTTTGAGCGTGAAGACAGAAAACTGATTGAAGAATTTAAAACACAGGGTTATCACTACCTAACGGATTTTGATACCTTGCCTTCGTTGCAAACATTGCCTGCGATTGGGTTGTTTGCCGACAAAGCATTTTCGTTTGCTTTGGATGAGAATCCCAACCGACTCGAGAAGATGACGAATAAGGCGCTGTCTTTATTATCGCGCTCTAAGCATGGCTTTTTCGTCATGATCGAAGGAAGCCAAATCGACTGGTGCGGTCATGCGAATGACATAGCATGCGCGATGGCAGAAATGGATGATTTTGCTAAGTCGATTGCTTTAGCCAAGGCGTATGTTGATGCTCATCCTGACACTTTGCTCGTTGTCACCGCCGATCACTCCACGGGAGGTTTAACTATCGGCGCAAATGGAGAATACGACTGGAAAACGGATGTGATCAAAGGCGTGCATCAAACGGCGTGGCCATTAGCAACGTCACTTGCAAAGGGGTCAGACATCAAACAAGTGTGGTCAGAATCAGTAGATTGGGCGCTATCAGATGTGCAATTTGCGCTCCTCATTGACGCGAAGAAGAGTGAAGAGCCCGCGAAAGCGCTTTATCAAGCCGTAAAGTCAATCATCAACGATCAAAGCCTCACAGGTTGGACGACAAAAGGGCACACCGCGGTGGATGTTCAGGTGTTTGCTTATGGTAAGGGATCACAAGCATTCGTTGGTTCTCAGAACAATACCGACATCGCAAACAAGTTGATTGGTTATCTTCAATAAGAGACATTTTTTAGCCGAAGATAAGTTAGAAGTTACTCTGTAAACGAAAGAACAAAGAAAATGCCTCAGCAATTGCTGAGGCATTGTTTTAGAAGCCAACTTCTCTTGCTAGAGAATTATTGTGCACGGTATTTAC
>JABXIW010000050.1 GCA_013372875.1 Gammaproteobacteria bacterium | reverse complement strand
GCCACTTTAAACAGCTCTGGACGTTGCGTCATAACAGCCCCCACTAACAAGCCACCATTCGATCCACCGTTAATGCCTAACTTGTTTGATGACGTTACCTTTTCATCGATTAGGAATTCAGCCGCCGCAATAAAGTCATCAAACACATTTTGCTTTTGCATTTGAATGCCAGCGTTGTGCCACTCTTTACCATACTCTCCACCGCCACGAATGTTCGCTACCGCGTAAACACCACCAAGCTCCAGCCAAGCCGCACGTGTCGGGCTAAAAGATGGTGTGAGGCTAATGTTGAAGCCGCCATAACCATATAGGATGGTTGGTGCACTGCCGTCCATCGGTGTCCCTTTTTTATAGGTGATGATCATCGGCACTTTTGTTCCGTCTTTTGAGGTGTAAAACACTTGGCGAGATTCATACAAAGCTGGATCAAATGGCGCTTTAGATTTGTAGTACACCTCGCTATCACCATCTTTGATGTTCAGACGATACGTAGTGCTTGGCATCTTGTAGTTGGTGAAAGAATAGTAGACTTCGGTTTCTTCTTTTTTACCCGAGAAACCGTATGCACTGCCAATATCAGGCAATTTGATTTCTCGAATGAGTTTGCCGTTCATGTCGTATTGCTTCACCATCGAGATCGCATCAACAATATAACTCGCAAACAAATTGCCACCCGCGGTAGAAACGCTTAACACATTCTTTGTTTCAGGAATCAAATCTTTCCAGTTTTTGGGCTGCGGCTGACTCGCATCCACCGTCACGACGCGTTTGTTCGGCGCGTTAAGGTTCGTAACCAAGTACAGCTTCGTGCCTTGGTTGTCTATCACCCAAGTATCAGAACTGGTGTTATCTAAAATGGTTTTAAGCGGACTGTTTGGCTTACTCAGATCTTTAAAGAACAGTTTGTTACCCGATGTCGATACGCTGGCTGAGATAAACAAGTAGCGTTCATCATCCGACGTATAGCCGCCAACATAACGGTATTTCTCTTCCTCAAACCCGCCGAAAATCAGCTGGTCTTCACTTTGTTTCGTCCCAAGCTTATGAAAGTAGAGCTTGTGTTGATCTGTCTTCGCGGAGAGTTCACTCCCCTGTGGCTTGTCATAACTCGAGTAATAGAAACCTTGATTGCCGAGCCAACTGATGCCGCTGAACTTAATATCCACCAGCGTTTCACCGACGGGCTTTTTGGTTTCTGTGTCTAACACAATGACTTTGCGCCAATCGCTACCGCCTTCCGAAATGCTGTATGCAACCAACGAACCGTCTCGTGAAAAACTCACTCCCGCTAACGATGTGGTGCCATCCTCACTAAAAGTATTTGGATCGAGAAAAATTTCTGCTTCACTATCACCTAACTGCCGATAAAGCACATCTTGGTTTTGTAACCCGTCATTTTTGTAGAAATAAGTGAACTTACCCTCTTTGAACGGTTGGCTTTGCTTTTCGTAGTCCATGAGCTTAGTGATGCGCTCTTCAATCTGCTCGCGGTAAGGGATTTTCGACAGATAATCAAACGTCACTGCATTTTGTGCCTTCACCCATTCTGCGGTTTCTGGGCTGAGATCGTCTTCCAACCAGCGATAAGGATCACTCACTTTTGTACCAAAGTAGTCATCGACAACATCCACTTTTTGTGTGATTGGATACGTGATGGCTTTCGGGGTTACTTGTTCAACCGACGACTGCGCCGCTTCATTTGCATGCGCCACAGACAACACACTTCCGAGTGCGAGGGCCGTTGCGAATGCTAGGGTGTTCTTTTTCATGAAATTCCTTTTTATTTTTCTGTTGTCTTTTTGTGCAATACATCAGAACTCTACTATATATCGACAAAATGAATCTAATTTCATTAAACGAGTTGTGAAAGCCATCCTAACTCCCTCATTTCCTGCCAATTCTACATATCGGTAAGTGGCGGTGTAGAGCTTAGAACAACGCTGAAGAGCTACGATGGCGTTTACTCTCTTTCGTCTAATTCAGTTCGATTTGACGCAAAACCCCAGACTCAGAAGCGAAATCTTGGTCGTGACTAATCAGAACAAATCCACCTTTGTATGCATTTAACGCCTGACTAAGCATTATTTTTGACTCGAGGTCGAGATGGTTATCTGGTTCATCAAGCAGCAGCAAAGGCTGGGAGTGTTGATGGCTGACGATCAGCATTGCGAGCTTCATCTTCTCGCCACCGCTTAGTACGCATCCCAACCGAAACACAGCGCCTCGACGAAAACCGATCCCCGCCAGTAAGGTTCTCGCTTCACTTTCCGTCATCTCTTGGCAGGTCTCCATTACGTTCTCAAGTAACGAAAGATTTGGATTCACTGCGCCAAAGTGTTGGTCGAGATAATACAAGGGTGTATTCACTTGCAGCTCACCACTCAGCAACGACAACTCGCCAAGCAACGTCTTTAACAAGGTTGACTTTCCGCAGCCATTTTTCCCTTTGAGATGGACTTTATCGTTCGCAAAAATCTGCAAAGTGATAGGAGTAGAATCCCCAAAAGGCAATATACCTTCTTGTATCGACAACACTTTTCTCGAACGGTTCGGATTATCTGCAAGATAAAGCTTTTGCGCTTTGAGCTGCTCATGTCGCGATTGCAACGCCCGCTCTTTGGCTTGTAAATGCACTTGTCTGAGTTGCTCATTCTTATTGCG
>JABXIW010000361.1 GCA_013372875.1 Gammaproteobacteria bacterium | reverse complement strand
CGTACAAGTTACTGCGTTTTGTGAATACTCAGATCACCACATTAGAGGTGGAAATCAGTTCGTTCCGTCAGGCGCTGATTTACCTTGGTCAAGACAAGCTGAAGCAATTTGTCTCTTTGGTGGTGGCGTCTTACATCTCAAGCAACAAACCGCGTGAGTTGTACAACCTCTCTTTGCAACGTGCCCAGTTCTGTGAGCTGATGTCGCGTTACCAACCTTTTTCTCATCTCAATGAGCAAGGCTTTATGGTCGGCTTATTGTCGATCTTAGATGCCATGCTCGACTTATCGATCGAAGCTTTGGTGAAGCAACTGCCGTTGAGTGATTCTGTGCAGCAAGCATTACTGCATCGTAAGGGTGAGTACGGCGTGCTGATCTCGCTAGAAGAATGCTACGAGCGAGCTGATTGGCATGGCGTCGAAAAGCTCTCGGGTCAGTTGGGTTTGTCATTCGATGAAGTCAAAGCCTCGTTAAGTGAAGCGGTTCGCTGGAGCCAAAGCGTCGTCACGGTCTAATTCTCTCTATTAGTATGAAACTTTTATGAAGGCAAGGGCGTGGCTCTTGACGCCTTGGCACAATTAAATAAATATATACGCATATCCATATATAGGTATGTTAACTATGCTTCCACATCAGTTTTTCAAGCTTTTATCTGACGAGACTCGTGTGCGCTGCTTAATGCTGGTGGCCCGCGAAGGAGAAATTTGCGTAGGTGATTTGGCGTTTGCATTGCAAGAGAGTCAGCCGAAAGTTTCTCGTCATCTTGCTCAGTTAAGATCGAGTGGCATTTTAGTCGATAAGCGTCAGGGACAATGGGTGTACTACGAGTTATCGCAGCAATTGCCAGGATGGATGCGCAAGTTGATTGAAGACTTAGTGGCATCGAATTGCTTGAAGCAAGAATACCAAGACGACATTACACGCTTGCACGATAAAAGTCGTGAGGCTTGCTGTTAACAGCGAACAAAGATTCAAGGTTGAAGATTAAAGGGTAAGACTATGACGATTAAAGTAGGGATTAACGGGTTTGGGCGCATTGGGCGTTTGGCGCTGCGCGCGGCATTCGATTGGCCAGAATTGGAATTTGTGCAAATCAATGATGTTGCGGGCGATGCAGCAACGTTGGGCCACTTATTGGAGTTCGACTCTGTTCAAGGCCGTTGGCACCATGAAGTGCAGGTTGAGGGAAATGAACTCGTCATCAATGGCAAGCGCATCGCGACGACGCAGCATCGCGACATCGATGCAGTGAATTGGTCTGGTTGTGATGTTGTGATTGAAGCGACAGGCGTGCACCGCAAAACATCGTACCTTGACCAGTATCTCGATCAGGGCGTGAAGCGAGTGGTGGTTAGCGCACCAGTGAAAGAAGAAGGTATTGCGAACATCGTTGTTGGCGTGAACGACCACATTTTCGATCCTGACAAACATCGTATCGTGACAGCGGCTTCGTGCACGACCAACTGCATCGCACCAGTAGTAAAAGTCATTCATGAGAAATTGGGCATTGAGCAATCCTCTTTCACGACGATTCATGATTTGACCAATACGCAAACCATTTTGGATGCACCGCACAAAGATCTGCGTCGTGCTCGTGCGTGTGGCATGAGTCTTATCCCGACCACCACGGGCAGTGCGACTGCGATTGTGGAAATTTTCCCTGATTTAAAAGGCAAGATTAACGGCCACGCAGTGCGTGTCCCGTTGGCGAATGCGTCACTGACAGACATCATCTTCGATGTGAAACGCGATACCACCGCAGAAGAAGTGAATGCTTTGCTGAAAGAAGCGTCAGAAGGTGAGCTAAAAGGCATTCTTGGCTTTGAAGAGCGTCCGTTGGTGTCGATCGATTACAAAGGCGATCAACGCTCAACCATCGTTGATGCACTCTCAACAATGGTCGTTGGTTCTCGCATGGTGAAGATTTACGCGTGGTACGACAATGAAATGGGTTACGCAACGCGCACCGCAGAATTGGTTCGTAACGTTGGTTTGGCTTAATAGGAGTTCACAATGTCTCATCCTACATGGCAATTAGATTTGGACTCTGGTGCATTAGTTTTAACACCGTGCCCGGGTACGAAAGGCGTCGATTTGCAAACGTCTTTACAGCAATTAAAAGAGCAGGGTGTTCAAGCCGTGGTTACGGCATTGGACAATGCTGAGCTAGCATCGAAAGACGTCGCGGATTTGGGTGAAGTTACCCAACAACTGGGCATGAAATGGTTCCAGATCGAGATTGAAGATGATTGCGCACCCAGTGAGGATTTCGCGGTGAAGTGGCAACAAGCTAGCCCTGAACTGCATGCGATTCTTGCTCAAGATGGCAAAGTCGCGATGCACTGCATGGGTGGCTCGGGTCGCACTGGTTTGTTCGCAGCTCACTTACTGCTAGAAAAAGAATGGACGCTGGACGATATCGTGCGAGAAGTTCAGGCACTGCGCCCAGGCGCGTTTACCAAACCAGTGCAGCTTGAGTACATCGAACGGGTGGCAAAAGACGCCTGATCAGCTTAAATAGCTTTTGGAACATCATGAT
>JABXIW010000476.1 GCA_013372875.1 Gammaproteobacteria bacterium | reverse complement strand
TATAAAGTCTGCGGCGGTCAGGTGATCGGCGTGGGCGTGGGTTTCTAAGATCCAGATAAGATTTAATTTTTGCTCGGTAATCAGATCAAGAATGGGTTGAATGGAGCTATAGCAAATTTGGCCAGATGCTGTGTCAAAATCCAGTACCGGATCGATAATCAGACAATCCTTAGTGCTGTCATCGACCAATAAGTAGCTCCAAGTGCCCGTCGTTGTGTCGTGGAATGATTGAATATTAAGGCTCATGTGGTTTAGGTAATGGTGATTTATGAACAAAGTATAGTTAAGAATTTGTATATTAGCAATTTCTAATATAGAATATGCACAACTTTATAGAATTTGCATAAAAATGAAGCATTCATTATTTCAATTTTCAGTTTCAAAGCCTAAATGGGTTTATTTGTTATTAGCGTTAGTGTCATTGATCAGTGCTGCGCTGATTTTCAAAATTCAAATTGATACGGATCCCGAAAATATGCTTCCCGAAGAGCAGGTCGAGCGAAAGTATCATAATGAAATCAAACAGCGTTTTAGGCTGCACGATGCCATTGTGGTTGGTGCTGTTGCTAATTCGGAAGCTGATTCAATTTATAACCCTGAATCGCTAAACAACATTTTGTTACTGACAGAGGCTATTTCAAAGCTAGATGGTGTCATTTCTGTGGATCTAGCATCGATCGCAAATGTGGATAATATCCGTCAGGATCAAGGTGCTTTACGCTTTGAATGGATGATGAATGAGGCGCCAAAAAATAAAGCTGCCAGTGAAATTATTAAAAAAAATGTCGATAGATTGCCTTTATTTAGAAACACTTTGATCTCAATTGATCATCAGGCTGCCGCTATTTATGTACCGATTGAAGACAAAGATCAAAGTTACCAGATTTCAAAACAAATCGAACAGATAATTGTTAATTTAGATTCTGATGATCAATACCATATTACTGGCTTGCCAGTGGCGGAAGATACCTTTGGTTTTGAGATGTTTGTGCAGATGGGGATTTCCGCGCCGTTAGCCGCTGCCATGATTTTTGTGTTGTTATTTATATTCTTTAAGAATCTAAAGTTTATTGCCGCGCCGATGATCATCGCGATGGCAACCGTGATTATAGTCATGGGAATTATGATTGGTATGGGCTTTACGGTGCATATTATGAGCTCCATGATCCCGATCTTCTTGATGCCCATTGCTGTGGTGGATTCGGTACATATTATGTCGGAGTTTGCCGATCATTATAAAAAAGGCAGCGATAAAAAAGCAGTGATTAAGCAGGTGGTAGATAATTTATTCCGACCAATGTTGTTTACCAGCTTAACTTCTGCCGTTGGCTTTGCGTCTTTGCTTATAACGCCAATACCACCAGTACAAGTATTCGGAGCTTTTGTAGCGTTTGGCATATTATTAGCGTTTTTACTGACCATTGTTTTTATTCCTGCCTATATTTGCAGTTTAAAAGAGTCATCGTTGGAGTCATTAACCAAGCTTAATACTCAATCCAAACGACTAGAACGCTGGTTGCCGAAGTTAGGCGATATGAGCTTGAAAAATAGCAAGTTAATTTTAGTGGTTTTTACGTTGCTAATGGCAGTATCTTTTTGGGGTATTAGCAAAATACAAATTAATGATAATCCTACCCGATGGTTTAAATCGGATCATAAAATCCGAATTGCCGATCAGGTCTTAAATGAACACTTTGCCGGAACGTATGATGCTTATTTGGTGCTAGAAGCAGATACTGCGCAGATTGAAGAGCAATTTGCCAAGCTGTTAACTGAGCTAGAAATTGATTACAGGCAAGATGATAGCTTGCCACTAGGCACTAGTATTAATGAGGCAGTTTTTGTAATTGAAGATGCGTTGTTTGAAGCTAATGATACTGAGCAATTGGAGCAGTCGTTAGTAAAGCTGGATAAGTTAAAGACTCAGCTAGCCGCTTTTCAACAACCGCAAAATTTAGTTTATATCGAAAAGTTGCAAGCCTGGCTAAATGCTAATGACTTAGTAGGCAAGAGTATGGGCTTAGTAGATGCAGTTAAAACGGTTAATCGTGAATTAAAATCAGGCCAGGAAAAAGATTATCAATTGCCAGCTAGTCAGCAAGCAGTGGCGCAAACCTTATTGCAATACCAATCATCACACAGACCACATGATTTATGGCATCTGGTGACTCAAGACTATTCATCAACGGTGATTTGGTTACAAATGACCAGTGGTGATAATCAAGATATGAGTAAGATCGTTGCTGCTGTTAGTGACTACATTAAGCAGCATCCATTACCAAATGGTATTAGCGCTAAATGGGCAGGAAAAACATACCTAAACAAGGTGTGGCAGGATGAAATGGTTGCAGGAATGCTTAGCAGCTTACTAAGTGCATTTGTGGTGGTGTTTTTAATGATGGTGTTTTTATTTAGGAGTGTTTGGCTGGGTTTAATCGCCATGTTGCCACTGACGATTACTATAAGCGCAATCTATGGTCTTATTGGTTGGATGGGAAAAGATTATGATATGCCCATAGCGGTCTTGTCAGCATTAACGTTGGGTTTGTCGATAGATTTTGCGATTCATTTTGTGCAGCGAGCTCGAGATATATATGCTGAGAAAAAAGATATCAAGCGCACTATGGCGTTAATGTTTAAAGAACCTGCCAGTGCAATCAGTCGAAATGCAATTGTCATTGCGATCGGTTTTACCCCTTTGTTGGTCGCGCCCTTAATGCCATATGTAACCGTTGGCTTCTTCTTAGCAACCATTATGGCGGTTTCCGCTTTAGTAACTTTATTGTTGCTACCTATTGTCCTAAAAAGCGCAAAAACTAAATTGTAGGTGAAAATATGAAAGAGATGAAAAAATACTTATTAATCACGGCGGCACTATACGCTGCTATTAATGGCAATGTCCATGCGAATGAACACAGTGTTGAAGATATTGTAAAGGCGGCATATCAAGCCTGTTATTATCCAGGTGATGATGCGCAGCGTAAAGCACGAATGATGATCGTTGATGCGCAAGGCTCAAAGCAATTGCGTCAATTCAATATTTTTAAGAAAGATAAAGTTGACGGTGGCGATCAAGATTTCTTAGTGGTTTTTGAAAAACCTAGTGATGTTAAAAACACAGTGTTTTTGGTAAATAAGCATGTTGAGTCGGAAGATGATCGCTGGATCTATTTGCCAGGACTAGATCTTGATAAAAGGATTTCAGCTAGCGACAAAAGAACAAGCTTTGTAGGTTCTAACTATTTCTATGAAGATATTTCTGGCAGAAATATTAAACTTGATAATTTTGAGTTGGTTGCTGAGGATGATGCTAGTTATCAAATCCAGGCAACACCAAAAGATCCAACCCAAGTAGAATTTGATCTGTATCGAATGAATATCGACAAAAAGACAATGTTGCCGATGTCGATAGAATACTTCAAAAACGATAAACCTTATCGCAAGGCTGAAATCTTAGAAGTAAAGGAAGTAGATGGATATCCTACGGTCTTTAAATCAAAGATAAGCAATTTTGAAACAGGTGGCTATACAATGGTTCAATTCAAAGCGCCGAATTATAACGTGGGTTTAGAGGCCGATCTTTTTACCGAGCGTTCGTTACGTAATCCACCAAAGGATCTATATAAATAAATGCGATACAAAAAATGGTTTAAGTTTATAGCTCTAATTTTAGCTACTACAGCTACCGCACTAAGTGCTGCTGAAGATGAGCTGTGGGATCAGGAATGGGAAGAGGAAGCAACGAGCTGGTCTGGCTTTGTAGAATATGGCTATGGAACTCGATTTTCTAATGATCCACTATTTTCCAAAGATGAAACCTTAAATGAATTGCGTCTCTATTTACAAAACGAATGGCAGCTGGGGAAAGCTGAATTTAACATAAAAGCTGAAACCTGGTATGACGGCGTATTAAATAAGTGGAAGTTGGATGCTCGGGAACTTAGTATCAGCTTTAGTGCTTTTGGCAATACTGATTTTAGGATTGGGCGACAAGTTTCAACTTGGGGTACAGGCGACTTATTATTTTTAAACGACCAATTCCCTAAAGGCTGGAATGATTATTTTAACGGTCGCGATGATAACTATGTCAAAGCTCCAGCTAATGCTGTAAGAATTACTAGTTTCTTTGATTTGTTAAACGTGGATCTAGTGTGGGCACCAGAATTTACCGCTGATTATTATATCAATGGTGATAGGTTTAGTTTTTATTCGCCGCTCATAGATCAAAACGTAGGCGGTTCGGATGTCATTAATGAGCAAGAACCGAGTGGCGCAGAGTATGCTTTGCGGCTCTATAAAAATATTGATGGAATTGAGTATGCTCTATATGGCTATAAAGGCTTTGATAAAAGACCACTTGGATTAACCGCAAACTTGCAACCGACTTTTCATAAAAGAAATTTGTTAGGTGCGAGTATTCGTGGAGCATTAGGTTCGGGGATTTTTAATTTAGAAGCAGTGCATGAAAATGCGCTTGATGATCCCCAAGGGACAAATCCTTTGATCAATAATGCGTTAAGCAAATTATTGATTGGTTATGAATCTGAGTGGTTACCAAAAGTAACCGTAGGTTTTCAATATTATCTTGAGCGGCTTGATGATTATGCCGAGTTAATTAATAACTCACCGTTTCCGCAGTTGGAGACTAAAAGAAATCGTGAATGGTTAACCAACCGCATTCGTTATGTTGCATTGCAAGATAAGCTAACGCTAAATCTTTTTAGTTTTTATTCGTTAACTGATAAAGATTATTTCTTACGATGGAATATTAATTACCGACAAGATGATCATTGGAATTATACCTTTGGTATCAATCAAATTGATGGTGAGCAAGAAAACACTTTTTTTGCTCAGTTTAAAAAAGCATCAAATGCTTATTTTCGAATTAGGTACAATTTTTAAGATTAAAAAAGCCGCTTACAGCGGCTTTTTATTTAAATACAATTTAGGGCTTAATCATTTGCCCACCAGCTTCAGTCCAAGCCTTAATGCCGCCAGCGACCGAATAGACGTTGCTAAAACCAATTTGCTGCAAGCTATGCGCGGTACAAGCTGAGCGCCCACCAGAAGCACAGTAAATATAAATTGGCTTTGCTAGCGCTTCTTCTTCAGGTAAATCTTTCAGCATCGGTAAGTTAAAAAGATTAAACTCCAATACGCCGCGAGGAATGGCAATAGCACCAGCAATGACACCTTGTGCGTGTTCTTGTGGTTCGCGCACGTCAAAGGCAAGCTCGCCATTAGTGATAGCATTTTTCAAATCGTCAATTGTGACTTCGGTAATTTGGCTTTTAATATTGCCGATATAGTTTGCGATACAAGGTTTCATTGTTGACAGGCCTCCGAGCAAAATAGTTCGTGCATAAGGTGGATCACGCGCGCCGCTTCACTTGATGCTAATTTATAATAAATGGTTTGTGAGTCACGGCGAGTGGCTACTAAATTTTCTTTACGTAGTAAGGATAAGTGTTGCGACAAGGCCGATTGACTCAAGTTGGGAAGCACTTCGTTGAGTTGACCAACTGATAACTCTTTGTCGTGTAAAATGCACAAGATTAAAAGGCGTTGCTCATTGGATAAGATTTTCAGCAGGCTAGCAGCCTGCGCTGAGTTATCCATCATTTCATGAGTAATGCCTAATTCTGTGGTCATACTGGTCACGTCTGATTTCCTCAAATATTCGGTTTGGCTAGCTTATTGATTCTCAATAAAAACATCAAATTCGGCTAGCGATTTGTAGTTGTTACTAGTATTGGGTTTAAATTCGCCACAACAAGGATCAAACTGGTAATCTTTTGCCCACTCAGCAGCATTAGCTACCACCGCCTTTACCGCTTCGATCACCTTGCGTGCATCTTCGTCAGTGCTAGTTGGGTGCATGGAAATGCGAACCCAGCCGGGTTTGTCGGTCAAGTCGCCTTGGTCGATGCGCTTGGTAATTTCCAAACTGGTTACTTGATCCACATCCAACAAAATATGGCCATAAGTACCGGCGCATGAACAACCGCCACGAGTTTGTACCCCAAAACGATCGTTGAGCAGACGCACGATTAGATTGTGATGCAAGCCCAAGACATAAAAAGAGACTACGCACAAGCGGTCGGTTTTATCGGCTTCCAAAATATTAAGATTTGGGATCTGCGAAAGCTCGGACATTAAATAATCACACAACTCTTTTTCTCGAGCTACAATCTTATCCGTGCCCATGGCTTCTTTTACTTTAAAGGCTAGGGCTGCACGAATAGTCTGTAAAAAGGCTGGGGTGCCGCCATCTTCACGAGCTTCAATATCATCAAAGAAACGATGCTCGCCCCAGGGGTTGGTCCAAGAAACAGTTCCACCACCTGGCTGATCAGGCACTTTGCAATCATAAAGGTGCTTGTCGAACACTAGAATGCCGCTTGAACCAGGTCCACCTAAGAATTTATGCGGTGAAATAAAAATGGCATCCAACTTTTGTGCCGGGTTTTCAGGATGCATATCAATGTCGACGTAAGGTGCCGATGCGGCAAAATCTACAAAACAAAGGCCGTCATGCTGATGCATGATCTCCGCCATTTTGTAGTAAGGCGTTTTAATGCCGGTAACATTGCTGCATGCAGAAAAAGAACCAATTTTAATCGGCCGATCTTTGTATTGCTCCAAAAGCTGCTGCATATGATCCAAATCGGGGCAGCCCTGATCATTGGCTTTGATAATCTCAACAGTTACTTCACACTCGTGCCAAGTAGTTTGATTCGAGTGATGTTCCATATGAGTGATCAAGACTAATGGCTTTTCATGTTCAGCGATGGTTACCCGTTCTCGCCATTTTTCAGGGATGCGCAAACCTAGCATTCTTTGGAATTTGTTAATAACTAAAGTCATGCCCGAACCAGCAGCGATTAAAACGTCATCTTGATTGGCATTAACATGCTGCTTGATAATTTTTTGCGCCTCATGATAGGCGTTAGTCATGGTTGTGCCGGTCAGAGTGGTTTCAGTATGCGTATTGGCAACATAGGGTCCAAGGGTTTTGGCAATGTAATCCTCAATGGGCGCATATAAGCGGCCGCTAGCAATCCAGTCGGCATAAATAATGGGCTGGTAATTGGCTTCCGGATAATGGTGGTTATGACCAATGATGTTGTCGCGGAAAGGTTGGAAATATTGCTCTAAACTCATCTTGGAACTTCTTTATATTAGGTTTGGCTAATGTAACAAACTGTGCCTATTTTACAAGCGAATTTGTTAGAAATTATGTCTCACGCAGCACTTCTTCTCCTTTAGCCGTTATACTAAGCTCAAGATTAGAATTTGTGATTGTGGTTATCTCTATGAAAAACTTGATTTTTTTCTGCAGCAAACTTGTTTTGGCATTGATTTTGACAGTGACTAGTGTCGAGGCTTTTAGTCAAAACCAGTTTTTTTTGTTTCGTCATGCTGAAAAGCAGGCTAATGCTGGTTCAGACCCAAAACTAACCGATGCGGGGATAGAGCGTGCTGAGCGCATTGCGCAATTATTAAAAAATACCAAAATCGATAAAATCTATTCGACTAACTACCAACGGACCTTATTGACAGCTAAGCCTTTGGCTGAAGTAAAGGATCTCAAAGTCGAAATTTATGATCCTCGAAAATTAAAAGAATTTGCTCAAAGCCTTAAAGCCCTGTCAGGCAGCTTTGTAATTGTAGGTCATAGCAATACCACCCCACAATTAACTACTTGGTTAGGTGAAACTGAGATTGAGCCCATGAATGAGTCAGAATACGGCGTTCTTTATTTAGTAACGCAATCAAAAGATTCTTCAGTGGTGATAGAACTATCTACTGATTAATTATTTAGGGCAATTGAGCTAGATAACGCTCCAATTTTCGATAGCCTAAGGTTTCACTAATATGTTGTGGCTCTATGTTGGCAGATCGTGCTAAGTCCGCAATGGTTCGCGCAACTTTGATAATTCGATGATAAGAACGTGCTGATAAGTTTAATTGCTTTAGCGATAGGCTCATTAATTCTTGCGCATCCTTAGACAGATTAGCAAACTGTTCCAGCTCATTAGCAGCTAACTCAGCATTCAGTTTATTTTGTCGATCTTGCTGTAATAGCTGGCAGTCTAATACCTGCTGCTGAAAATCCTGACTAGTTGGACTATTAGCGGGATTGCCTTGAGTTAATTGCTCTTCCGTTAGCAGCGGTACTTCTACTTGCAAATCAATCCGATCTAACAAAGGACCAGAAATTTTTCCCAAGTAACGTCGGATCTGATCCGGGGTGCAGCGGCAATGCGACTTAGGATTGCCAAAATGTCCACAAGGACAGGGGTTCATAGCAGCGACCAGCAAAAATTGTGCTGGGTATTCCATCTGCGACGCGGCGCGCGATATTGTGACTTTGCCAGACTCCATTGGTTCGCGTAAATTATCCAAAACAAACCGATCAAACTCAGTAAACTCGTCGAGAAACAAAACTCCACGGTGACTTAATGAGATCTCACCTGGCTTGGGATGACTGCCACCACCGATTAAGGCAGGCGCAGAGCATGAATGATGAGGTGTACGAATTTTTCTTTGGAAAAAACTACGTGCATCAAAACCGAAGTGGCTGACCGAATAAATTGCTGCAGACTCTTTGGCTTCTTGTTCATTCATTGGCGATAAGATTGTCGGCAATCGATGTGCCAACATACTTTTTCCCGTGCCTGGCGGACCGACGAAAACTAGATGATGGTGGCCACTGGCAGCAATTAGTAAAGCTCGTTTGGCAGCGTCTTGTGCTATGACATCGGCAATATCCACAGAATAATGATGGCCGCTTAAATGTGAGGGTGGTGGGCATGAAGCTAGCTCGGCTTGTTGATTCAATAGTTCGCACACCTGCAATAAATGATTGGCCTGTTTGGCACTGGCTTTAGGGATTAAACCCGCTTCTTCTGCATTGCTGGCAGGAACGATCAAAGTTCGCTTCGCTTCTTGGCAAGCTAAACTAATCGGCAAAATGCCTTTGATTGATCTAAGTTCGCCGGTTAAGGCTAATTCACCTACAAATTCGTAGCGATTAAGAAAATCGCTATTAACCTGCCCTGAAGCGGCTAAGATCCCCAAGGCAATGGGTAAATCAAAACGACCACCTTCTTTGGGCAAATCCGCGGGTGCCAGATTAATAGTGATTCTTCTGGCGGGGAAATCGAAATTGGAATTGATGATCGCCGAGCGCACTCGATCTTTAGATTCTTTAACCGCTGCTTCTGGCAAGCCGACAATAGATAGCGACGGCAAGCCATTGGATAAATGAACTTCAACCGTGACTAAGGGCGCTTCAATCCCAATCCCTGCGCGTGAATAAACAATAGCTAATGACATGAATGACTCAATACAATCCTTGTATAGCGTTTAGTCTAAACGGGTTTCGTGGGCGGGACTATATCGATCATCAGTATTGTTTGTAGGAGATCCGCCATAGATAAGGTTTTCGCAGGCTTGACACAGAAATTGTTAATCCATATAACAAGGAAGAAATATAAGTATTAGAACAAGGATCAAATGGGGTTTGAAAATGACGATAAAAGATAATCAAGAAAGATACGGAACCATCAGTAGAGTTTTACATTGGTCAATGGCCTTATTAGTCCTATGGCAATTTTTAAGTGCCGGCTCTCACTACTTTCTTGAAGATACTGCGATAGAAGCTTTTTTCTGGCCAACTCATAAGCCGCTCGGTGTCTTATTACTGGTGTTAATTGCGATCCGCATGATATGGGCATTAGCTCATTTGACAAAGCGCCCATCATCTATCAGTTTGTTCGTGAAAATTGGTCATATCGGTTTGTACTTATTATTGCTTGCAGTACCAATGATTGCCTTGATCCGACAATACGGCTCTGGCCGCAGCTTCGAGGTTTTTGGCATTCCTGTGTTTGCAGGTTTTGAAGGCGAAAAAATCAAATGGATGCTGGATTTAGGCAAGAACTGGCATAGCGAGCTAGGCTGGGTTTTATTAGCCTTGATCATTGGCCATATCATCATGGTCTTATGGCATAAGCGTTCGAAGGATAAAAATGTATTGCCGAGGATGTGGGGCTAGCCATTTAGGTTTGTTATTGTCGTAGCATTTTATAATGAAATGAAGTTATTTATAGAAGTGAAATTATGGATAAAGAACAACGAATTAAAGAAATAGAGAAAGAGTTTACAAAATTGGGGATGATTGATGCGATACCTATGATAATGATAGGACTAGCGTTTTATGCAAAATTTTCAAATGAAAAAGAACTCATATTTAAATTTTTAGAAAACGATTCAATAGTTAACGGAATGCTCGGAGTAAGCATTCCGATTGTCTTATGGTGTATTTATAGAGCAATCAAATTAGCAATTGAAAAGAGTAAATTAACTAATTCTTGATAAAATGGGTCAGAGACAAATTATAGCGATTATTATTCTTAAATGACTCCGACCCCATTAAAAGCACCCCATTAAAAGCACCCCATTAAAAGCACCCCATTAAAAGCACCCCATTAAAAGCACGCCATTAAAAACTAAACCTCTTTTAAGACGCTAATTACAGCTGCTTTAAGTGCCTCACAAGTTTTCGCGAGATTGGCTTGAAATTGCTCGGCAGTAGGATGCTCATGATCCACAAAGTCGGTAATGGCTTTGATGGGTAGGAAAGGTTTTTTATACAAATGACAAATCCAAGCCAAGGCTGCGCATTCCATTTCTTTACAGTCGGCTTGGTTCTCCTGCATTAAACGATCGCAATCATCATTAAAGTCCAGCGAATTACTGGTGCTGATAAAGCCTTGTTTTAAATTCAACTTTTCCGCCAGCTTAGTGGTGTCGATACAGGGGTAAGAACCTTTACCGTAGGCTTCAAAAGTTGGAATGGGGATTCGATGGTCATGGTAACGAATCGGACTTTTGCCCAAATACACATCGGCAATTTGCGCACCTTTAGACTGCCAGCCGCCAGCGGTACCAGCATTAATGACTAAATCAGCATCAAATAGATTAAGCGCGGATTGTAAGCCAACTGCTGCTGGTTCGGTGCCTACATTATCCACCCCGTACAGCTCACTTTTACCGCCAGTAACAATTAAATATTCATGGTTTTCATTGTGGCCAGCAAAGGTTTTCATGGGCAATGCTTTAGGTAGCAAGGAGTTTTCAGTTAAACCTAAACCATCAATAATAAGCTGAGCTTCCGATTGCATGGCGATATAAATAAGAATTTTTTTCACGGCTTTTTTAACACTTGGGCGCTGGTTGCGGTAATATGAGCGCATTATAACCAAAGTTTGTTATGAAGAAATCAACTAATGAGTTTGAATCAGCCTGAAATTGAAAGCTTAGTTAAAGCCAATATTCGTGAAGTGATGGATTTTCCAAAATCTGGAATTTCCTTTAAGGATATTACGCCTCTTTTATTAGATCCCAGGGTGTCGCAACAGATCCTTGAGGCATTGATTGAGTTTGCTAAACCCTTGAATTTGGATGCCATTGCTGGGATTGATTCGCGTGGCTTTTTATTTGGTCCATCTTTGGCGCGAGCTTTAGAAATTCCATTTGTTTTGGTGCGCAAAAAAGGCAAGTTGCCTGCGGATACCATCGAAGTGGAATATCACTTGGAATATGGTTCAGCTTGTTTGGAAATGCACAAAGATGCGATTAAACCTGGCGATCGAGTGCTCATTCACGATGATTTGCTGGCAACTGGCGGCACTGCTAAAGCAAGCGCGCAATTGGTTGAGCAGTTAGGTGGTGAAGTGGCGGCCTTTGCTTTTATTATTGATTTGGCCTTTTTAAAAGGAAGTCAGCAATTAGAGAAATTTGCACCAACTTATAGTTTAGCGGTGTATTCTTAATGGCGAATTTAACAAAGCATTATCGTTGCTTAGAAAACCTGTACCAAACAGCGCCTTTTAATGATTATTTTCATCCAGTGATGGAGGTTAGTGAAGGTCGAGCGGTTATTGAGATCGAGCTAAAGCCCTCGTTTCAGCATGCCGGTGGCGGCGTACATGGCTCGGTTTATTTTAAAATGCTGGACGACGCAGCTTATTTTGCGGCTAACTCTTTGGAAGAGGAGTTTTTCCTGCTGACCACTTCTTTTACCACCTACTTAACTCGTCCAGTGTCCGAAGGCGTAATGAAAGCCATTGGTAAAGTAGTCAATAAGAATAATTCACAATTTATTGCCGAAGCGGTGGTTTATGATTCGCAAGATCGTGAAATTGGCCGTGGCAATGGTATTTTTGTGCGCAGTAAAAATCGTTTAGCGGATTTGGCTGGTTATGCCGATTAAGACTTTTCAAGGTGGCTGTCATTGCGGCGCGGTGAAGTACTCGGTCGAGGTGCTTATGCCAGAAACGGGTAAGCCACTACTGCATTATTGTAACTGCTCGGTTTGTAGTATGACTGGTTATTTGCACTTGATAGTACCGAAAGCTCAATTTCATCTTGAGCAAGGCGAAGAGAATTTATCGCTTTATCAATTTAATAAGAAAATCGCCAAGCATTACTTTTGCAAGACTTGTGGTGTCAAATCCTTTTATGTGCCGCGCTCCAACCCTGATGGGATAAGTGTTAACGCGCGCTGCTTGGATGCGAATTTAAAAATATTTGATGTCGATGCTTTTGATGGGCAGAATTGGGAAGCATCAGCGGAGCAATTAAAAGATCTAACTTAAAAATGAAGAAAGTAATATTAGTTTTGTTAATGGGCTTGTTTGGCGCAAAATTATGGGCCGAAAAAGAACCTGCACACCATAGTCATTCACATCACCAGCACGGCCAATTAGAAGTTTCTGGGCTGGATAAGCCGCCAAAAGTCGTTATTAAGTTACATCCCGATGCAATGTCAGGCTGGAATTTAGAAGTGATTACTGAAAACTTTGAATTTGCTCCTGAACAGGTCAATCAGCCTCACCAACCTGGCAAAGGTCATGCCCATTTATATATTGATGGTAAGAAAATTGGCCGCCTCTATAGCCATTGGCGTCATATTAACGGCGTGGCTACTGGTAAACACCGTATTAAGGTGACTTTAAACTCAAATGATCATCAAGATTATACTGTCAAGGGACAAACAGTAGGTCATGAATTGGAATTTATTCAAAAATAGCAATAAAAACAATAACTTAATTCATTGCTGCTCGCGTTTTAGACTGAGAAATTATTTTCAAAGTAAATAAATCATTTAAAATCAGTAGCTTAGGTTGTTTTAAAGATTCGATCGCTATACTGCCTATTATTTGAACTGCTTATAAATTTAGATATATTTCAATAAAATCAATGGTTTATGTGTTTTCGTCCAAATTAAATGGCAGCAGCTTTTTATCGTCAATTCCCATCACTGTTAGTTACATTTTGTAATAAGTTTCTTTGCTAATCTTAAATCGTACTTTAGAAAACGCGGAGAACGATATACGCATGACAGACAAAGATAAAAAAGACATTGCTTCGGAAGACACTACTGAAAAGGTAGAAAAAGCGGAAGAAGTAGTTGAAGAAGCTAGGGCAGAATCACAGGCTGAGCAAGAAAGAGTAATTGAAGGGGAGGCCGAAGTGCTAGGTGCGGAAAGTGCCAGTAGCAACGAAAGAACCTGGTCAATGGCGGCGCACTTGTCAGCATTGATAGCCTTAGTGCCAATCGTCGGCTGGTTGGGCATGATCATTGGACCTTTGGTGATTTGGTTGTTCAAGAAAGATGAATCAGTGTTGATTGCTGAAAATGCCAAAGAAGCCTTGAACTTCAACATCACCATGTTTATTGGCTACATAACGGCCGTGGTGCTTTGTATCACCATTATTGGCTTGATTGTTGGTGTGCCTATGCTGATAGCTTTACCAGTGCTTCACTTGGTATTCATTATCATCGCTGCGGTGAAATCTAACGACGGAGAGGCTTATAAATACCCTTATACTTTGAAATTGTTCCAATAGAAGTTAGTCATAAACTCCTAAAAAGATACTAATAACAATAAATATAGCTACTCTCTACATACCCCCGGCGACATCTGTCGCCATTTTTTTTAGCTGATTAAAAAATAAGTGCTATAATAGCGCCAACTCTCGGGGTGCCTCTTTTAATCCATAAGGCTGAGATGCTTTGCAAACCCGTATAACCTGATCCGATTAGCATCGGCGGAGGGAAGAGTCATATCATGCAGACAGTTGTATGTCCTTGAGTTGATTGCCTTTTTTGACGCCATGCCAGTATCGAATTGAATCTGATAGCTGGAGAAATCGCCATGGCGAAAAACGATCCCATCGAATTAAACCAACACACCATTACTCGTGAACCTTTGCCGAAGTCGGAAAAGATTTATGTGCAGGGTAAAATCCATCCTGAAATTCGCGTGCCGATGCGCGAAATTAGTCTGACTAATGGCGAAAAAGTAACGGTTTACGACACTTCTGGCCCTTATACCGATCCGAATATCGAGATCGATGTGCGCAAAGGCATTGATGATGTGCGTCGCGATTGGGTAATTGGTCGTGGTGATGTGGAAGAATATGACGGCCGTGAAGTTAAAGCGATTGATAATGGTTATGACGAAGGTAACGAAAAAGCGTTCGCTACCCATAATCCAGAATTACAGCGCAAGCCACTAAGGGCTAAAGCTGGTCAGAATGTGACTCAGCTGCATTATGCCCGTCAAGGCATTATCACCCCTGAGATGGAATACATTGCGATTCGTGAAAATCAAAAGCGCGAAGCCTTGTTTGAGCAATTTGCTAATGAAGAACGCGAAGCTCGTTTAAAAGGCCATTCTTTTGGCGCCAATACGCCAGAAAAAATCACGCCAGAGTTTGTGCGCGATGAGGTTGCTCAAGGCCGTGCCATTATTCCTGCCAATATTAACCATACAGAATTAGAGCCAATGATTATTGGGCGTAATTTCTTGGTAAAAATTAACGCCAATATTGGTAACTCGGCGGTCACTTCGAGCATTGAAGAAGAAGTAGAAAAGTTGGTTTGGTCAACCCGTTGGGGTGGTGACACAGTAATGGATTTGTCCACAGGTAAAAACATCCATGCCACCCGCGATTATATTTTGCGTAATTCGCCAGTACCCATTGGCACAGTGCCAATCTACCAAGCGCTAGAAAAAGTTAATGGTGTTGCCGAAGATTTAACTTGGGAAGTATTCCGCGATACGTTAATTGAACAAGCCGAACAGGGCGTGGATTACTTTACAATCCATGCTGGCGTGCTTTTACGCTATGTACCATTAACCGCTAAGCGTGTAACGGGTATTGTATCACGCGGCGGTTCAATTATGGCCAAATGGTGTATTGCTCACCATAAGGAAAATTTCTTATACACCCACTTCGAAGAAATTTGTGAAATCATGAAAGCCTATGATGTGAGCTTCTCATTAGGTGATGGCTTGCGTCCTGGCTCTTTGGCCGATGCGAATGATGAAGCGCAATTTGGTGAGTTGGAAACATTAGGCGAGTTAACCAAGATCGCTTGGAAACACGATGTACAAGTAATGATCGAAGGGCCTGGTCATGTGCCAATGCATATGATTAAAGAAAACATGGACAAGCAGTTAGAGGTTTGTGATGAAGCGCCATTCTATACCCTTGGGCCATTAACCACTGACATTGCGCCAGGTTACGACCACATTACTTCGGGAATTGGTGCTGCCATGATCGGTTGGTACGGCTGTGCCATGCTTTGTTATGTAACCCCCAAAGAACATTTGGGCTTACCAAACCGTGATGATGTTAAAACTGGAATTATTACTTATAAACTAGCGGCACACGCTGCGGATGTGGCAAAAGGTCATCCTGGTGCTCGCTATCGTGATGATCAATTATCGCAAGCGCGTTTCGAATTCCGCTGGGAAGATCAATTTAACTTGGGTTTAGATCCTGACACGGCGCGTGAATTTCACGATGAAACCTTGCCGAAAGATTCAGCTAAAGTTGCACACTTCTGTTCTATGTGCGGTCCTAAATTCTGTTCCATGAAAATAAGCCAAGACGTTCGCGATTTTGCTGATGAGCAGGAAAAGATAGAAAAAGGCATGGCTGAAAAATCTGCTGAGTTTAAAAAACAAGGCGGCGAAATTTATGTGGAGCTTAAAGACTAATCTATGAAGATTGGTATTGCAGGCGCAGGGATCGCTGGGCGAATGCTCGCTTGGCGATTGCACTTGTTAGGCTTCGAAATCACGATCTTTGATAAGAGTCCTCGTGATAGCCAAGATGCCAGCTCTTTTGCCGCCGCTGGAATCTTATCGCCATTGGCTGAACTTGAAATGGCGGAGCCTGAAATTTTTGAATTGGGCTCTCGTTCACTTGAGTTATATCCACAATGGCTAAAAGAACTTTCTTCAAATGTATTTTTTAAGCAAGAAGGATCTATCGTTGCTGCCCATAGTCAAGATAAGGTTGAACTTGAACATTTTTATCGACTGATTAATCGTAAATTAGAAAATGTCTCTGATTATGCGCAAAAAGTGGATCTGGCAATAAAAGATCAAGAGTTAGAGACACTTGGTGAAGGATTGTATTTGCCAACTGAAGGCCAATTAGATCCAATTGAATTATTACAGGCTTTGGATAAAGAACTGCAAACAATTTCTTGGCATGAAAATACAGAAATTGTTGAAGTTGATAAAGGCGTTATCAAAACTAAAGATCAAACTTATAAGTTTGACTGGGTGTTTGATTGTCGCGGTTTAGGAGCTTCTAATGAATTGCCATTAAGGGCGGTTCGTGGTGAGCTTTTATGGCTAGAAGCACCTGATGTGAATTTAAAATACCTAACTCGTTTAATGCACCCGCGTTACCGAATTTATATAGTGCCAAGGCCGAACAATATTTATTTAGTCGGCGCTACGGAAATTGAATCGGAAGACCATTCACCGGTTTCAGTACGATCAAGTTTAGAGTTATTATCAGCAGCTTATAGTGTGCATAAAGGCTTTGGTGAAGCGAGAATTACTAAATCGGTAGTGAATTGTCGCCCAGCCTTACCAGATAACCTGCCGTTAATTGAGTTAGAGAATGGCATCGGCAGAATTAATGGTCTTTATCGACATGGAATTTTATTGGCACCAGCATTAGTTGAAAAAGCCATTGAGCAATTTTTAGCACTGACAAAAATTTCCAACAGAGAATACCCAGAGAATAATTATGCAGTTAATGCTTAATGATGAAGTGCTCGAAATAGATTCGGCAATGACTATCAGCCAGTTTATAGATTGGCTTAAAAAAAATGATAAGTTGGAACAAACTAATTTTGCAGTAGCGGTGAATATGGAGTTTGTTCCGCGGTCGATCTATTCAGAAATCTTATTAAGAGAAAACGATCGCGTAGAGATCGTTTTGCCAATGCAGGGGGGTTAATGAGTAATATTAAAAAATTGGCCGTAAAATATAAGTTAAGCATCATCTCTCCCTTCACATTTGAAACTAATGGCAAGAAGTATAGATTTGATGCCCTGATTAAAGGATATGGAGCAAAGAATGGAATGGTTGTCGATAGACAGTATCAAAGGTTAGAAGTTGTTGTAGATGAGTTAATGAACCAAGGTTACGGCTTTAGTTGTTTTGATATTTTTGAATCTGACGAAGGATTTGATAATGTTTTAAATGATTGGGGAAGAACTGATGCTTAAAATCGCTGATAAAGAAATTTCAAGTAGATTATTTGTGGGTACGGCTTTATATCCGTCGCCACAAATCATGCTGGATGCGTTAAAAGCTTCTGAATCACAAGTGATTACGGTTTCTGTCCGCCGCCAAGGTAAAGGCGGTGAAAATTTTTGGAATCAAATCAATCAACTTGATTGCCATTGGTTGCCGAACACTGCAGGTTGTCATTCTACCAAAGAGGCGATTACTACGGCTGAAATGGCGCGCGAGATTTTTAAAACCAACTGGATAAAATTAGAAGTGATTGGTGATGACTATAATTTGCAGCCCGATCCTTTTCAGTTGGTTGAAGCCGCGAAGGAATTAACTAAGCGTGGTTTTGAGGTTTTTCCTTATTGCACTGATGATCTGGTTTTGTGTCAAAAATTACTCGATGTCGGCTGTAACATTTTAATGCCTTGGGGCGCGCCAATTGGTACGGGTCGCGGTCTAACCGATCCTTATGCGCTGCAAACTTTGCGCGAGCGCTTACCCGATGTGCCCATGGTGATTGATGCAGGCTTAGGTTTGCCATCTCATGCTACTCAAGCTATGGAAATGGGCTATGATGCAGTTTTGCTCAATACCGCAATTGCCCAGGCAGAAGATCCAGTGATGATGGCGGATGCCTTTAAAGATGCGGTGATTGCCGGCCGTAAAGCCTATAAGTCTGGCGCTATCCCCAAGCGTGATTTGGCTAAGCCCAGCACCCCTGTTGTTGGCACTCCTTTTTGGCATACTGATCTATAAGCACTCGGAACTATAAGAATATTTTTAATGGAAAATACCAATAAAAGAAAAACAATCGTTTGGTCGGTAGCAGGCTCAGATTGTTCAGGTTTGGCTGGACAAGTAGCTGACATTCGTGCGATTGAAGCACTTGGTGCGCATCCTTGCATGGTAACTACTGCGGTTACTGCACAAAATTCTAAAAAAGTTGTCGCATTAAATCCTTTATCAGAAGTTCAAATCACGGCGCAATTTAATGCACTTAAAGATGATTTGCCGGCGGATGCAATAAAGGTTGGCTTATTGCCAACGGTTGATGCGATTGCTGCTTTAAAAGAATTTTTAAAAGAATATGAAGGTAAGTTGATTGTCGATCCGGTTATGGTGAGTTCATCGGGCAAGGAATTGATGGATCAACCGGCGCAAGCCGCTTTTAAAACCTTGTTTCATCAAATTGATTTGTTAACCCCTAATATCCCTGAGCTGGAAATATTGACTGGTCGAAAAATTGAAAAGTTGCAAGACATTGAGTTTGCGGTAGATGATATTTTATCGGCGGGGGTTAAGGCGGTTTTAGTCAAAGGTGGTCATGCCAACGAAGATTTTTGCGCTGATTATTTTTGTAATGATGAAGAAAGTTTTTGGCTGCGAAGTGAGCGGCAACATAGGGACAATACTCGTGGCACTGGCTGTGTTTTAGCGGCATCGATTGCAACGGCTTGGGCGCTAAATCATTCGCTAAAAGATGCCATCATTATTGGCAAGATGCAGATCAACCAAGCGATTGAGCACGGTTATCGCGTAGGGCTAGGCAAAGGACCTTTAAAACCTTTGTCTTGGCCAAGTAAGCAGCGTTATATGCCAAAACTGGCTAAGAATTACGATGATAAAGATTATTCATTCAAATCCAGTGGTGATGAGCCTTTAGGCTTGTATCCTGTGGTAGATAGCGTGCAGTGGCTTGAGCGTTTACTGCCTTTAGGTATTACCACTATTCAACTCAGAGTCAAAGATTTAGTTGACGAAGAGCTAGAGTCAGAAATTCAAAAAGCGATTCAAATTGCCGAGCAATATCAAGCGCGATTATTTATTAATGACTATTGGCAATTAGCGATAAAGCATAGAGCCTATGGGGTGCATTTGGGTCAAGAAGATTTAGATACTGCCGATATTGAAGCCATCAGTAAGGCCGGATTGCGTTTAGGGATTAGCACTCATTGTTATTACGAAGTGGCGCGCGCTCATGCCATCGGTCCAAGTTACTTGGCTTGCGGTCCTGTCTATCATACCGAATCAAAACAAATGCCTTGGATCCCACATGGAGTAGAAAATCTGAATTATTGGGTTGATACTATGCATGAATATCCATGGGTTGCTATTGGCGGTATCAATAGGGAGCGGATACCTGAAGTGGCGCAAACTGGCGTTTCGGGAATCGCGATGATCTCTGCTATTACACAAGCCGAAGATCCAGAAAGCACCGCTAAACACATGATGCAGATAATTAACAATCGTGGTTGATAAATTTATTCCACAAGAATCAGAGGCGGTTCAATTTATCGATCCACAAGAGCTTGCCTTGTGGCTCACCCAAGACAATGTGCCTCTCTTGGTCGATGTGCGGGAAGAAGATAAACATCAAGCCTTTAATCTTGGCGGTGATAATATTTCTGTTTTAGAATTCGCTAGCCATATCAATCAACTCGATCCCGATGAACCAATTGTTTTGTATTGCCAAGTGGGGCAGAAAAGTTTTAATGCAGCAACCTTGCTGATTCAGTCTGACTTTAGTTGCGTTTATAGCTTGAAAGGCGGCATCGAGGGCTGGAATAGACTCTTTCAAACAGAAGAATAAAGTAATCTCTTGTAACAACAACCATTGGAATTGGCAAAGAAACATTTGCTATAGTAAAGCTATAAAGAACTAAAAATGAATCGCTATGGGTTTGCTAGAAAATACACCTGAACATGCCAATAAACTAAGTCCCAAATCAGTCATTGTTAATAGAATTATTTTTGCTGTGGTCAGCGTGATCCCGATCATTATTGGTATAGTGGCATTTTTTAATAGCGATAAATGGTATCCGCTATTTATCATGTTGGCGGTGGCCATCCTCTTCTTTAGTTTTGGTTTTATATGGTCAAAAAAGCGTTATCAATATAGCCGCTGGTGGTTTGAAGATGAAGGATTGTATATCCAAAAAGGGGTTATTTGGCGTCGCAGGATTTTAGTACCGAAAAATCGGGTACAGCATACGGACGTGTCGCAAGGGCCATTAGAGCGTAAGTTTGAACTGGGTCAGCTTAAAGTGAATACCGCTGGAACCAAAGATGCTTCGGTAGATCTGTCTGGAGTCGAGCTTGAGGTTGCCAATGCATTGCGTAATCGTTTGATTGACGAAACGGCTTCGGATGCGGTCTAGGTCATGGAAGAATCATTAGAAAGTCCTGATATCGAGCGTAAGCTGCATAATATCTCGCCCTTTTTTATTCTTTGGGAGAATATCAAAAAATTAATTTTCCCTGCATTGATTGCTTTGTTAGGTACTCGCTCCAGTTCATGGGAATTTTATGCGCTAGGCGGTGCAGCATTGGTCAGTATTATTTCGATTATTCAATATCGGTTTTATCGTTACTGGTTAGAGGATGATCAGATCCGTGTAAAGGAAGGGATTATTTTTAGGAATTTGCGCCAGGTAAAATACGATAAAATTCAAAACTTGAATTTAGTACAAGGGCCATTGCACCGAATATTTGGAGTGGTCAAAGTGCAGCTGGAATCTGCATCGGGTGGCAAACCAGAGGCGATTATCAATGTTATTAGCCAAGATGCGGTTAAAGAGTTACAGCATATTTTGCAGCAGTATGATGCTGGCAATACTACAATGACATCCGACGCTTCAGAAACGATAAAACAAGATTCGATCTTAAAATTAAACTTTGCAGAAATCATTCGCTATGGATTAATTTCCAATAAGGGTCTTATCGCCGTGGCTGTGTTTTTTGGTTTTATCAGTCAGTTTATGGACGATGATAATCCTAGAAACGTTAGAGCTGCGATCCGCACTGGCGTGAATTACGTTAGTGATGGGGTACAAAGCCTAGTGCCCGAAGCCAGTGTGATGGGTACGGTGTTATATAGTTTAGCCTTTATTTTAATGGCCTTGATTATTTTGTGGATCCTTTCCATTGGTATGGCATGGTTTAAGTTTCATGGTTTTGATCTGATCAAGAACAACGGTAAACTCGCCGCCAGTATGGGATTGTTAACTCGTCTGCAAGCAACCATTCCCACCAAACGTATTCAGACCATTACGGTACATAATTCGTGGTTACATCAGATGTTTGATCGGGTTGGCGTCACTATTGAAACTGCTGGCGGTGTTAATTCCGAACAACAAGGTGTGACCATGAAGCAAGTTGCTCCTGTGATGCCCGTAGCAGAGAAAGCCGAATTTTTGCAGCAAATTCAATCGGATCAAGAGTGGAGTAATTTGCAGTGGCAGCCTGTTGAGGCGCGTGCTTGGAAACGGGTATTTAAAGCATCATCATTGATCTGGACACTGGTTTTATTGACGTTGTTGACACACTCGGTTTGGACCTATGCGGCTTGTTTAGTGCTAGCGATGGTTTGGTCATTTTTCTATGCCAAAGCCTATATTAAAAATACAGGTTACTTTATTACCAACAAGATGGCTGCATTTAAAAGTGGCGTGGTTTTCCGTAAAGAAACTTATGTTAGGTTGCCAAAAGTGCAAACGGTTCGAATTAAGGAAAGCCTGTTCGATAGACGCCACAAAATGGCTAAGCTGGAGCTCGACACTGCAGGTGCAACTGTTGGCGCGCACCATGTAGAAATTCCCTACATCAATTATGAAACAGCTGAAAAGTTATACCAACAAGTATCAACCAATATCAAAAATAGTGAGTTTGAATGGTAACTATGAATGACAATATTTGTCATATATGTAATGAAAATTTTACACTTTTAAACGAGTCTATTTTTTTTAATTCGATCTATGGTATAACTTTTCGGGTCAAGACAAAGATGTCTTTTTATGGATCATTAATTAAATGAGGGATTAGTTATGCACAAGAAATACTTTCTCGGGATGGCCATTGCATCCTGTTTATCTCTAGGAGCTTTAGCAGATGCTGAAAATGCCAATTTAGCAAAGGAAACACTAAATAGTGATGGCATTCAGCTAGAATTAATAGAGTTTTCTAAATTTTCTTTAACAGTCAAAGGCAGTAACAACGTTGCTTATCGCAAGGTGTTTAATGGCGAATCTTCTGTATTTATTAACAAATTCGATGCTGATGGTTTTACTTTGCCCGATGGCAACTATCGTTATGAAGTTAGACAACTAAAAAACATGGTTGGCTCTGATGGCTTAGACCTAGATTCTAATAACAAGATGGGCGGCGCACAGAACAAGGTTCAAGCAGGTCAATTTGTTATTAAAAATGGCAGTTTTAAGGATATAAATTTTGAGGTGGAAAGTTTGCCTAGTTTGCCAATTCAAGGAGGGATTCAAGATGAAAAATAATCTTATGAAAATGGGTATCGTTGGGCTTTTAGCTTCATTGCCTTTAGGAGTTAATGCTCAAACTGTGGATACAACTTTTATTGCTGAATCGAGTCAGCCTTGGTATCAATTGCATGACACTACTAATAGTCAACGTTGGTATATGTGGAACACTGGATCGGATAGTTTTAATATACAAAACAGTCCTAACGGAGGCTCTACAACTCAGCCCTTTAGAATTGAAACAGGAGCTCTAACAAGCGCATTCCAAATTTTAGCGAATGGCACCATTACAATGGACTATGGCTTTGGTAGCGATGTTTTGCTGGGCAGTAATAAAATTGGGATTGGCACAGCAACACCACTTGCAGATATCGATATTGTGAATTCAGCGCCAAGGATTAGGATGGAAGATACTGCTGGGGTTTCATGGTTTTTAAATGGCAATCCAAACTCCGGATTCTTCGATATCAGATATGATAGCGGCTCAGGGGAAGTATCACCTTTTATGCTTCGTTCGGAAGCACCTGCTGACTCATTTTATTTAGAGGCTGATGGTCGAGTTGGTATTGGTACAATACCCACTACCCAACCAGATTATAAAATGGTCGTAGAGGGAAATGCTAATGCAACGAAAGGGGTTTATGTCGATGGTGATTCAAGAATGGTTGGTGAGGTTTTTGCTAATAAATTCAAAGCTACGGGTAAATCTACGTTTCAAAATGAAATAACGATTTCAGGTTCGCAAACACAAAAATTTTCGTTAAAAACAGGTGCTAATACTTGGCATTTTGCAGTTAACGATGCGGGTAACTTGAACATTCGTATGAAAGGTAATCCGACATCTGCGTTGACTATTAAGCCATCTGGCGAAGTTGTAATCAATGGACCTCTAACCGTTAATGGTGGATGTACCGGTTGTTAATATCCGTTTATTAACTATATACTAAGGGCAAATTAATTTTGCCCTTTTTTATGCGCAACTATATTGCCGAATATCTTGGCACCTTTATGCTGATTTTTGCTGGTACTGGTGCCATGATCATCAATGATGTTTCTGGTGGTGCTATCACTCATGTGGGGGTGGCGCTGACTTGGGGCATGATAGTTGCTGCTATTATCTACTCAATTGGCGATATTTCGGGTGCCCATCTTAATCCTGCGGTAACCATTGGTTTTGCTGTGGCAAAGCGCTTTCCCGTTAAAGAGGTTACCCCCTATATTCTTGCCCAATTAGCTGGTGCTTTTAGTGCTTCACTAGTTTTGGCTTGGCTATTTCCTGAGCACCTAACCCTTGGTGCAACCATTCCTTCAGTTACCTCAGAAAAGGCCTTGGTCATAGAGTTCATTCTGACCTTTATCTTGATGTTCGTGATTATGCATGTGGCTTTCGGCGCTAAAGAAAAAGGCTTGATGGCGGGAGCAGCAATCGGTACTACCGTGGGCCTTGAAGCCATGTTCGCTGGCCCTGTGACCAATGCTTCCATGAATCCAGCGCGCTCTATTGCCCCAGCGGTGGTTTCAGGCAACCTTGAGCATTTATGGCTATATATTGTGGCTACTATCGCAGGGGCAGTTTTGGCGGTGTTGGTATCACAGTATTTGATGAAAGAATCGTAAGCTTACTATACAAAGGTCATACCGCTTAATCCCCGATCAATGCTAGAATAGATGCAATTTTTTAAAGCGAATCCCCAAGTGGACCAATTGCATTATGAATTCTGAATTTTCTAAACATATTCAAACCCAAATCGATGAAGTGAAAGCCGCGGGCTTATATAAATCTGAACGTGTGATTAACTCGCAACAGGCAGCTGATATTTCAGTAACCACTGGCCAAGAGGTGTTGAACTTTTGCGCTAATAACTACCTCGGTTTGGCCAATGCCCCTGAATTAATTGAGGCAGGTCAAAAAGCGTTAGACGAATTTGGCTACGGCATGGCTTCGGTGCGCTTTATTTGCGGTACGCAAACGGTGCATAAAGAATTAGAAAGCCGCATCAGTAACTTCTTAGGCATGGAAGATACGATTCTTTATTCTTCCTGTTTTGATGCCAATGCGGGCTTGTTTGAAACTTTGTTAAGCAAAGAAGATGCCATTATTTCAGATGCGCTGAATCATGCCTCGATTATCGATGGGGTGCGTTTGTGTAAAGCGATGCGTTACCGTTATGCTAATAATGATATGACGGAACTGGAAAAGCAGTTGCAGCAAGCCGATGCCGATGGCGCGCGTTATAAATTGATTGTGACTGATGGCGTATTCTCGATGGACGGCATTATCGCAAACTTAAAGGCGGTTTGTGATTTAGCGGATAAATACAATGCGTTAGTGATGGTGGACGATTCACACGCCGTTGGTTTTATCGGCGAAAAAGGTAAAGGCTCGCACGAGTTCTGCGACGTGATGGGGCGAGTGGATATTATCACGGGTACTTTGGGTAAGGCTTTAGGTGGTGCATCTGGCGGTTATACTTCGGCCAGCAAAGAAATTGTTGAGTGGTTACGCCAGCGCTCGCGTCCTTATTTATTCTCTAATACTTTGGCGCCAGTGATCGCTTCAGCCAGTTTACGCGTTTTAGATATGCTTGAAGCGAGTGATGATTTGCGTATTAAGCTGCGCAAAAACAGCGAGTATTTCCGCGAAAAAATGTCCGCACTAGGTTTTGATTTGGTTCCGGGCGAGCATCCGATCATTCCTGTGATGTTGGGCGATGCGGCATTAGCCTCTAAATTTGCAGATAAAATGCTAGAAGAAGGCATTTATGTGGTGGGCTTTTCATTCCCAGTGGTGCCACAAGGTCAGGCGCGAATTCGAACTCAAATGTCTGCGGCGCATGATATTGAACATATTGACCGTGCGGTGGCAGCGTTTGCTAAAGTCGGTCGCGAATTAGGTGTTATCTCTTAAAGGATCGAATCATGAAAACTTTAAGCAAAGCTAAAGCGGAAAAAGGCATCTGGATGGTGGATCAGCCAAGACCAGCATTAGGTCATAATGATGTGCTGATCAAGATTAAGAAAACCGCCATTTGCGGCACCGATATGCACATTTATCATTGGGACGAATGGGCGCAAAATACCATTCCGGTGCCGATGACGGTGGGGCACGAATATGTAGGTATCATCGAACAAGTCGGCCAAGAAGTGACCAGCTTTAAAGTAGGTGATCGAGTCTCAGGTGAAGGCCATATTACTTGCGGTTTCTGCCGTAATTGTCGTGCAGGTCGTCGCCATTTGTGCCGCAACACAACAGGCGTTGGTGTTGATCGTCCTGGTGCCTTTGGTGAGTATTTAGTAATTCCTGCTGAGAATGCTTATAAAATCCCTGATGATATTTCTGACGAATTAGCTTCAATTCTCGATCCTTTTGGTAACGCTGCCCACACTGCTTTGTCATTCGATTTAGTAGGCGAAGATGTGCTGATCACAGGCGCAGGCCCTATCGGTATTATGGCGGCGGCGATTGCCAAACATGTGGGTGCGCGCCATGTGGTGATTACTGATATTAATGACTATCGCTTAGAGTTAGCAGCCAAAATGGGCGCGACTCGAACTGTTAATGTCATGAACGAAAAGCTAGAAGATGTGATGGAAGAAATTGGCATGACAGAAGGTTTTGATGTGGGGCTTGAGATGTCAGGCGTGCCAGTGGCTTTCCAGGCGATGCTGAAAACCATGAATCATGGTGGCAAAATTGCTATGCTGGGAATTCCATCCAGTGATATGGCGATTGATTGGAATCAAATTATCTTTAAAGGATTGATTTTGAAAGGTATTTACGGCCGTGAAATGTATGAAACCTGGTATAAAATGATTGCCATGTTGCAATCGGGTTTAGACATTTCGCCGATTATTACCCACCGTTTTGAGGTCAATGAGTTTGAGCAAGGTTTCGAAACTATGGCCAGCGGTCAATCAGGCAAAGTGGTGTTAAGTTGGGATTAGCTTGGAATTGATAAAGAGGTAAAAGGATTTATGTTTTGGCGAAGTTGGCAGGAGTTATCGAAACAGGAGTTATATGACTTACTTCAACTTCGTTTGGCGGTTTTTTCGGTGGAGCAAGACTGTCCCTATCAAGACTGTGACGACTTGGATCAAGAGGCGTATCACTTATTAGCTTATCAAGACTCAAAATTGATCGGTTATCTGAGGGTGTTTGAGTCTTCAGCAAAATATCAAGGAGCGGCCTCGATTGGACGGGTTTGTTGTTGTGAGTCGGTCCGAGGTAGCGGCTTTGGTAAGAAAATGATGCTGGAAGCGATTAAATATTGTGATGAAAATTTTCAGAAAAAGATTAGTATCTCAGCACAAGCCTACCTTCGAGATTTTTATCATGAACTTGGTTTTGATGTGGCTTCAGTTATTTATTTGGAAGATGGTATAGAACATATCAAAATGGTGAGAGAGTTTAGTTAGTGATTAATTGGCAGCATTTTTTAAATCGAGCAGGTAAGTTAACCATAGCCCTTGTTGCTATTAGCATAATCGTTAGTTTGCTAACTTGGTGGGGGCGCAATGAATACACTTACTGGGTTGCCTTTGATTGGAATCTAATTTTACAAGGTCAATTGTGGCGGCTAATTTCACCAATATTTTTGCATTTCATTATTGTAGGTCTGCCTATTCATATACTGTTTAATATGATGTGGCTATGGGATCTCGGTGGCTCAATTGAAAAGACTAAAGGCTGGAATTATTTGTTAGTATTAGTAGTAATTATCGGTGTTGGATCAAATTTATCTCAATACTATTATTATGATATGACAGGCAGATATTTTAGTGCGACCGGTGATTACTTTGGCGGCATGTCTGGCGTAGTTTACGGCTTGCTGGGTTTTATTTTTGTGCGTCGCCGTTTTGATCCCTTTTTCCCATTAAGACTGAATGATGCCATTATGAATTTTATGTTGATATGGCTGGTATTAGGTTTTGTTGGCGTCATTGGCAATGTGGCGAATATTGCCCACTTATCTGGCTTAATCATTGGTGCACTGCTTGGCTTTATCACTTCAAAAACCAAACGATTTTAATGTTTAAACGAATTAGTATTGCAGACACTTTGGAGCTGCTAAAACAGGATGCAAATATTGTAGATATTCGTGATCCTCAGTCTTTTGCTATGGGGCGAATGCCGAAAGCACAGAATATAAATAATCAGAATGTGGCGGATTATATTGAAGTTGCCAATAAGGCGTTGCCGCTAGTGGTGGTTTGTTATCATGGCCATAGCAGTCAACCAGCAGCACAGTATTTTGCAGCGCAGGGTTTTAGCGACGTTTATAGTATGGATGGCGGTTTTGAACTTTGGAAGCTGTCTCAAGAAGTGGAATCGTCAGCATCGTCTAAATCATGACTAAAATCTTGATTCAGAATTTCTTGAGCTTGCTCAACCAATTCAGAATCGACCATAAGCGGCACTTCACCAACGGCAAAAGAATAGGTAGAGTGAAAATGTTCGTGCATCACGGTTGCGGCTATACCATGAGACTCGAGCAGTCCTTTAGCGATATGCGCCAACATAGTATTTGGAAAAGTTGCAACGGTAGCAAGGCTCATAAATATTCCTAATGGTTTCTTACTATTGAGCCACTAAGCCAAAAGAAAAGCAATCGGTTTCTAAAAAATTGGGAAAAAGTGAAGAATAACAGGTAAAAATGTGAAGCAGTGGCAAGATACGAGCGATGAAGTTGTTAAGGAGTTACCATTTCATATTGCGGAATGGTTATTGGAATTTGGCTCTTTAACCGAAAAACTAGAGCGGAGCATAAATGCTAAAGTTCGCTTAGAAGTGTTAAAGGAAAATCATTGTGTTGCCAGTGTCGAAGATGCTCAAATGCTTGGGGTTGCCGAAAATACTCAGCTATGGTCAAGGGAAGTGCTTTTGTACGGACCAGAAGAGCCGTGGATCTATGCTAAAACTTTAGTGCCAGCAAGCAGTGCCTTTTTAATTGAGTCGTTAGGTGAAAAACCGCTAGGTAGTATTCTGTTTTCCGAGAAACAATTAAGCCGACAGTTTTTGAAAGTAAAACAGCTAGCTTCCGATCACGCTTTATTCCTTTCAGCACAACCTTATATTAAAGAAGAAACAGAAAAACTTTGGGCAAGACGATCTTTATGGCAAAATTCAGAACAATCGGATATGGAGTTATTAGTGTCTGAAGTGTTTTTGCCAGATGCTCCTTTATATAATAAATAAAATGAAAAATTCAAATTTAATTCACTACATACACCTAATGCGTTTAGATAAGCCCATAGGGATCTATCTATTGTTATGGCCAACACTTTGGGCTTTGTGGATTGCTGCTGAAGGTGTACCACCCTTATGGACCTTGCTGGTATTTTGTTTGGGCGTTTTGATAATGCGCTCGGCAGGCTGCATTATTAATGACTATGCGGATCGAGATTTTGATGCACATGTTAAAAGAACCAAACAAAGACCACTAGCGCAAAACAAGATCAGCTCGCGCAGCGCCTTAGGACTGTTTTTTTTGCTGGTATTAATCGCTTTTGGTTTGGTGCTAACTCTAAATAATTTAACCATCAAGTTAAGTGTGATAGCGGCATTACTAGCTTCTTTTTATCCTTTTATGAAGCGCTATACCTATTTTCCACAAATGGTATTAGGTGCGGCTTTTGCTTGGGCAATACCCATGGCCTTTGCCGCCGTGCAAAATGAAGTCCCACTGATTAGCTGGGTTATTTACGTCTCAACCTTATTATGGGTGTTAGCTTACGATACCTTGTATGGCATGGTCGATCGCGAAGATGATATTAAACTTGGTTTGAAATCAACCGCGATTCTCTTTGGTGATGCTGACTTATTTATGGTGACGGCAATCCAAGGTTTATTTTTAACCGGCATGTTTTTCTTAGCGCAACAACTGGAGCTAGGGCTCTATTATTACGCAGGTTGGAGTTTGGCAGTTGCTCTAGTGATTTGGCAACTGTATCAGTGCCGCGGTCGAAAAACCGAAATTTATTTTAAGTCTTTTTTACAAAATAATTATGTGGGCATGGCTTTGTTTGCCGGTATTGCTGCCCACTATGCTTTAGCTTAATCTATTCAACAGGTTCTTGAGGCTCTGCTGACTCTAGCGGCTTAGAAAGTTTTAAACTGCGAGCCGCAAGTTGCAAACCTTGTTGCACAGGAATGCTCAAGATATCTAGAATTTTGCTATAAAGCTCATGGGTTCTTTCAGTTGCTCGAATGCCAGCACCTTCTTTATGGTTGATATAGCCTTCGGCCTTTAATACTTTGACCTGGTTCTTGAATAAATTCTTATCAAAAAATTCAGGAGCATTAATACCATATAACGCTGAAATTCTTTGAGCTAATTTTTGGCTTTCCTGCTCTAAGTCAACGCGTCTGATTTTTTGATCTTCTGCTAGCGATTCCAATATGGTTAAGCTAATGGCATAGCGTTGTAATGCAGGCTGAATAGTCTCGGCTAATAACATCAAGCGAGTCCAGTGCGGCGTATCCGAATGTGGCACACAATAATTTTTGCTGCCCATATTCAAAAGACCCTGATCAAGCATGGTGTTAAGTAAAGTTTCTACCCGTTCTTGTAAAGATTCGCGACTCCAGTGAATATAAAGTTCTTTTTGCAAGAAAGGATAAAAAGATGCCACATAGTCCAAAATTTTATCTTTAGCGATGTGATTATGTCGCTGAAATAAAGATGCGATCAGGGATGGGATGGCAAAAAGGTGCAAAATATTATTACTGTAATAAGTAGATAGAACCCGTTCATCACCTTCAATGGAAATTACGTCACCAGCAGGATCGCTAGTTTCGTAAGCCATACCTAATTTAATAGCAGTTTCAACTAACCCTTCGGCAGATTCGTTAGTCACATTGGTATAACGGCTATAGGGCGCAGCTTTAATAAGGGCTAACAAAGCATCAAGTTGAGCAATCAATTCGGCTTTGTCCATGGCTTGTCGGGGTGTTCCTAGTAATGCCATGCTGACTAAACAGACGCTATTAACACTCACCGCGGCATTGATACGGCGATTAATTTCATCGCCAAGATGAAGCATTTGAGAATTAATCCAGTCGGGCTTTAAGTCGCTATTTAAATAGTTTCGCCAGTCTGCAACATGATTATCTAGGTAATCGTTTAGCTTTAAGGGCTCGCCGAAGTTTAAGTAAACTTTGCCATAGAATCGCTTGAGTGCTTTGCGCACACCTAATAACTGACCAAAAGATTCTTGCTTCTTGGCTTGACCGCGCAATTCGCCTACATAACTTTTGCCTTCAAACATTTTTTCGTAGCCAATGTATACCGGAATGAACACCACTGGCTTGCGAACGCCGCGTAACATGCCTTGAACGGTCATCCCGAGCATGCCTGTTTTTGGTGAAAGCAAACGTCCAGTACGGCTACGACCACCTTCTTGGAAGTACTCTACGGGTGTACCTTTATTGAGTAAGCGGTATAAATATTCGTTGAACACAGCGGCATAAAGTTTGTTGCCTTTAAAGGTGCGGCGTAAAAAGAATGCACCACCTTTACGTAAAATATTACCTATTGGCCAAAAATTTAGATTGATGCCTGCGGCAATATGCGGCGGCGCTAAGCCTTCATGATATAGCTGATAAGAAAGCAACAAATAATCAGTATGGCTGCGATGGCAAGGCACATAAATAATTTCATGGTCTTGTGCTAGTTCGCGAACCGCCTTGATATTATTCACTTCGATTCCCGAATAAATGTTTTTCCAGAGACGAGTTAAGGACGTTGATAAAAAGCGCACGGTTCTTGGGCTGTAGTTGGCCGCGATTTCTTTAACGTACTTTTCAGCATCGGAGCGAACTTTAGCCATGCTTTTATTAGTACGTGCAGACTCTTCTACAATCACTTTTTGTACTTGGCTCGAAGCAACGATACCAGAAACTAGATCGCGACGATTCTCGCTACGCGGTCCCATCACCGCGACCCAATGACGATTAAAATAGACTCGCAAAATTCGCGATAATTTATGCGCTGTTCGCTCGACAGGCTGTTCTAAATCTAGAGCGTTAGAGTTAAGGCGGATCGGCTTGCCATATTGGATAAAACATTGACGACCTAAAAATAAAATAATTAAAAACTTACCCAATCGCCCCGTTTCTTCGAGATTCGACATAAAGAAGCGGAAAAAAGATTTTTCCTTGCCAGGATTTCTTCCCCAGTAAATAGACACGGGAACCAGCTTGTAATTTTTATCAGGATTGTTTTTTTGCAGTTGTAATAAGTGAGCGATAGCTTTTTTGTGATCGGTTAATTTGCGCTTTGAGCTAAACCATTTCGGACGATTGTTAATAAAAAGGCAAGAACCTGAATCAGGAATCTGCTGATCGTTGTAATGAGCTTTTGGTAGATCCAGAAGTTTGGTTTGCTTCTTTAAAATGGAGATTGATGAGATCGATTTAGTTCTTAATACGTAAATTAATTGATCGTCAGGTGCTAACGAAAATTCTTGTTTCGGGTCGTTAGGCACATGATGTGCTTTGACAAGCCAATGAAATGGAGCCTTAAATAAAGTTAGAGCAAAGCGACTGATGGAATCTGCTACCGACATAAAATTCTCTTAGGTTTCATCTACAAAAGTAGTTCAAAGGGTTCTGGATGGCTCAAAAAATCGCGCGGGCTGGCGGTAAAGCCGTAAGCTCCAGATTGATAAATAGCGACTAAATCACCTGTCTCGGCTGTTGGCAGAGTCATTTTGTTGCCTAGTATATCCAGCGGGGTACATAAGGGGCCAACAATTTGCACCGTTTCTAGTCCTTGTTGATTTATTTTATTAGCAATAGCAACCGGATAGTTTTTGCGAATGACTTGACCGAAGTTACCTGAGGCGGCCAAGTGTTGGTGCAGACCTCCATCAACTATCAAATAGGTTTTGCCGCGAGATAATTTCTTATCGGTTACGCGGCTAACATACAATCCTGCATTGCCAACAATATAACGCCCAAGCTCTAAAATAATTTCACAATCTTCGACCAATTTTTGATATTCACTAAAAAGACACTTTAAATTATCTGCAATTGGTACCAACTCTAAATGTTTATCGCCAGGGAAATAGGGGATGCCTAAACCACCACCAATGTTCAGGTGAGATAATTTAAATTGATATTCACTCTGCAAGCGCTCAACTAATGCGAAAATATTATCGTGCGCAGCAATGATTGAATCAGGATTTAGATTTTGCGAACCTGTGAAAATATGAAGACCTTTCAGTTGCAACTTGTCATCTTGCAGCAATTCAAACACAGGTGCTAACTGTTCAACGTCAATACCAAACTGTTGTGAGCCGCCACCCATTTTCATACCTGACGATTTCAATTCAAAATCAGGGTTGATTCGAATGGCGATATTGGCCGTTTGGTTTGTTGCTTGCGTGATTTGTTGGATTCGTTGCAGCTCGGTAAGCGACTCGATATTGATACAGATGCCACTGGCAATGGCCATTTTTAATTCGGCTTTGGACTTCCCAGGGCCAGCAAAACTGATGTTTTCATTATCAATATTAGTGGCTAAAGCAACTTTAAGTTCTTTGCCTGAGGCGACGTCTAAGCCATCCACCTGATCGGCGACGTAAGAAACCAATTGCGGCATGGGATTGGCTTTAATCGCATAGTGCAAGCTGATGTTTGGGAACTGGTTGCGTAAGCGTTGAATATTCTCACTGATCACATCCTTAGCATAAACATAAAAAGGCGTTTGCCCGGCAATGGTTGCGATGTCGCTGATAGTCTTGCCTGCGATCGCTAGCTCGCCATCAACGCTGGAAAACTGTTCCATAGCCGCGTGTTGAATCACTTTTTTGTTGCTTTTATCTATGCTCATTCGGTCAGATCCGCTAAGTTTTGATAACGATCTTTTAGTTGCTTGCGATCGATTTTGCCATTCGGATTGCGTGGCAACTTATCTACCAATTGTATGTATTTGGGCTGCATATAATTGGGCAGCTGCTTCAGGCAATACTTCTGAATATCACGTTCGGTAATACTCTCCACCACTAACAATAACGCCACAGCTTGCCCCAGTTGTTCATCACTGACCCCCAGCGCAGCTACTTCTTTGACGCCATCCATTAAGAATAGAGTATCTTCTAGCTCGCTGGGGCTGATGCGATAACCGGAGCATTTTATCATATCGTCGGCACGACCAATAAAATATAAGAAGCCATCAGCGTCTTTTTTCACCTGATCACCGGACCAAACAGCCAGCTCAGTTAAATAGTTCGATTTTCGACCAATCGGCTTGAAGCGGATAGCCGTTTTTTCAGGTGCATTCCAATAGCCTAAACTGACGTGCACCCCCCGATGTACCAACTCGCCAATTTCACCTGCATCACATTCAGTGCCATCTTCGCGGCAGACCAAAATTTGCGCATTGGGAATCGCTTTACCAATCGAATCGGGTCGTGTATCAATTTCACTCGGATCAAGGTATGTGGAGCGAAAAGCCTCGGTTAAGCCATACATCAAATAGGGCTTAGTATTGGGTAATTGTTCACGCAAGGCTTGCAAGGTAGCTTTCGGCATAGCGCCGCCACTGTTAGTAATATAACGCAGAGTGTTTTTAGCGCTTTCAGGCCATTCAAGCTGCGCCAATTGGAACCACAAAGGCGGCACGGCGGCTAAACCGGTAACCTGATGCTTTTCGACTTGGCGGAGTACATCGCGGGGTAACAGATATTCCATTAAGACCACTTTGGCGCCTGTTAAAAGCCCTGTTGTGACCTGACTAAGCCCATAATCGAAACTGAGCGGTAGAACGGCTAATAGCACATCATCATGATGGTTTTTCAAATAATGGCTAACACTTTGCGCTCCAGCGATTAAATTGCGATGGGAAAGACAGACGCCTTTAGGGTTACCCGTTGAGCCAGAAGTGTAAAGGATCGCCGCTAAATCTTGATCGATGCGTTGCCTGCTTTGCAGTTCGGCGCTAGAAGTAAGTTGTTCGTTCCATTGATGCAGTTGAATATTTTCGACCTTTTGATCAAACTTATCATCCACTAACAAGAGATGCTGTAAATCATTGCATTCAGGATAAATCTCCAACAGTTGCTTGGCTCTTGGGCCGCTGGTTACCAGCAGCTGGACATTACAATTATTCAAGATATAGCTGACCTGATGAGGTTTTAGCAATGGATTAATAGGAACAAAGACTAACCCTGCGCGGCTAGCAGCAAATTTGGTAACTACTGCTTCAATTTGCTTAGGTAAATAAATTGCAACTCGACTGCCCGCAGCCAAATCTAACCCAATCAAACAAGTAGCCAGTTGACTGGCCATTAGCTCCAACTGCTCATAGCTGACTTGCTGTTTGTTGTCATCCAAGGCAATTTTTTTCGGAAATTGCGAAGCAGTTTGAGTTAGAATCTGATCAAGCTGACAATACATGGGTTAGACTTTGAGTTATTATCAATGGAACTTATTGTAGCTTTTTCAAGCAGTTGCGTCAGCTTTAAGCCGCTAACTCTGCATAAAATAATGTAAAGGAATTTAAAAAGCCGAATGCGCCTGATCTGGTTTGTTGTGATTCTGTTTATCGCTTATGGCTCCTTGTATCCATTCAATTTCGATTTTGAGCGGGCACTGCCGACGGATCTATTGGCTTGGCTAGGCAATTGGCAACAAAGAACCATTCGCAGCGATTTAATCGCCAATATCCTATTATTTATCCCTTATGGCTTCTTCGGAGCTCTGCTTATCCAGCAAGATAAGCGACGATACCCGATTTTGTCGGTAATTTGGCTGATTTTGCTAGGCATTGGCTTTGCCTTATTACTGCAGTTTTTGCAGTTTTATTTGCCCTCACGAGTACCACACGCCGCCGATGCACTGGTTAATAGTGTGGGAATTTTACTGGGCATTTCGATGGCGGCTTATACCAATAGCCAAAGGGTGCGCCGTTTGATCCCTGCAAAAATGCAATTTCAATTGACGCCTGCTTTATTAGTTATGGGTTTATGGATTGGCTGGGCATTTTTCCCCTATGCGCCAGTATTTGCTACCAAACAAATCGGATTAGGCATTGAGGGCGTTTATAAAAGCCATTGGCAATGGGCTCTCTGGCTAAAATTAAGCCTATTTTGGCTGACTTTTTATTTCAGCTTTGTGCGGATCATGGGTAGAAGCTACCAACTGGGTATCCTGCTCGCTGTCTCTATCTTTATTCTTGCCATTAAACTCAGTATGTTCCGCAGTCAGCTTGGTTGGAGCGAGTTGACGGCCGTTCCGTTTGCTTTAATTCTGCACAGCTATTTATCGCAAAGGTGGCAGCTCAGCCTGATGTTTGCGGGCGCATTATTATTGCTTGTAGCGGATTTTATTTGGCCATTGCAATGGCTCGACACAGGGCAAATAAACTCTGTGCAATGGATTCCTTTTAAAGAATTTCTTGGCGGCAGCACCTGGTATCATTTAAGCAACTTGCTTGAGTATTCATTGATATTGGCGTGTTTAATTTTCAGCTTGGCACGACTCATTAAGAGTTATCGTTGGTCGGCGCTGGCAACTTTGTCTTTACTGGTCTTGTTAAGTGCCTTGCAGCTACTTCTTGTGAATAAAACACCAGATATTACTAATATTTTAATGGTCTTGATTTTAGGCTTTTTGCTGGAACGGATCGATCAGATGCGCAGCTAAAAAAGTTGGAGTAACGGAAAAAGTTATGGATGGTTATTACCTCTTATCCGCTGCTATCCCTGGTGACCTTTGGTACAATGCAGACAATTAATCCATATCGAAATGAGAACAGTATGAAAGATTTAGTAATAGCACCTTCTATTTTATCTGCAGATTTTGCGCGTTTGGGTGAAGAAGTTGAGAATGTATTGAGCGCAGGTGCCGACTGGGTGCATTTCGATGTGATGGATAATCATTATGTGCCGAATTTGACCATTGGCCCTATGGTTTGTCAGGCTTTGCGCGATTATGGCATTACCGCGCCGATTGATGTACATCTGATGGTAAAGCCAGTTGATCGAATCATTCCTGATTTTGCCAAAGCGGGCGCGACTTATATTTCCTTCCACCCTGAAGCTACTGAGCATTTGGATCGTAGTTTAAGCATGATTCGTGAGCTTGGTTGTAAAGCTGGGATTGTATTAAATCCAGCAACTCCGCTTGATTGTCTAGAATATGTGATGGATAAACTGGATTTGATTTTATTAATGTCGGTAAATCCTGGTTTTGGTGGACAAAAGTTTATCCCTTCAACTTTGGAAAAAGCCAAGCAAGTTCGCAAATTAATCGACGAGTCAGGTTATGACATTCGTCTGGAAATTGATGGCGGTGTGAAAGTGGATAACATTGCTGAAATTGCAGCTTGTGGCGTGGATACTTTTGTAGCGGGTTCGGCAATTTTTAATACCGACGATTATCAAGCGACTGTTAGTCAGATGAAACAAAACGCTAAATCGAGCTGCTAAAAACTTCTATGCGTAAAGTCGTTTGGTTATTGGCTATATTGCTGACGATAGGAATCAGTCTTCATTATCTGAATGACCAAGCGGCTATTGATAATTGTTTAGAGCAGGGCGGTAGTTTTAATTATCAAACTGACTTTTGTTCTTTCCAAGAAAGCTATCAAGGCAGCAAAGGTTTTATTAGCAACCATTTACCTTTTTTCTTGATGTGGATTACGGCTTCACTAATTGCGCTTGCTAGCCTTATTCTCGGAATCGTGAAAACACCCGTTGAATATGAAGAAAGTTTGAAAAGGAAGCTGGCTTTGTCTGATCCTCCAAAAAATACCGTTGCTAAAAAGCGGTTATTGATGATCGATAATTATGATTCATTTACCTACAACCTAGTGCAATATTTTGGCGAAATTGGTTTAGAGTTAGAAAAAGATAAGTCAGAATCTGGGCTGGAACTTATTGTAAAGCGTAATGATGAAATTGATATTGCAGCAATTGAGCAACTTAACCCTGATTATATTGTGATTTCGCCAGGTCCATGTACGCCCAATGAGTCAGGGGTTTCTTTAGAAGTGATTAAAGGGTTCGCAGGCAACACACCAATTCTTGGAGTTTGTTTAGGCCATCAAGCCATGGCACAAGTGTATGGTGGCGATGTGATCAAAGCCGACAAAGTTATGCACGGTAAAACCTCAGATATTTACCACAATGGCCAAGGTGTATTTAAAGATTTGCCCAATCCTTTTAAAGCAACTCGCTACCATTCTTTAATCGTTAAGGCTGATACTTTGCCGAATGAATTTGAAGTCACTGCCTGGACTCAAGATGCTAATGATGACTTAGAGTATATTATGGGGATTCGGCATAAAGAATTAGCTATGGAAGGCGTGCAGTTTCATCCAGAGTCTAT
>JABXIW010000136.1 GCA_013372875.1 Gammaproteobacteria bacterium | reverse complement strand
TTTGGATGCCACATCAGCCAGTATTGATGGATTTGAGTATCAAATGGCAGAGGTTTATGTGCCAAACTCCAATGCTTAGCGAGGTTCACCGCGATATGCTCAGGGACGACCATCAAATGTTCACTTGAGACTAGGCGATTAACCGCCGCCGAGAAAAATGGGACTTTAAATGTGATATGTCGCGCCAACCCCATCTCTTTTAAAACCGTGTCGGTGCTTGAATCTTTATCGCCGCCACCCGTGACTTTTATGTGCGAATAGCTGAGTAAAGCATCCACCGTTAGCTCTTTACAACTCGCTAGCGGGTGAGACGCTTTCATCAAACACACCGAGGTATCAGAACCGATATTCACGCTTGAAACACCTTCTGGTTTTGAAGGGTACATGGACGATGCGATGTGGATACCCAGTTCATGCAACTTATCGAGAAAATCTGGTTGCCATAAGCGATAAGCCATATCCAGTTGCGGCGCGAGTTGGCTTAAATGGGAAGCGATATCTGGAAGAACGTACTGAGCAACATAGTCACTAGACGCGACAACTAACTCACCTTGCCAATCTGCCGGTTCGAACGGTTTATCATCAAGCAGATGATCAAACTCAGACAGCAAATCATCAAGTTTAGCTTTTAACGCTAACGCTCGAGGTGTGGGTATGAGCAAGTTCCCCTGACGGACAAGCAACGGATCGCCACAAAGCTCTCTAAGCTGGGCCAATTGGCGGCTGACCGCAGATTGAGTCACGTGCAAGCGCTCAGCAGTGCGGCTTACATGGCATTCCTCAAGCAGCACATGCAACGACCTCAGCAGATTTAAATTGATGTTGTTTAACATACTCGACCCACTTGATGCTTCACTTTACGAACTTGTTTCCGGTCGTATTAAAAAACTCGGTCAGAACCGTATGCGTCATCAAATGACGCAGTTCAGGAAAGCGTTGAATTTGATCTCGGATTTCATTGAGCCGATTCATGTTAGGGACTTCCACAAATACCATCATGTCAGTTTCGCCGCTGATTGCATGGCACCATTTCACACCATCAATTTTATACAACTCATCAGCATAGGATTCACAGTAGTAAGATGATATGGATGTGTCGAATTTCAATGCGAAGTAGGCACAGATCGAATCCCCCTCTGGAGGCGCAATTTCAGCGTGATAACCTAAGATGACTTTGTCATTTTCTAACTTGCGAATACGAGCCGTGACGGCTGAGCGAGATAAATTGACCTTCTCCGCAATCTCGGTGACCGACAACCGCGCGTTATGCCGGAGGATATCAATGATCTTGTGATCAAATTTGTCCATAAATATACCAAGCTTCCCTTAATTTTCTTATTCTATACCTATTCTAAATGCATAAGAAACCAACATTTTGTTGGATTTATTTAAAACAACCGTCATATTGACGGTGAACAAGCGCATTTTGTTTTTTGGAGTTCAGCTATTCTATCTTCAACCCAAAGTCCAATTAAGGCGCAGCATGGAACGCGCACTTAAATAAAACGTCCGAGAAACGCATGGAACAGCTAAAAAAAGACATCTCTCTTATCTCCGGTATCGCCCAGTTGTCCACAACCTTGATGGGAACAGGCTTGTTTATGATTCCCGCTATCGCGGCAGGAATCGCTGGCCATTTTTCTTTGTGGGCTTGGGTCCTTTTATTCATCGCGATTTGTCCAATTGCGCTGACTTTTGCCCAACTTGGTAAGCGTTACCCGAATGCTGGCGGCACGGCATTTTTTGTGCGTCAAGCTTTTAACTCGAGATTGGAAAGCAGCGTCGCTTGGCTATTTGTCAGTGTAATTCCCGTTGGTGTACCTGCCGCGATTGCTCTTGCAGCAGGTTTTCTTCAACAACTGCTTCCTACCCCAATCAACAACCACTTATTTGCGCAAGTATTGACGGTTTTTCTGCTCATCTTGGTCAACCTATTGGGCACCAAATCATCAGGGCGCTTGCAAACCATCATCGCATTGAGTGTTTTTGCTTTGGTTGGTGCATTTTTGTTTAAAGGCGAAATCAATAGCGCAGATCTTTCAATGCCGACTCTCACAACAGAGTCCATTTGGCCTATCACCGCGGCACTTGGTGTGATGTTCTGGTGCTTTGTTGGCATCGAAGCCTTTGCTCACATGGGGGAAGAGTTCAAGAATCCGCAACGAGACTTCCCGATCGCAATTATCGTCGGCTGTTTTGTTGCTGGTGCAACTTACTGGGCTTGTTCTGTTGTCATCTTAAAGTTTGGTGCTTATGGCAGCACGCAATTCGATAATGCTTCCATCCCTTGGTTAAGCGCCCATTTATTGGGAGATAGCGCAAAGTGGCTCATCAGTATCATTGGATTTTCTGCGTGCTTTGCCAGCGTTAACTTATATACCCAAAGCCTATCAAGAATGGTTTGGGCTCAAGCGCGCGAACATCGTCCAAACAGTCCACTGGCTAAAATTTCGCGTAGAGGCGTACCTTCATCAGCAACGTTTTTAGTCGGTGCGGTGCTACTTGCGTCTTGTGTGATTGGGTCGTTATCCAAACTCAATTTAGAGTTTTTCCTTAAGCTGGCCAACAGTATTTTTGTTTTGGTTTATCTATTGGCAATGCTAGCTGCATACAAATTGCTACACGGACTAGGAAAAACCCTCGCGGCGATTTCCTTAGTGTTATGTACAGGTGTGTTCATCTGTTTAGGTTGGTCTATGCTTTACGCCCTTGGCATTTTTGCGCTGCTCTCTCTGCCGTGGAAACAATGGCGACAAAAACGACACTCGAGCATTATCGAATAACTTCAGACGTCAAATAGCTCAAAGAGGCGTTTAATCAACGGGTCAATGTTGTCAAGACGAACATTCCCATATCCGATCACGACGCCCTGCCAATCTCGTGCTTTAAAATCGGGATGCTCATAAAAACTAACAGGGCGCATCATGATGCCCGCCTTTTTGGCTCGTTGCGTCCACGTGTTTTCATCAATCCCTTGTTGCCAGCTCAACGTAACGTGCAGCCCCGCCGCTTGGCTGATAACTCGAACTTTGTCACCAAAATAATGCTGAATAGAGAAACAGACTTGTTCGTGCTTCGACTTGTATACTCGCCTCATTTTACGAATATGTCGCAGCAAGCTTCCTTCTGAAATAAAGTCCGCCATCGCGGCTTGAATATGACTTGGTGTGTCACCGCTAAGTGCGTCTTTCACCATCAAACATTTATCGACCAGCGATTCAGGCACAACGAGATAGCCAAGCCTCAAACCATTAAACATGACTTTACTAAAAGAGCCGATGTATAACACTCGCTCGTCTCGGCCCATTTGTGCGGCTAACCCTTGCAAACTGGTGTATGGACGATGTGCAAATTGGAATTCACTGTCGTAGTCATCTTCAAGAATCCAAGCCTCTTGGTTCGATGCCCACTCAATGATTTGTGCTCGCTGCTCAGTGTTTAAAGTCGTCCCCATCGGATATTGGTTACTTGGCGTGATATAAAGTGCATCTGCAGTACTTTGCGTGACGGAATCAATATCAAAACCCACTTTTTGTTTTACGAATAACGGTTCAAATTGATATTGCTGAAACAGGATCAACTTGCGCATCTGCGCATAACCTGGCTGTTCCATTAGCACTCTACTTCCTGACGTTAATGTTGCCATGGTGGCGATACACAACGCTTGCTGCGCGCCTGACGTGATGATGATTCGACTAGGCGTGCAGTTCACTGAACGGCTCGACGCTAAGTAATCCGACAAAGCGCATCGAAGCTCCCAGCTACCTTGAATGTCTTGATTGCCTAGCAGACACGTACGGGATAAGTGACGATTGAGATATTTTTGCCATAAAGCGGTTGGAAAAAGCGATAAATCGGGTACACCAGGAGCGAAACTGTCATTCACATCCAACGCCGCTGGCGGAGGATTGGCAGCTTGAGTTGGCAACTTTTCAGGCAAGTATTGTTCTGGCAACTCAACAGCAACAAAAAAGCCTGAACCACGCTGGCTGACCAAGTACCCTTCAGCAACTAACTGTTCGTAGGCAGAAATAACCGTGTTGCGGCTAAAGTTCAACTCTTGTGCCAGTTTACGAGTCGACGGTAGCTTGCCGTTCTTGGGCCAAAGCCCTCGAACAATCTTATCCCTTATTGCAAAAAATACAGACTGCTGGCGCGTACCGCGGCCTGTTTTTACGCACAAATCACCCACATCGATTAACGACAAATTGGATCCATCCATAGTTTAAAAGTGGCTCTCTCTAAGCTACCAGTTAAACGCTACATTGCA
>JABXIW010000022.1 GCA_013372875.1 Gammaproteobacteria bacterium | reverse complement strand
TTTTATGCCTGGTAAAAAAAAGTTTTGCCAATCTAAGTTTACAAAAATTCTCTAGTTTCGCAGTTTTTATTACTGTTGCTGTTTGCCTAATTTATAGCATTATATTGATGCTTTATCTAACGGCAGAGCTCAATTATTGGCTTCTGTTTCGTAATGCCGCTATCGCCTTTATCGTCAGTAGTATTTTCTTCCGCTACTACTATTTGCAGCAAAACAATCGACTGCAGATCCAAGCCGAAGCGGAAGCTCGGGTGCAAGCACTACAATCACGAATTCGCCCACATTTTTTATTCAACAGTTTAAATACGCTTGCCAATCTCACTTCGCAAGCACCTGAAAAAGCCGAAGAGTCGATTTTGGATTTGGCTGATATTTTTCGCGCCAGTATGCAACGTTCAGATAAATTAATTCCCTTTGCAGATGAACAGCAGCTGTGCAGCCAATACCTGCAATTAGAACAACATCGACTAGGAGACAAACTATCCTTCGAATGGCAAACCAACACCATTAATCCGCAGATCCCCTTTCCGCCATTATTGTTGCAGCCCATCATTGAAAATGCGGTCTATCATGGAGTGCAAAACCGTGCTGATGGCGGCCATATCTTAATCAAAGGCATGAGCACCAAAAATCATATCCAGTTGGAAGTGACCAATCCTTTGCCCAGTGCCAGCGCTTCGATCCATAAGGGTAATTCACTGGCGCTCAAAAACATTCGTCAACGCTTAGAAGTTTTGTATCAAGGCAAGGCGCAATTGAATTATCACCAGTCCAATGATACCTTTTATTGCATTGTGAAAATTCCAAAAACAACTGCGATCAGCTTTGAGTAGCAAGGAATGCGATGAGCAGCCACCCGAAACTAACGGCTTTAATTGTCGATGACGAAAAACCTGCACGCGATCGATTGCAGCGCTTATTGGCACCGATCGAAGCGGTTGAAACTAACGCTCAAGCTGAAAATGCCAAACAAGCCATGCAACAGATCGAGCAGGCAGTCCCGGATCTGGTGTTTTTGGATATATCCATGCCGGAAATCAGTGGCATTCAATTGGCCGAGTGGATCCAGCAGAAATACCCACAAGTAAAAATCATCTTCACCACCGCCTACGACGAATACGCGCTCGAAGCGTTTGAGGTCAATGCCACTGATTATTTGCTCAAACCCATTCGTCGCGAGCGTTTATTTAAAGCCATCAAAAAGCTCTTCCCAAAAGAAACTAGCCAACAGTTTTATGTACTCAAAGATGGTCATTGCACTCATAAAATAGCCATCGATCAGATCATCTTTCTACATGCTGATCAAAAATATACCGAAGTGCATTTAAAAAATAACACTTATTTGAGTTCCGATAGCCTAAAAGAGTTTGAGCAAACCTATCCGCAACATTTTTTGCGCATTCATCGCTCAACGTTAATCAACCCACAATACCTCACTGGAATCCAGCAGCAACAGCAAACCATGCACGTTTTATTGGAAAATACGGAATTTTCGCCCGAGGTTAGTCGTCGTCATCAAGCTGATATTCGTAAGTTCCTAAAACTTTAATCAAACTTTCGCCAAAGTTAGCCATTGATAGCAATCATTTAGCCACTTTTAGCGTTCTATGGTACTATCCAACCATTAAATTCTGCTTAACTTTTTATTCATGAGCATTGCTAATTTGCGTATCGCCACCCGCCAAAGTCCATTGGCACTTTGGCAAGCCGAGTTTGTTAAGTCCGAGCTCGAAAAACACCATCCTGACTTAACCGTGGAATTGGTTCCCATGACCACCCAAGGCGATAAAATATTGGGCACACCGCTGACCAAAATTGGCGGCAAAGGCCTATTCGTCAAAGAATTAGAACAAGCCATGTTGGATAATCGCGCTGATATCGCGGTTCACTCCATGAAAGATGTGCCTTATCGTTTTCCCGAAGGGCTGGAGCTCAAGGTGATCTGCGAGCGTGAAGACCCCACCGATGCCTTTGTCTCGAATCGTTACCTAAACATTGACGAATTACCCGTAGGCGCAACCGTGGGCACTTCCAGTATGCGCCGCAAAATTCAATTGTTGCAACAAAGACCCGACCTGATGATCAAAGACCTGCGTGGCAATGTCGGCACCCGCTTGTCTAAACTGGATAGTGACCAATACGATGCGATCATTTTAGCTTCCGCCGGTTTAAAACGATTAGGTTTAGCCGAACGAATCGCCAGCCAAATCATGCCGGAGCAAATGTTACCCGCACCAGGACAGGGTGCCGTAGGAATTGAAGCTCGAGCCAATGACCCTGAATTGGATCGACTGTTAGCGCCATTAAGTGATGCAGATACTCAACTTCGAGTTTTAGCAGAACGCTGCATTACCGAAACTCTTGAAGCCAGTTGCCAAGTTCCCGTTGCCGCATTTGCCACCATCAATAATGATGAGTTGCATCTCAAAGCCTTAGTCGGAGCAGCTGACAATAGTGCTATTTATGCCGAAGCCATAGGCGATAAAAACGATGCGCTTGCCATTGGTAACCAAGTAGCGGAGCAGCTTTTGCAGCAAGGTGCAAAAGCTATTATGCAAAGTTATATGGCTGAGTGACCCAAGTGGGCAAGCAACAAATCATTGTCACTCGCCCTCAGCCGCAGGCTGATGAGATGGCGAAATTATTGAGTGAAAACAACTTTAACGTTGTAAAAACGCCATTAATTGGATTTCTGGTCAATCAAGACTTCCAAGATCATTTTGATTTTAGCGCCAGCCAAACAGCCGATTATTTAATTTTCGTCAGCCAACAAGCCGCCCACTATTATTTGCAAGCCTTATCTGATGAGCAATTAGCAACGCTGAATCATAAAACTATAATTGCGGTTGGTAAGGCTACCCAAGAGACCATTGCCAGCTATGGATTATCCGCTTTGGTTCCACAAACTTTTGATAGCGAAGGCATTTTAACGCTTCTTGCAGAGCAGAATTCGGAGCAAAAACCTCTTAATATTTTACTAGTTTGTGGCAACCAAGGGCGTAAATTACTGGAAGAAACACTTTCTAAGCATCACCAATTGACTCGCTTAGAAGTATATCAGCGGGTAGCCATAGCGCAGCGTTTTCCAACCATAGATGAGCCAGAAAATACCGCCATACTAGTGACTAGCGAGCAGTTATTAAAGCTCAGCTTGCACCAATTATCGCTGCAAGAAACACCGAAAATGCAAACTTCTGACAAATCTTTGCTCAAGACGGTTGCCTTTATTTGCGCAAGTAGCAGAATAGAACAAACAGCAAAGCAACTTGGCGCAGTAAATTGCTATACTGCCCAAAGCGCCGCCAATCAAGATATGTTAGCTGCTAGTCTTGAGTGGCAAAATACAATCCAAAACCAGCAACAATCATTATTACAGAGTGACGCCATGAGTGAATCGGACCAACACGAAAATGAAATCATTGAAGCTCTTGAATTGGATCAAGATCATGAGTCGAACGAACCTAAGAAAAAGTCCTCAGGATTTTTAAAGCCGATATTTTGGTTATTAATTTTAGGTGGATTGGGCTATGGTGGCTACTGGCTTTGGCAACAAGACTATTTTCAATCTGCGTCTGCCGATGATACCGCCGCTGAATTAAGCCGCATTGTCAGTTTGGAAAAACAACTGCAAGATCAAAATGCTCAAATCGAGCGTTTAATTACAGCACAGAGTAATAACTCAAGTCAGCAAACTGCTTCACTACAAGAGCTGAGCCGTCAAATTGAATCTTTACAGCAACAACTGGTTGCCAGTCAGCGTAAATTCCAATCGTTAAGTGCCGATGCTGCGAGCCAAGCACGCGATTGGCAAATTGCTGAAGCGGAATATTTGATCCGCCAAGCAGCGCAAAAAGTCCATTATTCTGACGATACCTCGTCAATAGTTGCCTTGTTAGAAGCAGCCGATCAACAAATTTTAGCCAGTGGCGATAGCAATTTATTAGCTTTGCGACGCGCCATTAGCCAAGATATTGCGCAAATCCGATCTACGGTTGCGATTGATATTGATGGAGTCTTAGTCAAATTAGATGCCATTGAATCGCAGCTTGCAAACTTAACACTGGCCAGCGTGAAGTTTGATCCTGAACTATCAAACAACGCCACTGACGAAACAGTCGCCGATCCGAGTGCTTGGCAAACTTTCAAAACCAACGTTAAAGATACTTTCAGTGACTACTATAAAGTACATCACTATGATCAGTCGGTAAAACCTTTTATTAATCCGCAGCAAGCCGACTTGTTAAAACAGAACATTTTAATGAGCATCAAAATGGCGCAACTAGCTGCCTTGCGTCATCAGCAGTCGGCTTATGATAAATCCATGACTGAATTGCAAAATTGGATCCAAGAGTTTTATCAGGCAGATGATCAGTCTGCACTGATCTTGCAACAGTTAGCTCTATTAGAGTCTGCAAAAGTAAACATCGAGCTGCCTAACAAATTACAATCTTTGGATTTGATCAAACAAAACAATCAAGACCGATTGAATCAATGGCTGCAATCTCCAGGAGTTGAAGCGCAAATTGAAGAAACTGAAGCAGGTCGTAGCGGCGATATTAATCAAACCATTCAGCAAACTTTAGAGCGCATGGAGTCTTCTGATGAACAAGAGGACTCAGGTGAGGAGAAAGAAGAGCCAACTCCTGAGAATGATACTTTTCACAACGAGACTCTTAACAACGAGAATGGAGAGCAAGCATGAAGTTTCGTTGGTATGTATTAGCGGGAATTTTTATTGGGTTGCTTTCTGTTCCTTTTATTCGCAATATCAAAGGCTCGACTTACATTTTATTCGATAAAACCGCCATCGAATTTCAAAATTATTTCGCAGTAACGGTTCTAGTGATTATTGCGTTAGTGTTGTGGTTTGGCTGGATTTTAATTCGCTATCTTTTGCAAACCAGCAATAAAACCTTAGGTTGGTTCGGTGGCCGCAAATCGGTCAAAGCCAGACAGCAAACCATTGATGGCATGATAGCTTTATCCGAAGGTCATTGGAAAACCGCCGAAGGCTTGCTAAATAAAAGTGCCACAGCCAATAATACCCAACTGATCAATTATTTAGGTGCTGCTCGCGCTGCTCAGCAGCAAGGTGATTTGAAAATGCGCGATCATTATTTAAAGTTGGCCGCCAATTCTGAGCCTGATGCACAAATGGCGGTGGGTTTAACCCAGGTTGAATTGCAAATCGGCAATAAAGATTATGAAAGCGCACTGGCGGGATTGAAACATCTAAAATCCATTAATGCCAACCATCCTTTCGTTTTAAAATTATTGCATAAGGTCTATGCCCAATTAAACGATTGGAAAGCCATCGTCGAGTTATTACCGAAACTGAAAAAGCACAGCATTTTTACAGACGAAGAATTTAGCAATGTGGAACTAAATGCATGGCAACAGCGTTTTACCCGGGCAGAAAGCAAAAGCACAGATAAAGTCTTAGACTTATGGGACCAGCTGAGTCGCCACTTAAAAAAAGATGCCACCATTGTTTCTGTCTACGCCAATGCTTTGGCTAAGAGCAATCACGCTGAACAGGCAGAACAAGCCATTAAAAATAGTCTGAAGCAGCAATGGGATAATCAGCTGGTTAATCAGTTTGCAAGTTTAGCCTCAGAAAATCCTAGCAAGGCTTTATCACAAGCTGAGCAGTGGCTGAAAAACCAACCGAATAATGCAGAGCTATTGTATTGTTTAGGTAGTTTATCTTTGAAGTCGAAACTTTGGGGTAAGGCGACCCATTATTTAGAACAAAGCATTGATATCAGTCCAACACCAAAAGCCTACTATGCGTTAGCACAATCTTATGAGCAGTCGGGACATCCGATCAATGCTCAAGAAACTTATCAAAAAGGTTTACAGTTAGCGGCCAAGGGCTAAGAATTAAGGGCTAGCGGCTATAATTCTTTAATCGTTATTTTAAGAGCAGCACCAGGCTGCTCTTTTTCATTATCAGCTAGCACTTCTATAAAGTCACACTCCACACATTCACGCACTGGATTTTCATTTTCGCGATAAAATACTAAGACGTCTTGCTCACCGCATTCGGGGCATTTTGCGCCGGCAATAAACTGTTTTTTGATTTGCTTATCTTGCGTCATTGTAATTCCATGGGCTTTGCATTATGGTTTGCTTAATTCACACTTTACTCACAATTAAACAAGCGCCTATGTCATTCCTCAGTAACGAATGGTTTACGATATTACCGCCCATTTTAGCAATTATTATTGCGGTCTGGAAACGCCACGTTATTTTAGCGCTAGTGGTCGCCATCTTTTCCGCTGAGATTTTATTGACCCAAGGCAATCCATTTAGCGCTTTTGTACAAATGGTCGATCGCACCGTCGGCATTTTTGCCAGTGGCTATAATACCAAAGTCTTATTATTCAGTTTACTGATTGGTGCCTTAATCCATTTGATCCAACAATCAGGCGGGGTTGGTGCACTAGTACATTGGCTAACCTCAAAAAAATACATTCATAATCAACGCCGAGCCGCTTTACTACCCGCTGTCATTGGTTCTAGTATTTTTATCGATACCAATATGAGCGTGTTAACCGCAGGGGTTTCATCGCAAAATTTATTCGACCGCTTCAAAATGAGTCGTGCGCGTTTGGCTTATATAATTGACTCCACTTGTGCGCCGATTAGCGTATTAATCTTAATCAATGGTTGGGGCGCCGCTATCTTGGGTTACGTTAATGACACTCCTGTTGCTAATGCCAATTCAGTAGTTTTCGGCAGCATTCCTTTTAACTTCTACGCTTGGATTACTTTGGCGGTAGTTTTTTACACGGTTTTCAGTAGCAAAGTCTATGGCCCGATGAAAGCTGCCGAGCAGAAACTCGAAACTTTTGAGTCGACACAGGAAAGCGTAAAAGCCACTAAAAAGCGTTTTATGTTGATCCCACTGGTGACCATGATCGCCAGTATTCTAATTTTCATGTACATCACAGGTAATGGCGACATTACCCAAGGTTCTGGTTCATCCTCTGTACTTTGGGCAATTATCATTTCTATTATTGTCGCGATATTACTGCTGCGTTTCGATGGCGGAAAAACCATTCAAGAACTAACCGAAGAGTGTTTTACGGGTATGGGCAAACTGCTACCGCTGGTGACTTTAGTCTTATTGGCATTTGTACTCTCTTCGTCCATGAAAGCACTCGGCACAGGTGACTTTGTGGCCTCAGCCATCAGTGAAAACTTGCCTGTATGGTCAATCCCTGCGCTGACCTTTATCTTGGCTGGCTTTATCGCCTTTACTACTGGGACTTCGTGGGGAACCTTCGGTATTTTGATTGGGATTGTGATGCCAATTGCTTTGCAACTTGGTATTGATCCCAGTTTATTGCTAGGCGCTGTTTTGGGCGGTGCAGTCTTTGGCGATCACGCCTCACCAATCTCGGACACTACCGTTATTTCATCATTAGCAGCAGGCTGTGATTTATTAGAGCACGTTAAAACTCAGTTGCCTTATGCACTCTTTGCGGGCGGCGTTAGTATTGTGTTCTATATCATTGCGGGCGTGGTGAGCTAATTGAATACTTTACGATACGGCGTAATTGGCAACCCAATCTCGCACAGCCTCTCGCCGCAGCTACATCAACAGTTTGCCCAGCAGTTCAAACTGGATATTCACTACGGAAAAATTTGCGCATCGAAAAAGGGCTTTAATCGAGTGCTAAATGATTTTTTTGAATCTGGCGGCAAAGGCCTCAATGTTACCGCACCCTTCAAACAACAAGCACTTGAATATGCAGACATCATCACCCAGCGTGCTGAAGATGCCAATAGCGTCAATACGCTAGCCATTACCAAAGACGGTATTTTAGGTGATAGCACTGACGGCATGGGATTTTTAAGAGACCTCTACAACAAGCAATTGGAGTTTAATAATAAACGTGCGGTTTTACTTGGTGCAGGCGGTGTCGCCCGCTGTATTGCATCAGCGCTATTACTCGACGGCTTTGAGGTTTATTTAATCAATCGAACTCAATCCAAAGCCCAGCAATTAGCCAATGACTTAGCACACCTTGGTCATATCAAGCTTTATGAAAAAGAAGACTATATCGATTTAGTGGTTAACTCAGTCAGCCAGAATAGTGAGCAATATTTAAAAGATATTTATTTTGATCTCAACGCCAAAGCCTACGATCTAAATTATGGACAAAAAGCCGAAAGCTTTTTAACTCAGGCTAAAGACTTCACCACCCAACAAATTAATGGTTTAGGAATGCTAATCGAACAAGGCGCAGAATCTTTTGGCCTTTGGACAGGGAAACATCCAGATACTACAAAAGTTATTTTATGAAGTTAAGTCACTAAAAAGACGAACCAGATCATTCTCTGATTTAGTAAAGTATGAATTAGTATTAAAGCGAATTTCATAGTCTTTGCCGTCATAGACAATTTCATTTTGATTTAATTTAATAATCCAAGAGCCGAAAGCTTTATCATCATATTTTGTATGGTTCGTTTTAAAGTAATCTTTAAAAATATTAAAAATTGCTAAACCATTTAATTTTACAATTTCTCTCTCGGTAAGGTACGTCTCTAGGAGCAATCTTTTAACCGAGACTTCACTTTCATAGAAACTAATTTTATTACCAGTACATCTCTCAGCAATATGAAAGTAGTTTCCAGGACTTTGCTCTTTAATTTCAAAACTCCAAACCATACTTTACAACCAATAATTCCTAAGCTAAACCAAGACGCGGCAAAATGTAACGAAAATGCGCAGTGTATAACTATACATGAGCACATTTGAGTAACATTTTAACAAAGTATTGGTGACGATTAGGAGTTATTATTTGAAATCGGTGGATGATGGATCATCTGCACCCTATTCCCATCCGGATCGGAACAGTAGAAACTCGTTGCTCCATCTCGATGCAATCTCGGCTTGGTAAAAATTTCCACTTCATGAGCTTTAAAAAACTCATACCACTCATAGACTTCTTCAGCCGTATTCATAATAAAGCCCAAATGATCGAGTTTTTGCCCACAAGTGGTATCGAGCTCAGGTTGCTTGCGATGCAAGGCTAGATTGTCATGACCTTTTGAAGTTAAATAAACATTATCTTCATCAGGACGCCATTCGACTTCCATACCGAGCAATTCCACATAAAAATGTTCTGTGGCTTCAAACTCATCCACAAACAAAGCCAGATGGCGCATACCTAAATGGCGGGCAGGTCTTTTTATTTCACTCATACTTATACTGGCACTATCTCAAAAGAAGTAGTCACTGGCATTTGCTTATCCAATGAGTGCATCACAGAGCAATACTTTTCCACCGATAAATCGATCGCTTTGGTAACGTGTTTTACCGACAAGTCAGTGCCAGTAACCACAAAGTGTAAATTCAAGCTAGTGAAACGTCTTGGTGGCTCATCGGCACGCCCGCCTTCTAATTTACATTTACAGCCTTTAACTTGCTGACGCGCTTTTTCCAAAATCATCACCACGTCAATCGAGGCACAAGCACCCACTGACATCAACAAAGTTTCCATTGGCGAAACATAATCGCCCTCGCCGCCAAAAGTAACTCGCTGTCCTTTCTCGTTGGCGCCAACAAAATTTAATCCTTCTAACCAATCTACCGTAACTTTCATCTTCTAATCACCAATTAGCCGTTTTGTGATCCAGTTATTATTCAGAGACTTATAGTGTAATCGGAAATTTGCTTTTGGTCAGGTAGAAGATTAGTATTTAGAGCATAAATATGACAAATAGGATTTTTCAATGCCATTACCCTTTCATTTGGCGCAAGATGAAACCATTTTAAGCTTCTTGGACAACTGTCAAAGAAGACGTTTCCCTGCCAAAAGCACTTTAATTTATGCCGGCGATTCCTCGAATACCTTGTATTTCCTACTCGAAGGTTCGGTTTCGGTCTTAATTGAAGACGATGAAGGCCGCGAACTGGTACTGGCGTACTTAAATCCAGGCGATTTCTTTGGCGAAATGGGTTTGTTCACCGACGAGCACGATCGCACTGCTTGGGTTCGCACCAAAACTGAATGTGAAGTTGCGGAAATCAGCTATGAGCGTTTTCGCCAGATCACCAAAGAAAATCCTGATATTTTATTTAAACTGTCTACTCAGCTAGCTATTCGCTTACAAAAAACCAGTCGTAAAGTTGGCGATTTGGCATTCTTGGATGTTACAGGACGTGTCGCTCATGCTTTATTGGAATTGGCAAAAGAGCCAGATGCTATGACTCATCCCGATGGTATGCAGATTAAAATTACTCGCCAAGAGTTAAGTCGTATTGTCGGTTGCTCGCGTGAAATGGTGGGTCGCGTTTTAAAAGCGCTGGAAGAACAAGGCCATATTCATGTTAAGGGTAAGACTATGGTGATATTTGGAGCGAGATAGTTTTCGCCCCATCATTGCAAAAGCCTGAATAGTTTCAGGCTTTTTTTATGTCTAAAAAAGCTCTTAAAATCTGATGACCATGCTCGGAAAGAATAGACTCTGGATGAAACTGCACGCCT
>JABXIW010000396.1 GCA_013372875.1 Gammaproteobacteria bacterium | reverse complement strand
GATGTGAAAGCATGTTGGCTGATGTCGAACTTCCAAAATCCTCTGGGTTTTACGCTTTCCAACGAGAAAAAACAAAAGCTGATTGAGCTGACACAGCGATATAACGTGCCAGTGATTGAAGATGATGTGTACAGCGAGCTGCATGCCGGGAATGACTCGGTTTACCCACTAAGAATGTTTGATGACACGGGCAATACCATGTTGTGCTCCTCGTTTTCAAAATCATTAATCGCAGGGCTACGTATTGGTTGGGTTGCGGCGGGAAAGCGGGCACTAGAGGTACAAAAGTTACAGTTAATGAGTACATTAGCGACGAGTGCGCCCGTACAGATGACGTTAGTGCACTATTTAACAAGCCGCAATTATGAATCGCATTTGAAGCAGTTACGGAAAAAGCTGTTTGAACGTAAAAGTAAGATGACGGATCTGCTTAATGAGCTGTTACCTGAAGAAGTCAAAGTGTTAAGCCAAAGCGGCGGGTACTTTATTTGGTTAGAGCTTCCCAAGCATATCGACGCCTTGCAGATATATCGAGAAGCGCTAAAAGATAATATCAGTATCGCACCGGGAAAGATGTTCAGCCTGACAGAACAATACGATCACTGTATTCGTCTTAACGCTTCTTTTGAGCTTAATGACAAATACGTCCATGCTCTCAATTTGCTTGCCAACATTATTCGCTGTCATTTGGCGAAATAGCGACTTTCTTCAGTTTTTGGGTTTAATGGAGCGCGCCGGATTTCCAGCAACTCGATCGCCCGGCGCAACGTCTTTGGTTATGACAGAGCCAGCACCGACGACGGCATCATCGCCAATGGTCACGCCTGGCAGTATGATTGCGCCCCCACCAATCCAAACGTTATTGCCAATTTTTACCGGTTTGGCGATCTCATCTCCGGCTAAGCGTCTTTGTGTATCGAGTGAATGAGCGGCTGTGTAAATTTGCACTCTAGGCCCAATCATGACGTTCGCGCCAATCTCAACCTGCCCATTGTCTAGAATAATGGCATCCCAGTTGATGTAGGTGTTTTCCCCGATGGACAAGTGACAACCGTAGGTAAGTTGAAGCGGTGGCTCTATACAGGCGCTGTTTTCTAATTGGACGCCCATTTCTGCCAATAGTTGTCTACGTATATCTGGGTTTGGCTCGTGGTTAAATTGGAAGACAAGCTGCGCGGTTTTGGCGCGCATTAGCTTTAGTTCTTCATCCAGACAATTATAGGTTTCTCTAGAGCGCATCCGAGTCAGTTCTGACATAACAATCATTCCATCAATGTTATTTGCAATAAGGTGCATAATAAGTGAGAGTGATTCGAAGTGAAAATTTGATGCTTAAAATTCAGAAAGTTATCACTGATTTACCTTCCGTATTCAGTCGGTTGATTGGCTCGTTGAGTACACAAAGACGTGCTCCTTAAATGGCTTAATCGTGTTGAAGGCAAAGCGGGAAACCACTCGAAGCGTTTTGCGTAGATTACAATATAGTTAATAAAAAGAACTTAATTGAGCCGCTTGCGCTATCGATTGGGCTAAAAATATAAGACTTATGCGCTCTGGCTTGTTGGCAACGATGAATCAAGAGTGAGCACTTTATGTTCGAACGGGTCATTTCATTTTTAGAAACAACACTGTTTACCTTTAACGAACAACCTATCACGTTGTGGGCGATATTGATGGTGCCGACATGGGTGATTGTCGCTTTATGGTTGTCCAAAATTTTAATCAAAACCGTTACGTCAAGAATGTCCTCATCGGGGAAAGATCCAAACGTCATTCATTTGGTTAAACGGATATTATTTGTCATCGCTCTCGCCATTATTTTTATGACCACACTTCCGATGATCAATGTGCCAATCACCGCGTTCGCCTTTCTGTCTGGTGCCATCGCTATCGGCTTCGGTTTTGGTGCACAAAACATCATTAACAACTTCATAAGTGGCTGGATTTTGATTGGTGAAAAGCCAATCCGAATTGGGGACTTTTTAGAGGTCGAGGGCGCCAAAGGCATTGTCGAGCAAATAAATACACGTTCAACGCGAATCAGACGAACCGATGGCGTTCACATGCTCATTCCCAACAGTCAGTTGATTGAGAACGTGGTGATCAACTGGACGTTATGCGACAGATTAGTTCGTGGCTCGGTCGTCGTCGGCGTCGCGTATGGGAGCGATGTCAAGCAGGTTGCTACCTTAATGGCGGAAGTGACTTCGCAGCAAGCGCAAGTTCTGAGTTCGCCAGCTCCAGACGTGTTTTTTCAAGACTTTGGCGATAATGCTTTGATCTTCGAATCTTATTTTTGGATTAACTCAACGGTTGAAGGTGGGATTCGAACGGTCGCAAGTGCCATACGTTTTGAAATCTATGAAGCTTTCGAAAAGCACGGTATTGAAATCGCGTTTCCACAACGAGATGTGCACATTGATGGGGAAATCAAGTTGTCTAGGGAGAGAAACGGGTAGGGCGATAAGCGGCGTTGGTGCCCTTATCTTGGCTTCGAGTAGTGATAGCGAGGCGGTCACAATATGGATTCACCTCGCTAGAAACCAGTTTGAAGGCGTTATTGGTTGTCCCACATGACTTCGCATTCTTCTTTGATTGCTGATTTTAGCAACTCAATCAGTGGAAACGCTCTGCGCCCTAAGCTTACCGCTGGCTCTGCTTGTTCTTCCTCTTCGTCTACATCTACATCAGTAGGGAGGTTTTCCTCAGCCGCATTTTTCGCAGATAGAGCAGAAGTTAACTTTGATAGCGCGTCAGGAACATCTTGAGCGGAAATTGACCCCGGCACTGTGCCGCTGTGACCCATCATTTTGATCATCTCTAATGCAATGTCGCCAAACATCGTGACATTTGCGTAGCTACGACAACGAAATGTAATAAGCATGTACTGCTCCTATTTTTAGGTGTTCGTTTGAGTATAAATCCTATCCGAGACATGAGGCAATTTAACGCGTTAATTCGCAATCTTTCAAATAGCTATCTATCTTTAACGAAAGACAAACACAAGGAGGTGATTTTGTTGAATTCTCAATTGCAGAAGCTGACTTGGCTGTTTAAAGGGCGAATTTTTACGTTGCTTATGACGTTATGCATATTGTCGCCTTCCATCTTCGCTCAACCCTCTCTTGTTTTTGGTGTGGTGCCACAACAATCGGCCACCAAATTAGTTCAACAATGGCAACCCTTACTGCAACGTTGGGGCGAGCTTGCCGGAGTTGAAATCAAATTTGCTACTGCGCGTGATATTCCTACTTTTGAAGCCCGTTTAATGGCTGGAGAATATGACATCGCGTACATGAATCCTTATCACTTTACGTTGGTGAATCAAACTCCGGGTTATACGGCGTTAGCAAGAGCGAAGAATAAGCGTATTACAGGGATTATTGTGGCGAGAAAAGGGCAGTCAGTTACTCTTGATGAACTGCAAGAAAAGACCATCGCTTTTCCTGCACCACGAGCATTTGCTGCCTCTATCATCACACAATCAGAGTTGGCGCAGAAAGGCATCAAATTTACGCCCAAATATGTGGGCTCGCACGATTCGGTCTATTTAGGTGTTCTGAAAGGCTTGTATGTCGCTGGTGGTGGCGTGAAGCGTACCTTTGAGAGCTTGCCGAGTGAAACCAAAGAACAACTGAGCGTGATTTATACAACCGCAGGTTATACCCCTCATGCCATTGCAGTCTCGAATGAGGTAGATGAAAAGATGGCTGTGGCATTGCGAGCGGCGATCTCACAACTCAATGAGGATCCCAAAGCACAGGAGAGCTTCGCTTTACTCAATATTGATGGATTGCAATTGGCGCAAGACCAAGATTGGCAAGACGTCGTCCAATTGGGCATTTCGAGATAAGTGGGCGCCTTATGACGCTGCGTTCAAAAACGATAATCGGCATTGCACTCATCGAAGCACTCGCGCTCGGTGTACTTATCATCAGCGGCCTCAACTGGTTTAAAAGCTCGAACGAGACCAGTCTCGAAGTTGGTAGCCAGAATTTGGTGAGTGTGTTTGCTCAAGCTTCGAGAGACGCGGTAATCGCAACGGATCTGGCGTACTTAGACAGCTTTGCACGCTCTGTCGTAAGTGAGCACAAGTTGGCTTACATCCGTATCGTCAATCAAGATGGCATCGAACTTACGCTTCAAGGTGATTACACAGGCGTTGACACCAATGTTCACGCTTTCGATGCAAGTGACGGTGTTTATGATGTGGCGAAAGCAATCACGTTAGGCGATCAGACTTTTGGCGTGGTAGAAATGGGTGTTCACGTCGAGCATGTTCATCAAATGCTTTCGTTTGCGACTCATGCGAGTTTGGTGATTGCCTTTGTCGAAATGTCGCTGGTGGCGCTGTTTTCATTTGCGCTAGGCAGCTATTTAATGAAGCGTTTGGATCTTCTCCGCACTGGGGTAATCAAGGTTTCACAGCAAGGGCCGGGTTCGCAAATTTCTATTTCAGGCAATGATGAAGTCACGCGCGTTGGAGAAGCGTTTAACCAAATGTCGCGCTCTTTAGCGCAAGCGCAAAACAAACTTCAGCAAGAACATCAAACCCAACAGCAGTTATCCGCCAAAATATCTCAGCTTGCCGAGGTGGCGGAACACGCTCGCGATACCATCATCATTACTCATCCTGACGGCACGATTGCTTGGGTAAACTCTGCGTTTGAGCAGTTAACCGAATATTCGTTAGAGGAAGTGGTTGGCAAATCACCGGGCGAACTGCTGCAAGGTGAAGACACCGACGCAAATACTGTCGCGCTGCTCTCACAAAGTGTTCGCAGCCATTCCCCGGTTAGGGTTGAGATACTCAATTACACCAAGTCGCAGCGCCCATATTGGGTCGAGTTGGAGCTGTCTCCAGTGTTTGATGAAAATGGCGAGTTACTGCGTTTTATTGCGGTAGAACGTGACATCACTGATAGACGCGAGATGGAGAAGCGTTTGTCGTCTGCATTGGATAAATCGAAAAAAGCCACGCAAGCCAAGTCGGAATTTCTGGCGAACATGAGCCATGAGATTCGCACTCCAATGAACGCGATCATGGGGATCAGCGAGATATTGCTTGAGAACGAAAACCGCCGAGAGCCAAGGGAGTTATTGCTCCTGCTGCACAAATCTGCCAATAACCTTGTGACCATCATTAACGACATCCTCGATTACAGCAAAGTCGAAGCAGGCAAGTTGACGCTTGTTGAAGAGGAGTTTGATTTGCGCACGTTAATAGAGAGTTGCACGGCATTGTGTGCGTATCAAGCGGATAAAAAGAACCTTAAGTTATTGGTTGATATACCATTAGCCATGAATACGGTCGTGGTCGGTGATAAAGGTCGGATTAATCAAATCTTACTTAACTTGCTCGGCAATGCAGTGAAATTCACGGATGAAGGTCATGTGCAGCTGAAAGTAAGAGAAAGTGAGCTCGGTTTTGATTTTTCAGTGACCGATACAGGCATTGGAATTCCTGAAGACAGGCTAACTCATATTATGGATAAATTTGAGCAGGTCGATACCTCCGCGACAAGGCGACATGAAGGAACGGGCTTAGGGTTGGCAATCTCAAAACGTTTGATCAGCATGTACAACGGTGAGCTTTGTGTGCGTTCGGATTTTGGCAACGGATCGTGTTTTAGCTTTAGTTTGCAGTTGCCTAAACGAAGTCAGCCTCATTCTGAGCCGGTGGAACTGAATGCAAATCGACTATTGTTGATTGATGATTATCTACCGCGCGTGGAACACTTGATGCGCTTAGCTAAAGAGATTGGCATCGAGGTGACTCATCGCAACGATTGGTCTGCGGCGCAGTCTTTGGGCAGAGATTTGGACGATTTTGACCGCATCATCGCGAGCGTGAACAATGCTCAGGATAGAGATGCGCTCTATGAGCTTGATGCGACAGAATCATCCGCCAAACGGGTACTGTTTCTCGCCCCTTGCGTGATGGAGGAAGGGCAGGCATGGTCGTGCGAGCGGGATCGTTTACTGCCGCAACCTGTCACGCAGCATAAACTGCAAACCCTGTTCTCTAGCAAAATACAAAAGCGTCGAGCGCTTTCCTCACAAGACAATCCAGATTTTTCTAATTTGCACCTTTTGGTTGCAGAAGACAGCCATATCAACCGAATCTTGATTGAAAAAATGTTGCAAGACACCGGAGTGAAACTGACGTTGGCGGAAGATGGTGTCGAGGCCGTTGAACTCTACAAGCAGCTTTCCCCTGATTTGGTGATTACCGATATTTCTATGCCAAACAAAGATGGTTTTGGTGTGACAAAAGACATTCGTGAGTTACAGGAAAATGGTGAGTTTCCTTGGTGTCCAATCGTGGCGTTTTCTGCTCACGCGATGCAAGAAGAGCAGCAAAAAAGTATCGCACTAGGGATGAATGATTACCTGACGAAACCAGTTCAGAAAAGCGATTTACTCGATATGATTGCGAAGTGGGGACGCCATACTCAAATGGCAGAAAAGCACGCCTCTGGTTAGTGCTTTTGTGAATCGTATTTGGCGCTAATAAAACGGGCATGTTGTTACGCATGCCCGTTTGTATTTATTGGTTGCTTATCGCGGATGGAGTCTTTTACAAGCTGTGCGGATCACCCAAAGCGAGTGCTACTTTGGAAGACGGACGTTTACCTAATGCGCGGCAAATTTGCCAACCCGCTTCATTGATCATGTTGAGATCAACTCCCGTTTCAATACCAAGCTGCTCACACAGATACAGCACATCCTCTGTTGCGACATTGCCACTGGCACCTTTGGCGTAAGGGCAGCCACCCAGACCGGCGACGGCACTATCAATGGTGTTGATGCCCATTAACAAGGCTTGGTAGATATTGGCTAACGCTTGTCCATAAGTGTCGTGAAAGTGCACTGCTAACGCGTCTTTGGGTAGTTGTGTTAACAGCGAATCCAGCATGGCGATAACGCGATTGGGTGTCGCCTTGCCGACCGTATCGCCCAGAGAAATCTCATAACATCCCATATCAAACAGCGTATTTGCGACCGCAGTGGTTTGCTCAGGCTTGATTTCTCCCTCATAAGGGCAAACCATGGTGCAGGATAAATACCCACGCACAGGAATGTTGTGTTGCTTTGCGAGCTCGATAACGGGTTCAAAGCGAGAGAGGCTTTCGGCAATGCTGCAGTTGATGTTCTTCTGGCTGAACGCTTCTGAAGCGGAGCCAAATACCGCGATTTGCTTTACGCCGCTTTCCAGTGCACGTTCTAACCCTGCGAGATTTGGCGTTAGCGCACTATAAACCACGTTTGGCTTTTGAGTGATCCCCGCAAACACCTGATCGGAATTGGTCATTTGAGGTACCCATTTCGGCGAGACAAAAGAGCCCGCTTCAATGTGCTTTAAGCCACTAGTGCTTAGCTGATTGATCAAACGGATTTTATCAATCAGCGTCACTGCCGTTTCATTCTGCAAGCCATCACGCGCACCAACTTCGACGATATTAACCTTCGCTGGTAGCATATTCGTGCTCCTTATCTTCACAGACATTATCGGGTGCAGAAATTAAATGCAGCAGGATGGAACCGTGCTGTACTTGGTCTCCATGTTGATAAAACACTTCATCAACGGTCGCTGCTACCGGAGCGGTAATGGTGTATTCCATCTTCATCGCTTCGAGCACTAACAATGGATCGCCAGCCGCTACTTCATCACCTTTAGCCACCATGACAGCCGAAATTATGCCGTTCAGCGGTGCGGTTGGGCTGAGCTCGTCGTTTTTGCCTTTTGGTGATTCAAAACTTGGTTGATGAGCGAGCGTACGTTGCTGACCAAGATAAAACACGGTTGTCTTTTGCTCGTCGTTGAGTGCGTTAAAGGTGTAACGCACATTATCAATATCGGCGATAAACTGGTTGCCACTTTCAAGCAGAGTGACCTGATGCAACTCCTCACCACATCCGACAGTGAAGTGAGCCTCTGTATCTTGCGATGATTGTTGCAAACGTACTTGATGGTTGGCATTGGCATCCGTGAAGTTAAATCGATAAACATTGTTAACCGAGAGTCTAAAACCTTGTTTGGTTGGCGCGGGTAACGTTGAGTTGCCTGATTTTGAAGTGAGAACATTCCAGCGAGCAACCGACGCTAACGTTAACCAGATCGAATCCGACACACTTTGCTGCTCATTTATACTTTGTTGATGTGTGACGAGGAAACCTGTATCAAGCTTAATGTCAGCAAAGGCTGGCTGCGAAATAATGCTGTGCAGATAACCGATGTTTGTCGTTACTCCACGTACGTGATATTGGGTTAACGCCTGCTTAAGTTGTTTGAGGGCAATATCACGAGTTTGCCCCCAGACGATCAGTTTGCTGATCATCGGATCGTAGTATTCGCTGATGGTATCGCCTTGGGTTACGCCGCTATCAACGCGCATATACGCTAGGCGCACATTTCTGTCTGAAACGGGTTCATGCAAGTAATCAATTCGGCCAGTCGATGGCATAAAGTCATTGTCTGCGTCTTCTGCGTAAATTCGCAGCTCGATTGAGTGACCGTTATGAGTGATTTTAGATTGTGAAATAGGTAAATGCTCGCCAGCCGCGACTTTGAATTGCCACTCCACCAAATCAACGCCGGTGATCAATTCGGTGACAGGGTGTTCAACTTGCAGACGGGTATTCATCTCCATGAAGTAGAATTGACCTCGGCTATCGAGTAAGAACTCCACCGTGCCAGCGCCAACATAGTCGATCGCTTGAGCGGCCTGAACCGCAGCTTCACCCATTTGTTTACGCAGTTCATCACTGAGTCCCGGCGCGGGTGCTTCTTCGACTACTTTTTGGTGACGACGTTGAATGGAGCAATCGCGATCAGACAGGTAAACACAGTGGCCATGTTGGTCAGCAAACACCTGAACTTCAACGTGGCGAGGCTGCAAGATGCATTTTTCGATTAGGAGCTGCTTATCGCCAAAGCTTGAAAGCGCTTCACGCTGCGCACCGTCGATGGCCAAAGGCATTTCGGCTGCGCTATTGACCACTCGCATGCCTTTACCGCCGCCACCTTGGGTTGCTTTAAGCATCACTGGGTAACCGATTTTTTCCGCTTCTGCTAATAAATGCTCTACGCTGTTGTCTGTGCCGTGATAGCCCGGAACCAATGGTACGTTCGCCTCTGACATAATGGCTTTGGCTTGCGACTTCGAGCCCATCGCTTCAATTGCGCTGGTGGAAGGGCCAATAAAAACGATGCCATTTTCACTACACGCTTTGGCTAATTTCGGGTTCTCGGAAAGAAAACCATACCCAGGGTGGATAGCATCGGCTTGCCATTTTTTCGCTGCGCCGATAATCGCATCGATATCGAGATACGACTCACTCGCCGGAGCAGGGCCGATAAATTCGGCGAAATCCGCTTGTTTAACATGTAAGCTGCTGCGATCCGCTTCGGAATAGACGGCAACCGTCTCGATAGCCATGCTTTTTGCGGTTTTAATGATTCGGCAGGCAATTTCACCGCGGTTTGCGATCAGTATTCTTTTAAACATGATTCCTCCAATGAGCGGCGCGCTTTTCAAAAAATGCACTCAGTCCTTCTTGTCCTTCACTGGACACGCGGGCGGTTGCAATGGCTTGGCTGGTGTATTCAATTAATGAGTGATCGATAGGGTGGTTGTCACAACGTAAGCAGAGTGCTTTTGCCGCCTGCATGGCTTGTGGACCGTTGTTAAGCAGGTGGTCAATGGTGCGATTGACGGCTTCACGTGGTTGAGAGTCGATCTGATGAAGAATATTCATCGATAGCGCGGTTTCGGCATCAATCAGTTCGGCGGTTAAAAAGTAACGTCGGCTTTGTCGTTGTCCAATCGCTCGGATTACGTAGGGGCCGATAGTGGCGGGCAATAAGCCGAGCTTCACTTCACTCAAACAGAAGCGGCTTTCAGGTGTACCGATAGCGATATCGCAGCAGCAGATAAGCCCGAGTGCACCACCAAATGCCGCGCCATGCACCATGGCAATGGTTGGTTTGCTAAAGGTATCCAGTTTATGCAGGAGCATCGCCAATTGCTGTGCATCTTGAAGGTTTTCACTCTCGGTTTTGGTGGCCATTGACTGCATCCAGCCAAGATCAGCACCCGCAGAAAAGTGTTTCCCTTGCGCGGTGAGCACCAATGCACGTAAAGAATCGTCTCGCTCAAGTTGTTCCAAAGTTTCGATCAGTGAAGCAATTAATTCATCATCAAACGCGTTGTGTTTTTCTGGTCGATTGAGGCTCAACCAGGCAACGCCATTGCTGTCTTTTTCAAGCAGTAGTCCGGTCATGTGACTTCCTTTGTCTGACATTTCAGTCTGATATTCCAATGCTCGCTAACCGTTACTTGTATAAACATCGGTATTCGCGAGGAGTTAAGGTTTGCCTTGCATCCGACTACATACGGAAGATGCCAAATTTGCTGTCTGGTATCGGCGCATTAAGCGCAGCAGACAGAGCAATGCCGACAACATCACGGGTTTTCGCAGGGTCAATAATCCCGTCGTCCCACAGGCGGGCACTGGCGTAATAAGCGTGGCTTTGGACTTGATATTGCTCCGCAATTGGACGTTTGAACGCTTCTTCTTCCTCTGTGCTCCAGCTTTCACCTTTGCGCGTTTTGATATCGCGGGTCACTTGCGCCATCACGCCAGCTGCTTGCTCTCCACCCATGACGGAGATGCGCGCGTTTGGCCACATCCACATCATGGT
>JABXIW010000467.1 GCA_013372875.1 Gammaproteobacteria bacterium | reverse complement strand
TGTTTTTAGTTCCCGCTTATCCGCGATGAACCTTTTTTATTGCTTCGATTATGTAATGGAAAGCCAGAAGCTTGTCGTGACACGTTGGACATGAGCATAACGTTCTATAGTTTGAGTCAGCTTCTCTTGTGTGAGACACGGTATCTCAGTCATGCGACTATTGTAAATTTTCTTGGTGAATTTTGTTATCTGGGGAGCGAGTCAAATTAACAAAAGAAATTGTCCTCTAAAAGGCAAATCGCTGAGACCTCAGTCTCACTCACACTATTGTTCATTTACTCAAGGCATTTTTAGCCGCTAGAGTACGTGACGCTCAGCTTTTTAAAGAGCATCAAATTCGCCTTAGTGCATTCAAGTCAAGGAATAGTCGAATTCTGAAAAGGATCCGGCTTTCACACGTTTGCTTTGTATTCTCAGTACCTGCTAGATGAAAACAAAGCAAACTTGTGAAGTCAGTGGTAGGCAATAGGAAAGGACACACTCGTTACAACTATGATTCCTCAATTTGTTATCCCTCTCACCAACTGCCTTGGTCAAAGCTATCATTTTTCCAGTCAGCCAATCCCAAAAGGCGAACACAAAAAGTTTGACTCAGAACAGAGTGCGAAGGCGTTTCTAGATGACTTCGTACCGCTTAGCTCAAGCCGTGTTGAAGAGTTGTATCATCTACTTGGTCAGTTTCCCCCAAACGTACCGGATGAAGAACTGACACCAGAGCTTTATGCGCCTGTATTTGCAAAAGCACTTGTGAATGGTTCTCTTTATGTCGCTAGTTTCCCTAAAACAAAGAAAAACGCGACAATATCCAGTGAACCAACACCGGTACCTAAGCAAGTAAAAGCAAAGTCTAAGCAGAACAAAGCACATACATCTTCTAAAACCCAAGCTAAGAATTCAGCCTCTGCAAAGCCTTTACAGACGGGCAGCGAATGTCATGAAAAAGCGGGAGATCCGGTTTCTCTAGTAACGGGCGAAGAAATATTAACACTCAATGATGTAGAGCTTCCCAATGGCTTCGTTTGGTCAAGAACGTATCGCTCATCCAAAGCTTCCCGAAATCAAGGTCTTGGTTACGGTTGGCGACATGCTTTTCAATTTGAACTGAAAGAAGTCACAGATGAAAAGCACAACGTCACCTCATGGGAATTTGTAAGTGATTCTGCTGACGAGATTGAATTTGAACCAGTTAAGCATGGTTCAACAAGTTATCAAGTCTATGTCGGAGCAAGCTGTCATTTCCTAAACCCAAATACACGAATTGTCACTCTCTCTAGTGGTGATCAATATCGTTTTGAGTTGGTAGAAGACATTTGGCTATTAAAACAAATCCGCAATGGAATCTTTTCGACGTTCCAACTTCGTTATTCGAGAAACCACCGCCTAGTTGAAGTTGCACATAACAAGCGACCAGTTCTTGAGTGTCAATATGATAAACAAGGGCGCCTTGTTGAATTGCTGAACGCAAAGACAGAACAAGTATTAACAACATATATCTATGACGAGCAAGACGATCTTGTTGGTGCGACGAATGATTTGGGTTTGACTGAGCGATATGAGTATCAAGACCAACATTTGATAGCCAAACGTGTTCGACCAACAGGGTTTACGCATCACTTTGAATGGTCGGGAGAAGGCTCGAGTGCTAAGTGCATTAGAAACTTTGGTGACTCAGGTATTTATGATTATCGATTCCATTATGAGGGTGCAAAGTCCTCTTATTCTGACTCTTTAGATAATGAGTGGACTTTCATTCATGATGAGCAAGGTCATCTGCTTGAAAAATCGAGCCCGACAGGAAGAACGTGGCAATGGCACTATGATCATTTAGGGCGTAAAGAGAAAGCGGTATTCCCAGATAACTCGACAACACAGTACCAGTACAATCAGCAAGGCCAATTAATTTCCAAACTGCACTCTTCCGGTGCTCAAATTCAATATGGTTATGACAGCTTAGGTAAGCTTGTAAAAACGGTATCTCCTGATGGTGATCTTGAAAAGGCCTATTACAACAGTCTTGGCCAACGAGTGTGGGATATCGATGCTCTAGGTTGCGTAACGGAGTATGAATACGATAAACATGGTCAAGTCGTAAAGAGAGAGTCTGAAGATGGTAAGAAGAGCCGTTGGTGGTGGGATAAACAACAAAGATTAGTCGCTCATGAAGTAGATGGCACTTTACTTCGTTACAGTTATGGCGCTACCGATTTAGTTAATGGGATTGCGTATCCCGATGGATGTGTTGCCCAGATTTCCTATGATGATTACGGACGCCGCACATCGATAAGATATTTCAACGACGAAGACAAAGTCGGTTACAGTGAAGAGTACGCTTATGACGAGTTTAGTCGTGTTGCACAGATACAGACACCAGAAGGTGTCACGTCTTATCAATGGGGAGCTTTGGCTCAACAAGAAGCGGTAATCTTCCCTGATGGCAGCCATATTTCCTACGAGTACGATCAACAACGTAACCTAACGAAATTAGTTCGAAGTGATGGTCTAGAGTTTGAGTTTTTGTACGACAGCGAAGGTTTACTATCAGGTACCGTAGGATTTGATGGGCTACACAGCCAATTCAAATACGACTCTATGGGAAGAATCATCCGAAAAGATGTTGTAGATAGGACCGTTTTATACCGCTATGACGATGCTGGCTTTCTTCAGCATATTAAAGCGGGAAATGGAAAAAATATTGTTGAGAATCACTTTAACTATACGTTAGGTGGAAGATTGACTTTAGCCTCTAATCGTCATCAAACTCTACAGTATCAATATTCCTCATTTGGACATTTAACTAAGCGTATTCAAGGTCAATTTGAAATCGGTGAAGAGTTTAACCGAGTCGGGCAGCGTATTTCGCAAACCTTGCCTGACAAGACGTCACTTAACTTTTCATACGACACCAATGGTAGGCTTTCCGAAATCCGGTTTAGCGATGACTCATTACCGAAAATTGAGTTCCAATATGATGTTATGGGGAGGCTTTCTGTCACTGAAACTGCGAGTTTCAAAGAGAGCAAGCTTTATGACGGTGTCGGTCGATTAGTCGAGCAGCAATGGTCAGATAGAGAAAAAAAATACATATACAATGCACAAAACCGAATCTCTTCAATTTTAGATAATACTGCAGGGGCAACTCACTATCAGTACGATACCCTCGGGCACGTTACAAAGGTTAGTGAAGCCAGTTCGACTTCAACATTTGAATCAGATAGCTTTGGAAATCCCGCTTTGGCTGATTCTAAGGTAATGAGTGACCGCATTGAAGCTTATGCAGGTGTTCGTTACAAATACGACCAACAAGGTAATCAAGTTAAACGAGAAGGCGATGGCACGGTTCAAAAACGTGTGTTTGACGCATTAAATCAACTGGTAGAAGTACATGGTGATTCGAGTATTAGTCACTATGAATATGATGCATTAGGCCGTAGAACAAAGAAAATTACTCAACATGGTATCACGGAGTTTCTTTGGGAAGGTGAGCGTTTACTCGGAGAACGCACTGCCGATGGCTTTCGTTGGTACTTATATCAACCAGAAACCTACATCCCATTGGCTGTGTTAGAAAATGGCTCAATTTATTTGTATGAATGTGATCAGGTTGGTAAACCGGAGCGACTAAAAGACAGTGCCGGAAATATCGTTTGGAGTGCAAGTTATGATGTCCATGGATTTGCTTCTATAGACGTTGAAGAGGTGAGAAATCCACTTCGCTTTCAGGGACAGTATTTCGACCAAGAAACCAACTTACATTACAACCTCGCTCGGTATTACGACCCTAAGCTAGGACGTTTTATCCAACAAGACCCGATATCTATTGCTGGTGGCATTAACCATTACCAATATGCAATCAATCCTATCCAGTGGATTGACCCAACAGGTTTCCTTTGTGAAGAAGGGCTAAAACGCTTACAGCAAATGCTGGCTGATTATCAGGCGCAAAACAACGTTCCCCAAGAGGTTTGCGATCAGATTTTAGAGGCGGCAAAAGAGTCATCCGTCGGAGAAGATGGCGTTCGCTCGCAAGTCAAAATCCGAAAACCCAAAGGTAAAAATCATATTCGATATGAATACGATTTAGACCATATTGATTGCGAAAGAAACGAGATTACTTTTTATCGTCATATCAATCATTCAGATGGCAGCCGACACGAAGTGCAGTATGTTGTTGGGATTGAGGAGTTTGTCAATGCGCATGTTTTTGACTCAGAGAAAGTTGGCGGGGAAGAAGGTTGCACGATCTTTACTGAAGATCTTGTGCTAAATAAAGCAGAGTATAAAGAAAACTCTGAACTCAATACGAGTGATTATGAGCTAACAGAAAGAAACAAAGCAAAAATTGATGAATGCTTGAAAGAGCGTCAAGAGGCAATGGACGCTCGATCTGGCGAAGAGGGATATAACGCTCAAATTGGTAATATTAACCAACAGTCTGCAAAAATAGGTGAGTTGGCCGCGGATGACTTTGTCCGGAGTAAACGTCCTAATGCTAAGCTGCTTCATCCCAAAGATATTGGAACCTCAATTTCGAAGCCGGGCGACTTTGATATGGTTTACGAGGTGGAAGATCCACCACCAGGTGAAATTATCATTGTTGAGGCCAAAGGGGGGAGCAGTCCTTTGGGTAGTAGAAAAATTGGAAACGAAGCGTATCAGCAAGGGACTAGTAAATATGCTGAAGAAATCACTAAGCTAATGTCTGAAAACGAAGATGAAACGACAGAAAAAATAGCTGCGAAAAAAATCAGAGATGCATATTCATTCGGTATTCCGATACGGTATATTCACACCAAGGCGAGTATTCCGGAAACAGGTGATGCATCAGATATAAAAGTAGGAATAGCTGAGTTTAAAATTGATTAAGAAGGGTTAGTTCAACAATGCAAGGTAAAAAGCCAGTCAAAATTATAGAGCGTACAGCAAGGCCCAAGTTAGATGATAATAGCATTGCTTCTGAGAAAGATTATATCAATCGAATCTTAGATAAAAGAAAAGAAGGGCTCAAAATTAGGCGAGAGAACTTGATTAGCTTTGGAGATTATGCATTCGAGCAAGTGCGCTGGTTTACGTGGTATCAAGCTTCATGTGAAGACGAAAAAATTTGTACATTACGCCTTTACGAAACTTCGTTGATGAGTGCTTGTTATCATAGCCTTGCAATACATCCCAGTGATGAATTAACCATAAAGATCCTCGGCTATCCTGAAGTAACATGGAAAGGCGAAGGTATTTTAAAAACAGGCTTCATTTGTCCTTCAATGTGGTTAGATGCCTATTTTACCTCTGTCATCGTCCGTGACAAAGCTAGCATGGATGTGTTGGCAAACTTTCCGATTTCTTTGATGAGACAGAGCTCTACCAAAGCGGGTGAGCTGTCTTATATGCTAGTAGACGTAATTCAGTCGTTCCACAACCGCACATCGGATTATCCTGATAAGCTGGTTGCAGCAATGGACGCAGCGGTAGCTCAAGGAGATAACTGGGCGTTGGAAATTGCGATGGGGATCCTAGAAACCTTCGCTGCGCTAACTACTAACATTGGCTATGACTTTGAGGAAGTGCTAGTCAAAAATCTACAGTTTCAAGAGAAATATCATCTTAGAGAATTAGGACCAGATAGGATAGGCATCCGCACTTTCATTAATTTCCCTCTGCTTGGCATGGCTTGTATGTGGTACGACAAAGGTCATCGTTTATCTGTTGAAACCGGTTGGCTTCCTCCATATCTCGTTGAAGGACGTTGGCTAGAAGATGTAAAAGCAGGCAAGATCACACGATAAATTTATCATTTAGTTAGAAATTTAATGTATGAGCCATCTCTATATGAGGTGGCTTTTTTGCGTTTATGGTCAGAGTTTACTAATTAAACGCGTACATGTTGTGCGCGTTATAATGGTGCATAGACCCTACATTGGTGCATTTGAATAGATGAAATCAATACAAATAAATGTTTTTGATTTCATTTAAGGCTTTATAAAACAATGAATTAAATCCTAATTGTTAGGAGAGTAAATTATGGAACGGTAATTGCTATATTAGACGCTTTGTGAATTTCATTCACCAAATTGGTGATGAGTTTAACTTTGATGCACAGGATGAGTGCGCTACAAATAACGGAGATAAACATAATGAGTGTAACTGCCGATCAGGTACATGGCGTTGTACAAACTCTCACACAAAGTTCCGATACACTTTTTCTATTATTGGGTGCCATCATGGTTTTTTTGATGCATGCTGGTTTTGCTTTTCTTGAAGTGGGAACCGTGCGCCAAAAGAACCAAGTAAACGCACTCGTTAAAATTATTGCCGATTTTGGTATTTCTGCGATTGCTTACTTTTTTATTGGTTATTGGGTTGCTTATGGCGGCACGTTCTTTTCTGATGCTCAAACCTTATCTCAAGATAATGGCTACGAGTTGGTTAAGTTCTTTTTCTTACTGACCTTCGCTGCGGCGATTCCTGCTATTGTTTCTGGTGGTATCGCGGAGCGAGCTCGTTTTTATCCGATTCTAATCGCAACATTTTTCACTGTCGGCATAGTATATCCGCTATTTGAAGGAATCATCTGGAATGGAAACTTTGGTGTTCAAGCTTGGTTTGAAAGTACCTTTGGTTATGGTTTTCACGATTTTGCAGGTTCGGTCGTTGTGCACGGCGTTGGTGGATGGATTGCGCTGGTGGCTGTTACTTTTTTAGGGATGCGTAGAGGTCGTATCCGCGCAGGAAAGCATACGAACTTCGCTCCATCTAATATCCCATTTTTGGCACTTGGGGCTTGGATTCTCTGTGTTGGTTGGTTTGGTTTCAACGTTATGTCCGCTCAAACTCTTTCTGGAATCAGTGGCTTAGTGGCGATGAACTCGTTGATGGCAATGGTTGGAGGTATCGTAGCTTCATTACTTGCGGGTAAAAATGACCCTGGCTTTATTCACAATGGCCCTTTGGCCGGTTTGGTTGCGGTTTGCGCGGGGTCAGATTTAATGCATCCGCTTGGTGCATTAGTGACAGGTGCTGTTGCCGGGGTTTTGTTTGTGTATCTGTTTACATACCTGCAAAACCGAACCAAAATCGATGACGTACTGGGTGTGTGGCCTTTGCATGGAGTATGTGGTGCTTGGGGCGGGATCGCTGCAGGAGTTTTTGGTCAAAGTGGATTTGGTGGAATGGGCGGTGTTAGCTTCGCGGTTCAAGTTTTAGGGACATTTCTTGGCATTTCCATTGCGGTTTTAGGTGCTCTTGTGGTCTATGGCGCAATCAACGCTTTAACAGGTTTAAGGCTTTCAGAAGAAGACGAGTTTAATGGTGCGGATTTAGCGATTCATAAAATATCGTCTACTAACGAAGATTAAATTAATCGAAAAAAGAGCGGCATCAAACCGCTCTTTTTTTAAACTGTTTGCTTCAAACCGATATACAAGCCGCTTTAGCAGTTGCCTTTTTTAGCTTGACCAGGGGGGCAAAAGCTACCATTGCCATGCGGCCCATGATTGTCATCATTTGTGCTGACTTTTACTTTTACGTCGTCAATTTCACCTTCCACATTTGTCAGCTGACAGCCTGCTAAAGTCGTAAGTAATATAAGCGCCAGAGATACTTGTCTCATTGCGATTCCTCTCAAAATGTAATTCTAATAGTGACCATTACGACCATGGTCTAATCCA
>JABXIW010000044.1 GCA_013372875.1 Gammaproteobacteria bacterium | reverse complement strand
TGGATCTGAGCGATCGCAAAATAGCGAGAGTCTGGATGTGAGAAGTACCAACCGGACACTGATGCCCCCGGATACATTGCATAGCTCGTTGTTAGTGACATACCGATGTTCTCTTCAACATTCAGTAACTCCCAAAGCGGGCCTTTCTCTGTATGCTCAGGACAAGCTGGGTAACCCGGTGCAGGACGGATCCCTTGGTACTTTTCACGGATGAGCTCATCATTCGATAGATTTTCATCCGCTGCATAGCCCCAAATTTCTTTCCTGACACGCTCATGCAAGTATTCAGCAAAAGCTTCGGCTAAACGATCCGCCACCGCTTGAATCATGATTGCGTTGTAGTCATCGCCTTGCGCTTTGTACTCATCGGCCAACTCACGCTCACCGATACCGCCAGTTACTGCAAACGCTCCAACCCAATCCTGTTTGCCAGATTCTTTTGGCGCGATGTAATCCGACAAGCAGTAGTTAAAGCCTTTAGGCTTTTCTGTCTGCTGACGAAGATTGCGCAACACTTTAGCAACCTCGGTACGCGATTCATCGGTGTACACTTCAATATCATCACCCACACTTGCCGCTGGGAATAGGCCACATATCCCGCGAGCCTTAAGCAATCCTTCACGCTCAACTCGATCAAGCAGCTCATTGGCATCATGGAACAGACGCTGAGCCTCCTCACCCACTTCTTCATGTTTGAAGATTGTCGGGTATTTTCCTACCAGCGACCACGTCATGAAAAACGGCGTCCAGTCGATATACTTGCGTAAGGTTGCGACATCAAAATCATCGAAAATATGGAGGCCTGGTTTTGCAGGAACTGGTGGCGTGTATGCATCCCAATCTATCGCGACTTTATTTGCACGCGCTTGTTCTAACGTGACAGGCTTAGTACGTGGCTTCTTACGATTGTGTTGGTCACGAACACGCTCATAATCTGCATCCAGTTTTTCTATAAAGGCAGGTCGACGTTCATCGGAGAGTAATGACGAACAAACCCCTACTGCGCGCGACGCATTGTTTACGTAAACCACCGGATTTTTGTAGTTCTGCTCAATCTTAACGGCGGTGTGCGCTTTGGATGTGGTAGCTCCGCCAATCAGAAGCGGAAGATCAAAATTGAGACGTTCCATCTCTTTAGCAACATGAACCATTTCATCCAGAGATGGGGTAATCAACCCAGACAAACCGATAATATCAACGTTCTCTTCTAGCGCGACTTTTAAGATCTTTTCACACGGTACCATCACGCCAAGATCGATGATCTCGTAGTTATTACACTGCAGTACAACGCCTACAATGTTTTTGCCGATGTCGTGCACGTCACCCTTCACTGTCGCCAACAAAATTTTTCCGTTACTGCTACCAGATTGTTTTTCGGCGTTAATAAAAGGCTCTAAATGCGCGACAGCTTGCTTCATCACACGTGCAGATTTCACTACTTGAGGTAAGAACATCTTACCCTCACCAAATAGGTCACCCACCACGTTCATGCCATCCATCAAAGGGCCTTCAATCACTTCAAGTGGCTTTGCCGCATTTACACGTGCTTCTTCAGTGTCTGCGACAATGAACTCTGTGATCCCTTTAACTAACGCATGCTCTAAACGTTTTGCGACAGGCCAAGTTCGCCACTCAAGCGCAGAGGCATCTTCTTCTTTGCCAACACCTTTATCTGCGTACTCAGCTGCGATATCTAACAATCTTTCTGTAGCGTCATCTCGACGGTTAAGCATAACGTCTTCTACTGCTTCTCGTAATTTTTCCGGTACGTTGTCATAAATTTCGAGCTGCCCCGCGTTCACAATGCCCATGTCCATACCGTTTTTAAAACAGTGATAAAGGAATACGGCATGGATTGCTTCACGAACGTAGTTATTACCGCGGAAAGAGAAAGACACGTTCGACACGCCTCCGGAGATCATCGCGTGTGGCAAATCGCGCTTGATGTCCGCTACAGCTTCAATGAAATCAACAGCATAGTTGTTGTGCTCATCGATACCCGTTGCGACGGCAAAAATGTTCGGGTCAAAAATAATGTCTTCTGGCGGGAAGCCAACTTCATCTACCAAAATACGATAAGCATTTGTACAAATTTCTAGCTTGCGCGCGCGTGTTTCTGCCTGACCAACCTCATCGAATGCCATGACGATCACAGCTGCGCCATAACGACGGATCAGTTTAGCTTGCTCAACAAATTTCTCTTTGCCTTCCTTCAAAGAGATAGAGTTCACAATGCCTTTACCTTGAATGCATTTCAGACCCGCTTCGATCACTTCCCATTTGGAAGAGTCGACCATGATTGGCACTTTGGAGATTTCTGGTTCTGAGGCACATAGGTTTAGAAAACGCACCATACAAGCCTGTGCGTCTAACATCCCCTCATCCATGTTGATGTCGATGATTTGGGCACCATTTTCAACTTGCTGACGCGCGACTTCTAATGCTTCGTCATACTGTTCTTCTTTGATCAAACGTTTAAAGCGAGCAGAACCTGTGACGTTAGTTCGCTCACCGACATTGATGAATAAAGTCTCTTTCTCAATCGTTAATGGCTCTAATCCGGAGAGACGACAAGCAACAGGCAAATCTGGCAAAGCGCGAGGTGTAACACCTTCAACGGCCTGCGCCATTTGGCGAATATGCTCCGGCGTTGTACCACAACAGCCACCAATCAGATTTAAAAAGCCGCTGCTAGCCCACTCTTTTACATGCTCTGCCATATCTTCTGGAGAAAGGTCATATTCTCCAAAAGCATTCGGCAAACCTGCGTTAGGGTGTGCGGAAACAAATGATTCAGAAATACGAGAAAGCTCTTCCACGTATGGGCGCAGTTCATCTGGCCCCAATGCACAGTTAAGACCAAAAGATAACGGCCTTACATGACGTAGAGAGTTGTAAAATGCTTCCGTGGTTTGCCCTGATAACGTTCGGCCCGAAGCGTCCGTAATCGTACCGGAAATCATGACAGGCAGTGCGAAGCCAAGCTCTTCAAATACAGAATCAACAGCAAAGGCACATGCTTTAGCATTCAATGTATCGAAAATAGTTTCGATCA
>JABXIW010000386.1 GCA_013372875.1 Gammaproteobacteria bacterium | reverse complement strand
GAATAGTTTGTTGTTGTATTGGATTGAAATGCGCTGGACTCACGTGCAGCGAAAATTGTGGTGTCTTCGTCATTCATCTGTTGTTGATGGCGCTCTTGACCTTGGTCGGCACCTACATTGACATCAACATGGACGAAGTTTTGTTCTTGTAGTTCAGTGCGTAAGCGTTCCGATACTTGCATCAAGGCTTCACGTGTTGCCGCCGTGTTTGCGTTGATCTGTACGCTCAATCGATCGCCCTCAACACGAACGAGTAAATCCAGTTTGCCTAGATCGGGCGGATCGAGACGTATTTTCGCTTCCTGAACACTTTGCTGTGCTTGCAAGGTGACTCGGTCATGCAGCACCTGCATCATCTGCTCGCCCCATTTGCCTGCACTTGTGTCCACTTTCACTGCTGCCCACTCTGAGCCTTGCGTATGAGCATGAGCCACTGTCGCAGCGCTCACTGCTTGAGCGGACGGAGCAGAAGTTTGAACGTTCAGTGGTGCAGTCGTTGCTTGCCCTTGTGCTGTTTGGTTCAACAATGCTTGAAAGTCTACGGCAGAGGTGTTCACGCGTGCATTCGCAGAAGTCGTTTGGCTAGTTTGAATATCTTGTTGTTGCGGTGATGTGTTTAACAAGGCATGAGCTTGCGCTGGGCTTGTTGTTTTTGCTTCACCTTTTACTTCCAACGGATTGACTTTGTTGAACGACGCAACCGATTTCTCAGCCATGTTTAGCATGCCTTGCGTCAAGGTTTGCGCTTGCGCTGCAAGGTCTGGTGTTTCAGTTGGTGTTGTTGCACTCAGAAGAACATTCATTCCTGTGGTGTCAACAGCAGCATTTTCTTCCGTTGTTGCAGTTGTCGCCTCTTTGCGCTCTTCACTTGAGAAAGTTTGTGCAGCAAGGCGAAAGCTTGGTACTGCTTGCTCTGATAATGCTGCGGATTGATTCAGAGGTGTTTGCCCTGAAGCACTGCGCTGCGAAAAGCCTTGAACGTCTTTTGCTTGCGTGATTCGGCCTTCTGAAGATGAAGCGGCATTTGACGATGGCAGTGAAGAAGAAATCATCATTGTGTCATCTCCATTGTCATCGCTAGTTGATATGCCATGGCACGCTCTTGTTGATCGTTCGCCATGTTCATCTCTTTTTTGAGCTCACCAGTGGCTTTCTCTAATGCAGCAAAAGCATCCGCGTGCACGGATTTAGCACGCTGAATCTCAGGTGCTAATTTGGGATCTTTCAAAAACGGCTTATGACTGATAAGCAGCTCTCGAAGCTGCAAATCATGGCGTTTTAGCGCGTGCCAATCCGCCGTCTTAGTGGCGAATTGGATTAGCTGAGATAAGTGACGGAATCGCTCTGGCGACACTTTATGCTTGTTGTCCAAAATTCATCCAACCTTCACGAATATTACCCATTACACGTTCGACGTTCATTAAACGGTCAGCGTCATTTTGTACGCTTGCGTAGTACAGTTCGACTTGACAGAAGTCGTACAGTTGGCGCAAGTTCTCTGCAATTTCGCCACCATTCTCGTCATCAAGGGCACTGGTTAATCCAATTAAAATGTTCATACATTTATTGATGCCAGCGCCTTTCTCTGCCAAACGCTTCGCAGCAAGATGTCCGCGAATGCGTTCAATTTCATCGAGTAAGCCATCAATAAGCATGATGACAAGTTGATGAGGGTTTGCTGCTGCCGCTTGAGCATCGAGGTCGACTTGTTGGTATGAGTCGTAACCGGAGTCCATAAGCATGAGATCTTCTCCTAAAGCCTTAGCCAAACATTGACATGGTTTGGTTCATTTGGGTCATTAATGTATTCATTTGAGTGAATTGTTTTAGGTAACGCTTGTACGACATGTCGTACTTACGTTCTAAAGTGGTTTGTTTGTCTGAGAGGCGATCTAAGTTTGCTTGCAGCGCTTCTTTACGAGATTTGAACGCACCAGAAGAAAATTTAAGGAATGGTTCGGCCATGGCATCCATTGAGTCAAGTAAAGCACCGTCGCCATTGAACATTGCTTCTAAGCCTGCGCTGTTGTTTTTTTGTGCCTCTGCAAATTTTTCTTGGTCCACTTTCAGTTTGCCATGGCGATCCAACGTTACGCCTATTTCGCTTAAGCGCATGCCGCCGTGCTCGCCTCGAACAAGGCTTGATAGTTGGCTTTCAATTGAGCGCATGGTTGGGTCGCTAGCTAGCACACCGCGTTTTTTATCTTCACTGCCGATTTGTGTGTGTTCATCAATTGTAGATATCAATGTGTTGTAGGCGTCTACGAACTTGTTAAGCTGCTCTTTGGTTGCTTCGTCATCAGCGCCGATACCTAAACCAATCGCGGTTTCTCCAGAGGTCTGAGCCTTGGTTACGGTAATGTCTACGCCATCGATAACACCTTCAAACGTATTGCTCGAGTTAGTGAGTTTTAGACCAGTTTTCTCTGCACCCAACCAGATCACGGCATCTTGGGGGGTACTGATTTGACTAAGGTTTGTGAATGCATCTTCAAACCACGCTTGGCCTGTACCCGTTGCGGACACGTTGATTTGGTTAGCGACGCCGGTTTCAGTGCTTGAAAGCATGAAGTGAGTCTGACCATTTGAGCGTACCAAGGTTGCGTTTACACCTGGGTTATCACTGTTGTTATTGATCGCTTTTGTTAGGTCACTCACCGTCGTTACACCATCACCGTCGGTATCGACGGTTGATAGATCAATCGTCATTGTTTTACCGTTGACAGTGAACTCAAGGTTTCCTGTTTTTGGGATTTCAGTGGTTGCGTCTAGATCTGCTGGCATTCCAGTAGAAACTTGGTGTGACGTTGCTACTTGCTCGACGAATATCTGATAACTACCCGATAGAGCCTTAGCGTCTGCATTTGCAGTAAAGTAGCCTTCTTGAGAGATGGAGGTGGAGTTTTTAATGATGCTGTTTGTGCTGCTGTTCATTTCGTTGAGCGCAGTGCGGAACTCACGCATGGCACTCTCAACTTTACCCAGAGCAGATAGCTGAGATTGATACGTATTGGTTTGCAGTTGGTAGCGTTGTTTAAAAGGTTGAATTTCGATCTGCGCGAACTGGGCTGCAAAGGTTGCTGGATCTATTGAACTCACGAGCTTACTCCCTCTCTCATTGGTAATTGGCGTAACTCTATGCCTTGAAAGTATGTCTTATCGCAAGATACGTGCCGAACTTAAATGTATTTATAAAACATTGACTTGCGATACTATTTAAATTTGAGAGGAAGTAGATTTTCCACCTTATGTGTTCCGCCTTCCTCTCGAAAACATCTAGTGTTTCCCTATAAGACAAGGCGACTAAAAAGCGGAAAATATTTAATTCATTTTAGGAATGTGACGTGTTGATTAAGCCGTTACTAAAGCGCTGCTTTAGGTGTTTCCTGCTATGTAAATAGGACTATTCCTACAGAGGAAGTACATCGATTTTTGGTATCTTTTAACTCGGCATATTTTGGTGTTTTAGCGCACCTTACCAACGTCAGGCTATCACTTAGAAAAGAACGACAGAAATGAATGAATTTGTTTTACGACTGATGAAATGCGCTCGATCTTACGAGACATTTATTAGTGCTAAGTTACTGAGCAAACAAAATATTAATGCGGATGAATTGGCCAGTATCCAGCAGGAAGCGATATCCACTTTCCCTGAGTTAAAAACTTATCAACAAGGACAGGGAAGCGAGACAGTTGAATTGGAGCTATTTAACAAAGTACTTCACAACATGATGCGAAAAATAGGCTTTAGGGTTCCTGAAGAACAATGCGGGAATACAAGCTCTATTTATATACGTAGGTGATAAAAAAGCCTCCCATAGGGAGGCTTTTGCTTTTGTACATATTAACAATATCGTACGTTCTAATTCGTTATTAACGAAGTAGAGACATTGCCATACTAGGTAGCTGGTTAGTTTTAGAAAGAACTGTAGTACCAGCTTGCATAAGCATTTGGTTCTTAGTCATGTTTGAAGATTCTACTGCGAAGTCTGCATCCATGATACGGCCTTTAGCTGCAGAAGTGTTCTCAACCATGTTGCCTAGGTTAGTCATTGTGTGCTCTAGACGGTTGATGTTTGCACCAAACTGCGCACGAGTAGCACCGATATCTTCGATAAGGCCACCAGCATCGCTGATTTTATCAAGAGCTGCTTTAGCTTTAGTTGCGTCACCGATACCGTCAGTGATAGCTGCGTCAGCAAGTGTAGCTGCTACTTTTTTGATGCTTGCAGATGCGTCTACGTCTAGAGTTTCAGCTGAAGAAGCACCGATTTGGAAAGTAACTGCGCCCGCTTCAAAACCACCACCAGCAGCTAGTAGTTTTTGACCACCAAAAGATGTGTTGCCCATGATGTTGTTTAGTTCAGCTGAAAGCTGCTTGAACTCAGCGTCCATTGCTGCGCGGTCTTTATCACTGTTTGAACCGTTCAAAGATTGTGTTGCTAGGTCGTTCATACGGTAAGTGATGTTAGTCATCTCTTCCATTGCACCTTCAGCAGTTTGCATCATAGAGATGCCGTCCTGAGCGTTACGCATTGCTACAGACATGCCGCGAGTTTGAGCTTCCAAACGGTTAGCAATTTGTAGACCTGCAGCGTCATCAGAAGCTGAATTTACGCGGAAACCCGTGCTTAGACGCTCCATCGCAGTATTTAAAAGACCACTTGTGCTGTTTAGAGTGTTTTGAGTTACAAGTGATGCGTAGTTAGTGTGCATTGATAAAGCCATCTTAGTCTCCTTAGTTTATCACTATTTCTTTCAGGCCTTGGGATATTCCCTAGTCACTAACTAGAGGCGGTCGCTTGCCACTAATGATTAATTTGAAAATTAAAAATTTTCTAAAAAAGATCAAAATTGATGATTTTTAGTGACTTGCATTCCACTAAGTTGGGGTTTGCTACCGTTTTAGCGTTAGTTTCCGATGTGCTTTGATCGGCATAAGATTAAGGTAAAGAGAAAATCTAAAACGAGAAAAGTAAAAAAGCGCGAATCATTCGCGCTTTTTAGTTTAGCCATGAGGGTTGGGTTTCAGCTATTCCTCATCAAAGGAACGGAAAGACAGGGAAGTAGGGATGTCACTGAAGTAACCAAAGTAATAACTTGCACCGAGCAGTCGATAGCGGTTGAGTTCGACTTGGCTTGCAACGCGACCAGCCACCCACTGGTATTTGTGTTTTCTTAGAAATCGCGCAATGGGTAAAAATGAGTGTTGATCTTGTTTGTTCTCTATCGTTACCGAGAGTTTGATCATATCTGGATCAAACTCAGCAATACGCTCAAAATGCGTTTGGGATGTGGCTACTTCAAACCACAATGCAAACGCATTTTCCTTCAGTTTTTCGACAAGCGTTTCCATGCGTTCGTGAAGGCACAATGTTTCATCTGCTTGTAAGGATGGGATTACATGCTGGAAAGCGGCTGAGTGAAACTGAACCATCTGCTCAAGAAAATACACGCCCGGATCCCACAGCAGTGCATCGACACGAATTGGCACGACGACGTTGCTGATTAAATCTGGATGAAAAGCTTCTAATTGAAATTGAGTTTGTCGTAAGGCGAGATAAAGGCTGAACAAATCTAAGCAGTATTGCATTTGTTCGGAAAGCTCAAACTGATAAACGCTTTGCTCTCCGCGCAATCCGAATCTCAAAGTGAGGTGTTGATACACCACCTCACCGGATTGAGTTTCACGAATGGCTTGGCAAGCGTGTTGGATGTCATTATGTTTGAGTGCTTCAAATACCAATTGATCGTCGTCCGTGACGATGTGTTGTACCGCGAGACTACAAAGATATTCGTATATCGCGTGTGTTGAAATAAGATTAACCAAGGTTTCCTACCACATTGATCTGTTTGTTTTCTGGAATTTCGTTGTAAGACAGCACAGCCAATCCTTGAGTGAAAGTACGCGCATAACGCGCCAGTAGTGGGCGTAATTGCGGCATTACAAGTAGTATTGGCGGTAAGCCTTGCTGCTTAAGTTGTTGTCGAATCAAAGGTAAGTTTTGTTGGAACTGACCAAGAATATTCGGTTCGATTGGGAAACTATCGAGAACCACTGTACCTGAAGCTTGTGCTTGTTGCAGCGACGTCAGTAGCATTTGCTCCAATTCATCCGATAAAGCGTAAACATTGAGCTCAGGTTTTTGCCCTGCAATTAAGTTAACTAGCGTGCGTTTTAGTGCGCAGCGAACATCAGCCGCTAACAAAATCGGGTCTTTCGTGTTTTCTGAAGACTCCAGCATGGTATTCGCAATGGTTCGGATGTCTTTTAGTGGCACCTGATCAAGCAATAGCTGGCGGTACACTTTGAGCTGTTGAGCTGGGTTAAGTGCAGCGGCTAAGGCTTCTGCCAATTTCGGCGCTTGTTGGGTTAAGCGCTGCGTCATCGCTTCTACATCATCGTGTGTAAACAATTCTGCAAGGTTGGTTTTCATGATTTTGCT
>JABXIW010000222.1 GCA_013372875.1 Gammaproteobacteria bacterium | reverse complement strand
TATTAGAATGTCGTGATATTCGTAAAGTATACCGAGAAGGTTCGTTGGATACGGAAGTGTTGAAAGGCGTGAGCTTTGATATCGATAAAGGTGAACTCGTTTCGATTGTTGGCTCGTCGGGCTCTGGTAAGAGTACGCTGCTTCATATCCTTGGCGCATTGGACGACGCAACGCAAGGTGAAGTGGATTTTTTAGGGCAGAACCTATCGGCGTTAAGCTCCAATAAGCAGGCTGCTTTGCGTAACAAACATCTTGGTTTTGTGTATCAATTTCACCACTTACTTGCTGATTTTACGGCGCTCGAAAATGTCGCAATGCCACTGCTGATTGGCGGTATTAAAGTGACAGAAGCTAAACAGGCGGCAAAAGCGCTGCTTGAGAAAGTGGGCTTGAGCCATCGTATGGATCACCGCCCATCAGAGCTGTCTGGTGGTGAGCGCCAGCGTGTGGCCATTGCTCGTGCTCTTGTGAACAAGCCTGACTTAGTTTTGGCTGACGAACCAACTGGTAATCTGGATCACAATACGGCTTTGGCGATTTACGATTTGATGCGTGAACTAAACAAAGAGTCGAACATCGCCTTTTTAGTGGTGACGCATGACAACGAACTCGCAGCAAAAATGGACCGTCAGATGCACATGCAAGATGGCCTTCTGGTGGATCGTTTGATGACCGAATCGGCATCAGTGGAGGGCTAGTTTTGTTCTCTTCTTTAGCATTAATGATTGGTGGACGCTTTAGCCGTGCGAAAAAGCGCAACAAAATGGTGTCGTTCATTTCTCTTTCTTCAACCATTGGTATTGCAGTAGGCGTGGCGGTGATCATCATTGGCCTTTCGGCGATGAATGGTTTTGAGCGTGAGCTTCAGTCGCGTGTGTTGTCCGTGATTCCTCATGGTGAGTTAGAAGGGGTTAACGGGCCACTGCAGAACTACACTAAGACGATGAACCAAGCGCTGCAACATGAGCATGTCGTTGCTGCCGCTCCGTACGTCCGCTTTACAGGTTTAGCCGAAAAAGGCAGCAAACTTAAGGCGATTGAAGTGCGTGGTGTGGATCCTGCGTATGAGCAAGCGGTGTCGAGCATGTCTGACTTTATTGATCCAGAGGCGTGGCAAAACTTTTACTCAGGTCAACAGCAAGTGATTTTAGGTCGAGGGGTTGCAAATGAGTTGAAGGTGCAAGTCGGTGACTACGTCACGTTGATGATTCCTCAAACGGGTGGCACAAATAAAGTTCAAGCGCCAAAACGTGTGCGAGTCAAAGTGGCGGGCTTTTTGACGTTGAACGGCCAAATTGATCATTCATTGGCTTTAGTTCCGCTGGCGGATGCGCAGCAATACGCTCGTTTAGGAGACTGCGTAACTGGAATCTCTCTAAAAACCGATGATGTTCTTGATGCGCCTTCTATCGTTCGAGAAGTTGGTAACCTAGTGAATGTGTACGTATATTTGAAGAGTTGGCAGCAGCAGTTTGGCTTTCTCTACCGTGACATTCAGTTGGTACGCACGATCATGTATTTGGTCATGGTATTGGTGATTGGTGTGGCGTGTTTCAATATTGTCTCGACATTGATGATGGCGGTGAAAGATCGCGCAGCAGAGATCGCGATTTTGCGTACGATGGGGGCAAAAGATGGTCTGATTAAACGTATTTTCGTTTGGCAGGGCGTCTTCTCTGGAGTGTTTGGTAGCCTTGTCGGTAGCCTTGTTGGTGTGTTGGTTGCGTTAAATTTAACTCCAATCATTAAGGGGCTTGAAGGCTTAATAGGACACCAGTTTTTATCGGGTGATATCTACTTTGTGGACTTTCTTCCATCGCAGTTGCATTGGCCTGACGTTGCATTGGTGTCGACCACCGCTATCGTATTAAGCCTATTGGCCACTTGGTACCCAGCTTCTCGCGCAGCGAAACTGAACCCTGCCGCGGTTTTGAGTGCTAAGTAACTAAGGAAAGCAAGCTAGCCTCGTAGACATCGTTGTTGGCGACGATTTCTTTTTACTAAGTACACTAGATACAAAAAAGGACCTTTCATGGTCCTTTTTTGTACTCATTAGCATCTTTTCATTCTTTGCTTACATTTCGTTTCAGCTTTATTGTCGTTTGAACCTCAAGCCATGTCGCAACGAATGATTTTAGCGTCTTATCCGCTTATCTTACTTTTCGTTTTTGCCAACTGCGAACGACAGAGTAGCGCCACAATCCGCGAATACCGAAATAACCGATGATCGCAGAACCCACACCGCAAATTGCGCACCCCAATAGGAATGGAGGCCCAATCGTGCTCATCTGTTGCATGATAAAGTCCCAAGATAGCTCAAAATGGAATGGCTGAGGTGGAACATGCATGACCCATGCACCGAGCTTGTAAGCAAAGTAAAACAAGACTGGCATGGTAATAGGGTTGCTGACCCAAACGAGAGCGACTGACAGAGGTAAATTTACGCCCATTAAAATGGCTAAACCTGCAGACATGATCATCTGGCTCGGAAGCGGGACAAACGCCATAAATAGGCCAACGGCAAAAGCACCTGACGCAGAGCGACGGTTTAAGCACCAAAGGTTCGGGTTGTATAACACATTGCCGAAGACCTTCAATGCTTTTTGGCGTTTGATCACTTCGTGATCAGGCATGAAGCGTTTTATCAG
>JABXIW010000088.1 GCA_013372875.1 Gammaproteobacteria bacterium | reverse complement strand
AGCAGATTTCTGCTATTTGGATTGTTCCGATCCTTGCGCTAGCCATGGGAGCGTGGATGCTGTTCCAATACATCAACAGTACTGGCCCACAAATTACTTTACAGCTGCCAACTGCGGATGGGATTGAAGTCGGCAAGACAGAAATCCGCGCACTGAATGTAAAAGTGGGACTGATCACTGAAGTCACACTCAGTGAGAACTACGATCACATCATCGCCAAAGCGCAGATGAATAAAGACGCAGAGCGCATGCTGCGAGATGACACCATGTTTTGGGTGGTGAAGCCGCGCATTGGCCGTGATGGCGTCTCTGGTTTGGAAACCCTTCTCTCCGGTGCTTACATTCAATTGCAACCGGGCAGTTCTGAGGTCGAAAAAGATCATTTCGCAGTTCTGGATGTTCCACCGGTCGCTTCGCCTGACGCAGAAGGTCTGCGCATTGTCTTGACTCACCGTGAAGCAGGTAAGCTTGGTGTAGGTGACCCGGTTATTTATAAAGGCTTTACGGTGGGGCGAGTAGAGAAAACCAGCTTTGACGTAGATACACGCCGTGCTCTTTACCAACTTTTCATCTTTAAGCCTTACGACAGTTTAGTGCGCACTCGCACCAAATTCTGGCTCAATTCAGGCCTCGATCTACAGTTGAATGCGGAAGGGTTTGAAGTGAAATTTGGCTCGCTTGAAAGCCTTCTTACTGGTGGCGTCACCTTTGATAGCATTCCAGGAATGGAGTCGGGTGAACCACTTACCCAAGATATGACGAACTTCCGCTTGTACGACGATGTAAAACAACTGCGTGAAGGTATGTACGATGATTATATTGAATTCGTTATGCTTTTCGATGAATCAGTACGAGGACTTAAGCGTAAAGCGCCCGTCGAATATCGTGGATTAAGAATAGGTACCGTAATGCGTGTACCAATGCGCCTTCCGACACCAGAAGAGAACTTTTCTGCTAAAAAAATCCCTGTCTTGGTACGTATCGAGTTAGGTCGCGTTTATGGCGACTTCCAATCTCAATCTTTGCCGATGTTAAAAGAGAAATTGAAAAGTGAGTTTGCAAAAGGTTTACGCGGTACTTTAAAAACGGGCAACTTATTAACAGGCGCACTGTATGTTGACGCTGACTTCTATCCCGATGACGAGCCTTACGTGCCGAGTACGTTTGCAGATTTGGATGTATTCCCTACAATGCGAGGTGGCTTTGCACAGGTTCAGCGCCAAGTAAATGACTTCTTAAACAAGCTTAATAACTTGCCAATGGAAGATACATTAACGTCTCTGAACGCAACGTTGAAAACGTCTGAGCGCACCTTGGCGTCCGCAGAAAAAGTGGCGAATAGCATAGATAAGCTCTTAAGCCAAAAAGACACACAAGAGATCCCTGCAGATATTCGCCAAAGCTTGCAGCAACTGCAAAAAACGCTGGATGGATATGGCCCTAACTCGACAATGTACAGTGAGATGGAATCGACATTGAAAGAGCTAGAGAAGGTGATGACGGAATTCAAACCTGTTTTAAAACAGCTAAATGAAAAACCAAACTCATTAGTATTTGGAGAAGATGAAGTGAAGGATCCAATTCCTGTTAGAGGGCAACAATAATGAAACGTGTATTCTTATTAGCGACAGCACTTGTAACCGGATTGACAGGATGCAGCAGCGCGCCAGAAACAACAGGGGCGCTGTATCTCCTACCTAAAGCTGAGACAAAAACGTCTAACCAGATGAGCGTTGCAGAACGACCTTTACTGGTGATTCGTCCGGCTCAACTCGCTAGTTACCTGAATGACAATAGTATTGTGTATCGCACATCAGATACTCAGATTGTTCAAGCCAAACGCCACCAGTGGGCTCAAAGTATTTCTGAGCAAATTACCCAACGTGTTGTGGCTGAGCTACGCCAAAAACAAAGCGACTATTGGCCAGTTGAAATGAATAATCTTCTGGATCAAAGTGGAGAATCCAAGCTTCAACTTACTTTGAACAAGTTTAATGGTAGCTACCAAGGTAACGCGGAGATTGAAGGTGAATGGTTACTCATCGATGCAAGCGGCAACGTCGTTCGCAGCTCGCAAGTAAAAATATTGATGCCATTGCAAGATGAAGGCTACGACGCTCTGGTTGATGCACTGTCGGCAGGTTTGAACCAACTAACCGACGAGATGGCTGCGCAGCTATAGTAAATAGACATCAGATACGAAAGTCATCAGATAATAGAGGGGAGCATCACGCTCCCCTTTCTTGTTTATGTATGTTTAGCGGTTCAAGATATTAAGAATATGGCTTGTCGATATGTAGCTCATATCGTTTGATGCTTCTTGGCGGCTGACAGGATTCAAGCGCACTCTCGGCATCAAATAAAATCCAATCCCGGCGGTGGGCTTCCCCTAGTTTTTTCGCTTTGTTGGCATCGAAACATTCCATCTCATTCCCACCTTGGGTCAAGATATACCGATTCGGCTTTTCTTGTAGCCACAACCAAGCATTGCGCTCTTGCTCTTTGTGATCTGATAAATAGCTAAAATGTGTTACCGACACAGGAGAAAACAGCAAAAATTGCTCTTTAAATAGCGTCAGTCCTAACTCGCCATCTTTACCGATTGCTTTTTGTGCTTCTGACATGATCTCTTTAGCCGGCGTGCGAACTGGGTTAAGCAGTGTATAGCCCGCAACGCTATACCAGACCCAAGTCAGCGCAAGAGCCACCCAAAAGGTATATCGAGCCTGTACCGTGCGCGTTTTAAAAAATGCGCCAACCCAAATCGCTGCGGCAACAAGAAAGAATACGACGTAAGGGAATATAGAATCGTACTCACCTAAATGCTTCGTGACGGATTTAACCTCTAGACCTGCAACAACAGCGGCAGAAAACAAAACTACGCTTAAAATCAAAACGATAGCTTTAAGTAATTTGTCGGTCCATTTAGGCCAAGCTTGGTTCGTTAACGCATAACCCGCAATAACAGCAAGCATTGGAAGCGCTGGCAATATGTAAACACCTCGCTTACCCGGGCTCAGGCTAAAGAAAGCGATAACAAGCACAACCCAAGCGAACAAACTTAATAACGCAGGTGATAATCGTAGTTGCTGCCAACACTTCTTATTGAAGAACACCAAGTACAGCGGAAACCACATAACGGGAATCACGCTGACAATAAAGTAATACCAAGGCTGAATGTGTCCCCAAGAGTTCGCATAACGCTCACCCGTTTGTTTAAACAAAATGTTGTCTCTGTAAGCTGCAAAATCAGGGTTATGACTGATCTCTACGATCGAAACCATAGGCACAAACCAACATGCAATGGTCAAAAGCATGAACACTGGGCCCAGTAATAGCTTCCACGAAACCGCATCATCAAAATGGTGTCTGCCAGAAAAATGTAAAAACAAAACGGGTATCAAAAACAACGCGGGAAGAAATCCAACACCTTTTGTAATAATGCCAAGACCCATAACCCCCCAAGCCAAGCAATACCAAACCCAGTTGGTCTTAATATAGAAGTGTCGCAACAGCCCATACATGGAGATGGTGATCCACGCGGCTACCATCGCATCAATTTGCGCCGCTTTTGCTTGAATAATAAATTGTGGAGCAAGCAATAGTAGAAAGCCCACATTTCGCGCAGTTTTGACATTCCACAGCTTTGCGGAAATATCGTAACAGCACACCAAAGCAATTAGGCTGACAATCGCATTAGGTAACATGAACGTTGCTTTTAGGCTGCCGGTCAACCAATAAAAAGCCGCCATTGACCACATAAATACTGGCGGTTTATCGGGATAGAGCTCTCCCCCTCTGGTAGGAAAAAACCAGTTTCCCGATTGCACCATCTCTCGAGCAACTTCGACAAAGCGTGGTTCATCGGCAGGCCACGGGTCGCGTAACCCTATCCCCGAAAAAATGATGATGAAGGCGAGGAACAACAAAAACCATAAGGTTTGATAATAGTCATCACTTTGCCAAACTTGTCGACACTTGGACGTCACTAAGCTCATACTTCCTCTTCCATATTCAATAATTCGACACGACTTTTAATATGATCTCGATAGAGAAATCCTGTGAGTACCGCGCTAACGATACCAAAGAAAATACTGAGATATATCATTGTATTACTTGATGAATGAATACCAGCGCCCATCAATGCGAAGATGATAATTTGAGGCAAGTATCCCAACAGACTGGCGGAGATAAAGGCAAAGAACGGCACTCGGACACTACCCGATAAAACGTTGGTCACGACGTTATTCCCAATCGGAAACAAACGTAGCAAAAGGATTTTGTAAAACGGCTTACGACTCGCAAATGAATTAAAACGCGTCATTTTTTTCGGGAACCGTCGATATAGCCAATTTCCGATGAGAAAGCGCGCGCAGGAGTAGTTAAATGTCGCCCCAAAAACACAAGCAAATAAGGTGATAAGCACGCCTAATTGGACGTGGTATAAATAGCCGAATACCAATGCGATGGCTTGCTTTGGCCCACTCAACGACAAAAACACCACACTGAATGTGAAGATGACCACATGCCCTAAAGCCCCGTTTTTTTGAATGTAGCCAACCAGCCAGTTCTTATCTGTGAGGTGAGATAAAACGGGATTATCGAGCTGATTTGCTAACAAAACCCCAGCAAGTATAAGAAGTGCAAGCTTTAACCATTTCATTGTTTTGCATTTTCATTGGCAATACTGACAGTTTTGATCATCGGATTTTTCGTGCGCTTTTGTAACCAGATCACACCAAACATATCAACAATGCCTACCCAAGCACGGTTCCATGCATTGTAATTTGAAGTGCCTGCATCTCTGTCTCGGTGCGCGACTGGGTGAACGACGATCTCCCCGCCCATCGCTTTGATGAGTGCAGGCAAAAATCGATGCATATGATCAAAATACGGCAAGCTCAGATAAGTCGATTTAGGGATAACTTTAAGTCCACAACCAGAATCTGGAACACCATCTCCTAGTAATGCGTGACGCACTTTGTTCGCCACCTTCGATTGAAACCTAACCCAAGCTGTATCTAACCTTTTCGCTCGATAACCCGCGATACAAAAATTCGGATTGCTGACTTTAGCAGCAAGCTCAAGCATCTTAGGCATATCCGACGGATCGTTCTGCCCATCAGCATCGGAGGTAACGATCCACTCGCCTTTTGCATGTTTGACGGCAGTTAACACTGCTGTGCTTTGACCACAACTCTGTTCGTGACTAACCACTTGCAGGTCACACCCACATTCTTTAGCAGCTTCAAGTGCCTCTTGCACCGTATCATCGGTACTACCGTCGTCCGTAATGACAATTTCGACGTTAGGGTATGCTTCTAAACTGGCATGAATTTCTTTCACTAACTTCCCGATATTTCCTTGTTCATTTTTTGCAGGAATAACGACTGATATACTCGGTAACATAGCTCTAACCTTATGTGAACTCTCGACCTTGAAAGTTCTGAATGACAAATCTTTTACTTGTTATAAAAATTCCGGTACCAAGCGACAAACTCGGCAATACCTTCTTCTACGGAAACTGACGGCCGGTAACCAGTGGCTTGATAGAAAGCTGTTGTATCAGCATAGGTTTGGTATACATCTCCTGGCTGCATCTCTCGATAATTTTTCTTTGCTTCTATTCCGAGTTCATTTTCTATTGCTTTGATAAAATCCATCAAAAAAATCGGTGAACCATAACCAATATTGTAAATAGAATAAGGAGCAGAACTATCCGCTGGAGTGCTATTTTCAAACTGCCATCGCTGATTAATTTTTGGTATGACATCAGAAATTCTGACTATCCCTTCGACAATATCATTAATATGGGTAAAGTCCCTCCACATATCACCATTATTATTAATATCAATAGACTGACCGTTAATTATTTTCTCAGTAAAGATAAAAGGCGCCATATCTGGACGTCCCCAAGAACCATACACAGTAAAAAAACGCAAGCCTGTTGTAGGAAGTTGATAGAGATGAGAATAACTATGCGCCATCAATTCATTAGATTTTTTAGTCGCTGCATATAAAGAAACGGGGTGATCAACATTATCCGATGTAGAGAAAGGCACTTTATTGTTTAAGCCGTAAACGGAGCTGGAAGATGCATATATGAAATGCTTGATATGGCTTTTACGACAAGCTTCTAAGACGTTTAAAAATCCACTTAAATTCGATTCAGCGTAACAATGTGGGTTTATAAGTGAATATCTAACACCAGCCTGTGCGGCAAGATGGATAACTCTGTCAAACTTTTCTTTCTCAAATAAACGTTCTATGTCATTTTTATTTGATATATCCATATTAAAGAATCGAAATAATGGATTTTTTATAAAACTTAATCTTGCATACTTTAACTCAACATCATAATAGTCATTGATATTATCAATACCTATAACCTCATTTCCTAATGAGTTTAGCTTTCTAATAGTTGCACTACCAATAAAACCTGCCGCACCTGTAACTAAGTACTTCATAAATTAACACCATAAGACGCATACAACAAAAATAGTAGTAATTTATTGATATGTAAAGCCAATTAACTAGCGCTACTTCTTGGTTATATTGAATTTAATGATGCTGTGATTTTGATCTAGATTATTATGAAAAACGAAGAAAAACATCAATATTAATAGTGAAGTTAACCAGCAAGAGTATTTTTATTACGTTATTTATATTTCATATTTATTTAATGAAAACTCAATTATTTCCATTCATAATCTACATTTGATAAAGAATAAAAATACTTACTTCGGTTTTACATTAAGCACAATATCGCCATCCAAGCATTAGATGCTTAGACTTTCTGCTAGCTCACCTCTATCTCAAAGCGTTTGACACTGGTACGAACTGCACAAATTGATCTCCATCAGTCTGTGCTCCACAGGTTAGTGATACTCTACCGCCAAATATAAAGCCCACGTCCTATGGCTCAGCAAAGCCTGTAGATAAGGTCATTAAGTAGCAATGTCGATTAATATTTCAGATCTAACAAATGCACTAACTAAAGTCGAACACGTTCATAAAGTTCAGTTGGAAAATGTCCATCAGTTTTTCAAAACAAATGAAGCTTTATCAATCGAAACATTCAGTCAAATCATCGCCTGTGATTCTATTGATGAACGATTTAAAACGATCGACAAAGCGTTTTCGCCCCTAGGTGATGTAAAAACTTACCTATTAGAGGCGTCTTACTTAGTTAGCTAACGCAGCATAATCCACAAACAAAAAGCCCCCCTCATATGGTGGGGCTTTCTTTCTATCTTAGTCAGTAACGATTACAGCTTGTAGCGATCATCAATCACGGTGACTTCTGGGAAGGCTTTACCGCTCTTCATGGCTTTTTCAGTCTCTTTCTTAACGGATTCATCAATCCAGAAGTTACCGATATCCATTGGGTGCAGAACCCATTCCGTTGCTTTAGTCATGCCATCTTTTGGAATTTTAACCCAACGCCAATGTGCTACACGTGAGTAAGGCACCATGTACCCAGGAACAATAATATTTGCTTCTTTTACGTATTCTTGAATCTGGTGCGACAGCCCATAACGTTTATTCTGATCAAACTCAGCATCATACGCTTCGATCAACTTATCGAGTTCTGGGCTACTGTAGTTGGTGTGAGCATTGGTTTGCGGCTTGTTCGCATTGTCAGAATGCAAGTACTCCCAATAAGCTGGAATCTCACCAGATCCCATGTTCAGGAATGCCAGCTGGTGCTTCTTCTCTAAAATGTACTTAAACGCAGATGAACCATCGACTAAGTTCAATGTAAACTCTAGACCTGCCAGTTTCGCTTGCTCTTTCAAGTATGCAATACGAGGTGTCCATGAGTTGTAACCGTACGTAATCGCAAAGCTTAAACGTTGGCCTTTGCCGTTTACGCGAATACCATCTGAACCTAGAGTATCAAAACCTGCTTTTTCGAAATGCTTAACCGCAGCATCAACATCAAACTTTGGCGGTGTGTTGTTTGGATCGTCATACTCACCATGACCAAAGCCCAAACCATGTGGCTTACGTGAGTAGTCACCACGCATGATGTTCTCTATCATGCCATCAAAATCTGTTGCAGCCATGATGCCTTTGCGCACTTCAAGATTATCCAACAAAGGCATTGCCGTATTCATCCATACGCCACCAGCGCCTTGTGGTGATTGGTTGAATCCCCAATACTTTTGGATATAACCTTTTTTGTAAACATCAGTGTTCGTTTTATCGTGCCAAAAGCTTGGTAGCACCATTTCAAAGTAATCGAGATTGCCTTTTTCGAAGTGCTTCATCGCAATGTCAGGATCGCGAATAACTGTGATACGCACTTTCTCTACGTTATAACGGTTCTTATAGTAACGATTGTTGTAGCCCCACCAATCTTCACCAACATGCTTAAAGGTAACACTTTTCCCTTTTTTAACCTTATCTAGGTAGTATGGTGCTGCCGTTGGTTCAGCTTTGAAGTTAAATTTACGTACAAAGTTATCCGGCATGCCATCGTTGTTTTCATCCTTCTCACCTTTGAAAAAGTGTTTTGGACGAGGTTGGAAACCATTGCTTGGCATATTAATCATGACCATCAGAGAGTCATGACTCTGTGCAACCGCTAAATTAACGCGGATGGTGTAATCATCAATTTTTTCCACGCTAACAATGCTGTTAGTAAAAAAGTCATTGTACCAAGGGTCAATAATGTCTTTTGAGGTGTAGTACTGCATCATGAAGACATAATCATCGGCCGTGATTTTCTCACCATCAGACCATTTCGCAGTGTCATCAAGCTTAAAATAAACCGTTTTATTATCTTCACCAAATGCCCATGACTTAGCCAATTGAGGAATCCACTTACCCGTATTTGGGTGACGTTGAGCCATTTTTGGTGTGCCATCCATCAAATATTGACGCAATCCAGAGTTAGCATCCGGACCAACACTGCGTAATGTCTGCGGAAAACTTTCGATGTAAGTGCGGTAAGTTCCACCATAAACGGCTTCTTCCGAAGCAAATAACGGCTCATTATTATTTGAAACCCACTCAATATCAGCAGGCAACTCAGCTGCATGCAGTTGGAAACTGACAGCAGTCAGTGCAGTCAAAACTGAAAATGGCATTTTTTTGGTCATATTTCTTCCTTGTTGTGTTTGCGCACTAAGGTCAGTACAAGGAAGACGAGTGTGAAGCTCACGATAGGCTGCGGACACGACAGTACGCAGATAGGAAATAGTAGGAGCATAATATGGAAGCGACATCCTGCCGACTTCTATATTGATTTCAAAGAGTTTCACCAGGTCATCCTAGACCTTACAACGCAGTGAATGCATCT
>JABXIW010000430.1 GCA_013372875.1 Gammaproteobacteria bacterium | reverse complement strand
TTCCGATCATAATCCATTACTGGTGTCGTTTACGCTTAACGATTAGCGTTAGTCAGCTTAAGCGATAACGATGTACAACGCCCAAATCACGTAAAACGCGATCCAAGGCAGGCTCGAAATCACCAGAGCCTGTCCGCGTTCAAATTCAGTCCACGTTAATACCACGCCGTAACCTAGAACAATGTACCAAGGCAACAGAAGTGGCAGTGAGCTAGCAAAGTGAGACCATTCGTTGGTGAGTGGCAACTTCAGTAAGCCATTGAGACTGTTGAGATCCGCCGCATAGGTCATTACCTGACCATGTTTCAATAGTAAGCTTGCGTAGCTTGCAATGTCGCCCAATACCGCTGGAAACAAAATGGCGCACGATGCCGCAAACCATTTCCAGTAACCGTATTGTTGTTTACTTGCTTTAGTCGCAAGGAAGAACCAAAAGGCAAGCAACAAAAGCGTCGCAAAGCGATTGAACACGTCATTAATGATCGCACTTGCCATCAACGTGTTTGGTTCCAATAGCTCAATCTGCTGTGGGTCGATTTGTTGGAACTGTACAGTGAGTTGGTCACTTAACCACGTAAAATCAACGTTCGAAAAGTACGCGCCCCAAAATAGGAATGGGCTTAGCATCAAAAAGATGAAAGGTTGCCATCCCCAACCACCACGCTGATAAAGCGCAAGAAAACAAGAGGTTGGAGAACGGAATATGTCCAACAACATTACGAGTGGGTTACTTGACGGGTTCATACACTTACCTTAGTTACATCTACGTACAGCTTAAGTTTTTGACCCGGTTTTAGGTACTTCTGCTTATGCAGCGAGTTCCATTTTACGATGTCGTTGCCCTTCACCTTGAATTTGCTTGCGATGCCACTGATGGTGTCGCCAGAGCGATCGTTGTAGAACACGGTACGAATCACGGCGCCTTGGTCTGATTTTTTCCAAATCACCAGCTTTTGACCGACGCGCAGGGTATCTTTTGGTCCCATGCTGTTCCATTTTGCTAGCGATTTGTGTGAAACCTTGTTGTCACGAGCGATAGACCACAAACTTTCACCCGATTGCACAACGTGTGACAGTTTCAGCTGGCCACGAGCTTGCGATTGCGTTTTGTTCAAACGGTTTTGCGCTGTAAGTGCGTACTTTGAATCGTCTTTGGTTGACGTCGGAATAAGTAAGTACTGACCAATGCGAATGTTGTTGTTCGACAGGCCGTTAGCACGACGAATCACTTTTGAGGTCGTACCGTATTTCTTCGCCAACATACTCAACGAGTCGCCAGATTTGACTTTGTAACGCGCGACTTTCATGCCTTTACCGCGATTGCTCTCAACTTGAGTTAAGAACGCCTCCTTCTTCTCCACAGGAATAAGAAGCTGATGAGGCCCTTCTGGTGCGGTGGACCATTGGTTGTAGGCAGGGTTGTAGCTTTGCAGCTCTTTTACCCCGATGCCCGCGTAATCAGCAGCGATAGCGAGATCCAGTTGTTCTTTCGGATCGACTAACGTCAGCACTGGTTTGTTTGGGATAGATGGAATGTCGATACCGTACTTTTCTTGGTTTGCCACCACGTCCGCAAGAGCGAGAAGTTTTGGCACGTAGCTACTGGTCTCTTTTGGCAGATCTAAAGAGAAAAAGTCGACAGGTTTACCCAATTTTTTGTTCTTACGGATAGCGCTAGATACACGACCGCCGCCACTATTGTAGGCTGCGATTGCGTGTTCCCAGTTTCCGTCAAAACGTTCATTTAATTGAACAAGATAATCCAATGCAGCATCGGTAGAGGCAGCGACATCGCGACGCCCGTCATACCAGTAGTTTTGTTCAAGCCCCATCATTTTCCCGGTGCCTGGCACAAACTGCCACAAACCTGCTGCGCTACCGTGCGAGTAGGCGAAAGCGTCAAATGAGCTTTCCACAACCGGTAGAAGAGCAAGCTCCATTGGCAGTTCACGTTCTTCGATACGTTGCGTGATCATGTAAAGAAATGGCGCTGCACGTTTAGATACCGTGTACAGGTGGTTTGGGTGTTTCAAATACCACGTACGGTAATAATCCACTTTCTTGTTGTTTGGGATGTCCATTTCAAGCTGCATAGCAATACGTTGCCACACATCTTCTTGTTCCTGAGGGGAGAGAACTTTTGGCGTATCCTTAGCAGAATCTTTCGCCAAAGATTGTTTGTTTTTAGATTTAGTCTTAGTGGCATTCTGCTTAGCAGTTTGCTCTGACTTGTTGGTTTCTGGAGTTGGAGTGGTGGACGAATTTGGCTGAGTCAATTGACAGCCAGATAATAACAACACCAACGCCCAGCTATACTTCAAACGCATGGGTTCAGCCTATTTAGGGCCTTTTTATCTTCTCCTGCCTGTCGCGCAGCCTAAGTTGCGTGGCAGTCGTGAGATAATAGACATCTTTTAACACTAACTAATATTCAATAGAGGCGGAGAGCTTCTAAAATTATGCATGGGAGCGACATTCAAGTTGATTTATATCGACCCCAAACGTAAGAGAAGCGCCAGTGGCGCTTCCCAAAAAATCAGCCCCTGATAATACTGGGGTCTTGCAAACTTACAAGCAGAAAATGGTTAAAATTCGTTCTTCC
>JABXIW010000466.1 GCA_013372875.1 Gammaproteobacteria bacterium | reverse complement strand
TACATCATCCCAACGGTGATTCCGTTACTTATTTGGCTGATGCCTTTGTCAGCGTTTCCTTTTGACGGCATCACCATCGTCCAACAGCGAGTTATCGCGATCTTTTTGCTGGCTGCGCTCTGTTGGGTGTTCGAGCCTATTCCGATTTATGCCACGTCGGTGGTGATCATCGTGCTTGAGTTATTGCTCATTTCGAACAAAGGCATTGTCTTGTTTCGAACACAAGAAGGGCTGCCTCATTTTGGCGAACTACTGCAATACCACGAAATCATGGCTACCTTTGCAAGCCCAATCATCATGCTGTTTTTAGGTGGTTTTTTCTTAGCAATGGCCGCAACCAAATATCGTTTGGATGTGAACCTCGCTAGGGTGTTGCTCAAGCCGTTTGGGCAAAACCCTAAGTTTGTCATGTTAGGCCTGATGCTGATCACCGCAATATTCTCGATGTTTATGTCGAATACCGCGACCACCGCGATGATGTTGTCGATATTAACGCCAGTTATCGCTGTGTTCGGGCCCAAAGACCCGGGGCGAATTGCATTCGCGCTTTGTATTCCTGTTGCTGCGAACATCGGTGGTATTGGGACGCCAATCGGTACGCCACCAAACGCGATTGCTCTGAAATACCTCGTGGGTGATAACTTGATTACCTTTGGGGAGTGGATGGTATTCGGCGTACCATTTGTGGTGATTATGATGGCCCTTGCTTGGCTTCTGATAGGCTATTTATACAAAGCCGAGCAGACTAAGATTGATCTGAACATCAAAAGTAAGTTCCTAAAAACACCAAAGGCGATGATTGTTTACGCCACATTCGCTGGCACCATCATTCTTTGGTTGATGGGCTCAGCGCATGGCATGAACTCATACACCGTCGCTTTAATTCCGGTTGCCGTATTCTCGCTGACAGGGATCATCAACAAAGAAGACCTCAAAAAGATCTCTTGGGATGTGCTTTGGTTAGTCTCGGGTGGTATTGCTCTAGGTTTAGCGCTCGACAAAACAGGGCTTGCGAAGCTGGTGGTGCACAGTATTCCATTTGATGAATTCTCGCCTTATGTGGTGCTATTCGGCGCGGCATTCCTTTGCTTACTAATGGCAAACTTCATGTCGCACACGGCCACAGCCAACTTGCTGATGCCAATAATGGCTGCACTTGGTACGTCCATGGCTTCTTTGACGCCATTAGGTGGTGAAGTCACGCTTATCCTTGTTGTGACCTTCGCGGCTTCGCTTGGTATGTCACTGCCTATCAGTACACCGCCTAACGCGCTCGCGCATGCCACTGGTCATGTAGAAAGTAGCCAAATGGCGAGAGTGGGTGCGGTACTTGGTATTGTTGGTGTGCTGCTAAGCTTTGTGATGGTGTGGATTCTTCATACGGTTGGGCATATTGGGTAATACATGTACGAAACCAAGTTAGATGCGTTAGTAGAACGCTACTTTAATCATATCGAACGTCGGCTGACTGTGTTGGCTGGCTCCGTATTGATCGAACAGCAAGGCTACAACGACCGTCTATATTATGTGCTCTCTGGCGAGCTTGCTGGCTTCTATGCGGACGAAGACAGAAAACCCATTCAGGTATTTTCTGCCTCTCAAGGGGCATTTATTGGAGTGCACAGTTTTTTTTCAGGAACATGGACTGCCTCATCTACGGTGATTGCACAAACCGATGTAGAACTTGCGTGGATAGAACGCGATACGCCAGCCGTTGAAGAAGAAACTTACGGGCCATTAACCACACAGTTTATGCCCGTTATGGTGAATGAGTTGTCTCGCCGTCAGCGCCGCGCGATGCAAGAAGCGATAGCCAAAGAGAAGGCGCTGCAAAAGCTCCACACCGCAGAGCAAATGACAACACTCGGTCAGTTAGCCGCAGGTATCGCACACGAACTTAACAATGCGATTGGTGTGGTCAGCAGTAAATCGGAGCGTTTAGAATCCGTCATTATGACGCTGCTTGAAGAAGTGCATCCAGAGGCGAGTCAGTTCTTTGATTTTGGTTTGATGCAAGGGCAAAAAGTATCGTCTAGTGAAGCGAGAAAGCGCGGTCGTCATTTCGAAAAATATTATGGGTTGCCTAAAGAGTTGGCGCGTGATTTAGCGCGAGCCGTGCCGAGTAACTACCTCTCGGAGCATTGGTTAAAAAGGCCAGAAGAGGCGATTCGTTACTGGCAAGTTGGGCGAGACCTGCACGACTTGCGTATCGCGTCTAAGCATACGGTTGGCATTGTTCGTTCCGTTAAGCAATTGGGCAGAACGGATATCGACCTTGATGAGGCCATCAACATTAACGATTCAATAAATCGGGCATTGGCGTTGCTGCAGAGTGATTTGAGGCGCGTTAGTGTGCGTTTCAGCCCTGCAGAACTGCCGGTTTTTATTGGATCGCAAACTGAGCTTGTTCAAATTTGGGTGAATATTTTAAAAAATGCGTGCGATGCGATGATTAACATTGAGTCGCCGGCCATTGAAATTCATACACGCGTGAGCAAAGGAAAGATTTTAGTCACGATCGCCAACAACGGCCCTGAAATTGATGAGGCCACGCGCCGAAAAATATTTAGGCCGAACTTTACAACGAAGAAGGGCGGATTGTCTTTTGGGTTGGGGCTTGGGCTCTCGATCGTTAAACGAATTATTGCAGGTTACAACGGTTCCATTGTCGTAAAAAGTGACAGTGAAAAGACCATTTTTAGAATCAAATTACCGGTAGAGGGTGAACATGGACAAGCTTAATT
>JABXIW010000096.1 GCA_013372875.1 Gammaproteobacteria bacterium | reverse complement strand
GGCGATCATTTTGGTGATGAAGGTGCTGCAAATCACACCCGCTTTGTGAATAATCAATCCTATGAAGATTATGGAAAAAAAGGCGTTCACTTTTTTGTCTATGGCAAATATGCCTTTGATAATTCAAAGCCAGCACCGCATAAATTCCCTGCTCGTCAAACTTTTGAAGCCAGTCAAGCGGTGGCGCGTTTACACGGTTTAGATTCTGATAATGTGGTTTTCGCTCAGCAGTCGCCTAATGTAATTGATAAAGGCGTCTTTCATAATGATGTGATTTCGGTTGGTAATGGCAATGTTTTGTTTGCTCACCAGAAAGCCTTCTTGAATCAAATGCAAGTATATACCGATCTGGAGCATGCTTTTGATGGCGACGAGTTCCACGTGGTTGAAGTTGGCGCTAATGATGTGCCAGTTGAAGATGCTGTTAAATCTTACTTGTTTAATAGCCAATTAGTGACTTTGCCAACTGGTGGCATGGCGCTTATTTGTCCAGGAGAATGTGAGACCACGCCTTCGGTAAAAGAATACTTGGATTGGTTAGTCGAGCAAGATACGCCGATCAAAGAAGTTAAAATTTATGATGTTAAGCAGTCCATGCAAAATGGTGGAGGCCCAGCCTGTCTACGCCAACGTGTCGTTTTAAACGAATCTGAAATGGCTGCGATGAATCAAAGCGTTGTTATGTCAGACTCATTATTTGGCTCTTTAAATAGTTGGGTCGAAAAGCATTACCGCGAAACACTGACAGAAGACGATTTAGCAGATCCAAATTTATTAATTGAATCCAGAACGGCATTAGATGAGCTGACTCAAATTTTGAGTCTAGGTTCGGTTTATCCGTTCCAAAGAGTTTAGTCTCTATAAAAACTTTTAGCGTAAGATCAGTCCGCTTTTCAGACAGGTCGCTGTATTGCAGCAGTAAAATGAATTGTCGCTGCAATAAAAAAATGTAAAGAGGAAACTCATGAGCAAAGTTAAAGTATCGATCATTGGTGGCGCAGGTTATGGCGCGGCAGAATTACTTCGTCATTTAATCGTCCGTGACGATGTGGAAGTATTGCGTGTATCGAGTAAAGATTACATCGGCAAAACCATTGGTCAGGTTCACCGCTCTTTGTATGGCTTAGCGAAAACTGATTTAGTCATCCAAGATATTACGCCGCAAGAATGTGTCGAAGGCACGGACATCGTATTCTTAGCGATGCCCCACATCATTACAGCAAGAGTTGCTATGGAACTCTTCGAAACTGGTGTTCGTATTATCGATTTATCAGGCGACTTCCGTTTAGAGAACCTAGAAGATTACCTTCGCGACTATGCTCCTGAGCACCCATGCCCAGAGCGTTTGGGTACTTTTGTTTATGGTATGCCAGAATTAAATGAAGATGCGATCAAAGAAGCTCAGTACGTAGCAAGCCCAGGTTGTTTTGCTACCGGTATCGCAGTGGGATTATTACCACTAGCTAAAGCTGGCATCTTAACTAATGGCAATGTTCGCACAGTTGCCATGACCGGCTCTTCAGGCTCAGGGGTTCGCCCAATTGAAGGCACTCACCACCCAATCCGTGTTAATAACTTAAAAGCCTATAAAACACTTCATCATCAACATCGCGCAGAAATTTTGCAAACACTAAACAAAGGTGGCGCAGAAAATACATCTTTAGATTTTGTTCCTGTATCAGCTCCTTTGGCTCGCGGTATTTTAGCTGTATCGCAATTGGATCTTCCTGATGAATATAGCGAAGCAGATATCCAAAAAATGTATGAAGAATTTTATGCGCCACATCGTAGTGTGGTCGTAATGCCATTAGGCCAAAGCCCTGAAGTGGTTGCAGTTAAAAATACGGTACGTGTTGAAGTAGGTATCAGTGTACGCATTGACGAGCTAACAGGTCAAAGAACCTTAGCTTGCATTAGCGCGATTGATAACCTAGTGAAGGGCGGTGCTGGCCAGGCAATTCAAAGTTTTAATTTAATGACTGGTAAAGATGCATCCTACGGTCTTGATCAGCCTGGCATGTGGCCTTAATTTAAGGGTGAGCTAATGACAAGCTCTAACAAGCCCGTCGCAGTGGTTAAAGTTGGCGGTGACGTCTTACAAGGCCAAGCCGAGCGAGATGGAATTGCTTCTAATGTTAAAGATTTAGTAGATGCCGGTTGGAGCGTCATCGTTTTACACGGTGGCGGCCCACAAACCAATCTTTTACAAGAGAAGCATGGTCTAGTGCCGAATAAAGTTGCTGGTCGTCGGATAACCAGCGAAGCTGATCTGTTGGTGGTAAAACAAGCCATTTGCGGCGAAGTGAATGTGGAGCTCACTCAAGAGCTACAAAACGTGGGGGTTAATGCGTTTGCCTGTAACGGTGCTTCTGGAAAGCTAATAACTGCGGTTAAACGCCCTCCTCGCGTAATGTCTGGCGCTGGTGATGAGCCAATTGATTTCGGTGAGGTTGGTGATGTCGTTGGGATTAATACTAATGTGCTGCATGCTTTGTTAAGTACTGACTTAGTGCCAGTTATTGCTACCTTAGGCGTCGAAGCTGACTCAGGACGGGTTTTTAACATCAACGCTGATACTACGGTTGTGCAAATTGCTCGCGCTTTAAAAGCCGACTTATTGCTTCTAACCACAGCGGTTGGCGCTATCTACCATGATTTGGATAAACCAGAAACTAGGGTCGCCCAGATTAATGCCGAGCAAGCGCGAGAACTCATTCAACAAGGCGTTATTCAAGGCGGCATGATACCTAAAGTAGAAGAAGCTTTATCAGTATTAGCAGACGGTGTTAAAAATATTGCTATCGTCGGTCCGCAAATCAAAGGCGCATTTATTGATGTCGCCAATGGAAACGGCAATAAAGGTACAAAAATTAATTTGGTTTGATTCCAAGTAAAAAATAAGAAGCCCGCAACCGCGGGCTTTTCTAACTTTACTTTCTGTGTTAATCCATTGCAAATTCAATTTTGTAACGCAAATTCTCCGTAGAACCTTTTGGCACAATAAATTCCCAGTTTTCAATCGCTTCTTTTGCAACTTCGTCGAAAACTCCTGCAGGCTGCGAATCTATAATCGCAATATTAATCGGCTTACCGTCTTGGGTTAAATCAAACTGAAAGGTTGTATAACCTGAAATATTATTTCGCTCGGCTTCTACTGGGTATTTGGCTGGCACGGTTTTCTTGGGTAAGGCGTTTGCTTCTGGTGCTACAGGTAATGCAGGTTTTGCTGGTTTAGAAACACTTATTGCAGCAGAAGACTCAGGGCTTGCAGGAGAAACCGGCTCTACTGGCGACACCGGAGCTTTAGGATATCTCAACCCTGTTTGTCCTTTTTCCAATTGGCGACGAGACTTTTCAAGCTGCTGCTTTGCTCGTTCAATGTCACGCTGATACTGACCTTGGTTCTGCTTTAACTGCTCTTGAGCCTTGCGCAGCTCTGCTTGAATTTTATCTAACTGCTCTTTACTGAGCTTTCCCTCTAGATAGTCAGTATGGATATCCATCTGGCTTTGCTCAATTTCCATAAAGGCTTCTTCCATTTGCTCGAAGCCACGAGCCATTTCTTCATGCGCTTTCTCCATTTCTTCCATCGCTTTTTCCATTTCAACTTCTGCACGCTCCATTTCTTGCTCAGCTCGAAGCATATCTTTCTCTGCGCGGCGCATTTCCTCTTCAGCTCGCTCTACCGCTTGCTCAAATTCCTTTTTTTCTTTAGCTGTCATTGAGCGCTTTTTACCATTTTCATAGATCACCCAGCCGCCATCTTTTTCGACATACGATTTACCACCGATACTCCACTCAACCCGATGTTCACCATCTTTATCAAGCTGTTTAAAGCTGTTCATATTGACGGCATAAAGCGAAGTAGAAGCAATAATGGCTATGGCTCCAATGGACAAAGCCAATTTGTTAGATTTACGTTTGACGTTTTTAATACTCATGATTCGTTCCTCAAGTTGATTAAACATTTTCCATGAGCAAAGTAAGCTAACCGAGTGTGTGGCAGAAACGGTTGAAAGCAGTGCATGACCATAAGTTTTGTGCTCAGGTTCAGGAGCACGGTTAAGGACTAGATAATCGCAATAAACTTCTTGGTCGTGGCGGAAGTTTTGTCGCGATACATAAATCAATGGATTAAACCAAACCAAACAAACCAAGATATCCCACAGCAAATTTAGCCACAAATGTTTCTGACTAATATGATGCTCTTCATGCTGAATAATTAACTTGAGCTGCTCGAAAGAAAGTTGCTTTTCTAGCTGTATTGGAAAGTAAATTCTGGGCTTGATAAAGCCATAAACCGCAGGGGAAAAACCGTCTTTATTGATCCCGATAATGGGGTATTTAGACTTAACAATTAAATGATGCGGTACACTAATCTGTTTCAGCTCTTTTCTTAATGCTTTGTGCTGTCTCGCCAGTCTGATTAGCAATAAAACGACAATGCTTAACCATAAATAGGCCACATAATTCCAACCATCAAAACTTTGGCTGGGCTTGACCACATAACTGTTAATTAAGTAGTTCACCGTTTCGGTCGGAGGCTGGCTAAAGTCAATATAACTAATGAGCTTTGCAATCCCCACGCCTATGGGGATCGATAACCACAATAAATAAGCGTTGTAGTTTTTTGTGGTTTTTCTTATGGCTAAACGTGCTAGAAAAATCACCACTAATAATAGGCTTAATTCAATATTCGACTGCCATAGATAAGCTAGTAACTCGCTCATTAGCCCTGCTCCTTATCCAATAAGTTTTTCAGATAATCCAACTCTTGCTTTGATAATTGTTTATTCTGTACAAAAGTTGCCAATAGCTCTTTGACATTACCTTTGAATACTTTGTTCAAGAAGCCGTCACTTTCTTCTTGAATAAATACTTCTCTTTCGACTTTTGGAAAATATAAATATTTACGTCCTTGGGTTTGAAAACCTAACACGCCTTTTTTAACCATACGATTTAAAAAGGTTTTCACCGTTTTTTCATTCCAGTCTTGCGCCTGCAAACGCTCAACTACTTGCTGACTGGATAAAGGAGATTCCTGCCACAGCACCTCCATTACAATTTGTTCTGACTCACTCACTCGGTTAGACATACTTTGCCTTAGATTCAATGCTTCATTTCTAAAATTATGATTACATTTGTAATCAATGGTTTTAGATTACGCCTGTAATCATTGATGTGCAAGTATTTTTTAATAAATTCTCAAATGAATGACTTGCCCTGTGCCTTGCACTTTATATATCAATCCCTTAGAGTGCTTTTTAACTTTATCCAAGTGGGAACATTAATGAACCTTAGTGTAAAAATACTCATATTTATGGCGGTTGGTGCAGTCGTTGGTACTATCTTGCAACAATTTTCAGCAAATGCGTTTGTCAGCGATTACTTGATCAATGGATTGTTCCATGTTGGCGGCAAATGGTTTATTAATGCTCTGAAAATGTTGATGGTGCCATTGGTACTGGTCTCATTAGTAGTTGGAGTCTGTTCTTTAACCGATCCTAGCAAACTTGGTCGTTTGAGTTTAAAAACCGTGGGGCTTTATCTATTGACCACGGCTATAGCCTTAGTCTTAGCACTGACTATGGCTTCCATTTTCCAGCCTGGTGTTGGAATGCCCGTTGGCGAAGCTAACTTTGTGCCCAAAGAAAAGCCACCGCTAACCGATGTCTTGATCAATATGATCCCTACCAATCCAGTAGCAGCCATGACAGAAGCGAATATGCTGCAAATCATCGTGTTCGCCATTATTCTGGGGCTCGCCATTTCTTTCTCTGGCGAAAAAGGTAAAACCATCAAAGATTGGTTTGAAAGTGCCAATCATGTAGTGATGGGCATTGTTAATATAGTGATGAAATTTGCACCTTATGGTGTATTTTTCTTAATAGCCAAAACCTTTGCCACTTTCCCGTTTGCAGATTTGGCTGGACCGTTATTATATTACTTCGGACTCGTCATTTTTGTGTTAATTCTTCATGCCTTATTGACTTACGGCAGTCTTATCGTCTTGTTAGCGCGTTTAAATCCAGTGAATTTCTTTAAGGGCATGTGGCCAGCAATGCTAACGGCTTTCGGTACTTCTAGCTCCAATGCAACCCTTCCGGTGACCATGCGCTGCGTTGAAAAGAACTTAGGGGTGCATAAAAACACCTACTCCTTCACTTTGCCATTAGGCGCCACAGTCAATATGGATGGTACCGCCATTATGCAGGGTATCGCTACCTTGTTTATCGCTCAAGCTTATGTTCAAGACTTGAGTATGGCGCAAATGTTGACCATTATTTTAACCGCAACATTGGCGTCGATTGGCGCGGCGGGAGTTCCTAGTGTCGGTTTGATTTTGCTAGCTGGTGTATTAACCCAAGTAGGCTTACCAGTTGAGGCTATTGGCATGATTTTAGGTATCGATCGCTTACTGGATATGACTAGAACCGCAGTAAATATTACTGGCGATGCCGCTGTTACCGCTATTGTCGCTAAGTCTGAAGGTGAAATCGACCTAGATGTGTATAACGACCCTGTGATTCACTCTAATTTTGAAGAGCAATAACTTATAACAATTAAAGGACTAACATGAAAAAAATTATAATTTTACTAACTCTCGCTATTCTTCAGGGCTGCTCTAGTATCCCGCTTTCAACCATGTGGAAAATGAAGTCATTCGATGAGGATGACTTTAATCAAATTAGAGCACAAGATTTACGAGTAAAGTTTAGAACGGATAAATATGTAGATGTCACTGAGAAATCATTAACGCTGCAATTAAAATTTAGCTCGAATGATGAAGCGCATGAGAGTAAATTCGAACTCGAACAAATAGAGCAAGGACATGAGACAAAAGATCCTTGGTTTCGGAAGGAATATAAAGAGTTTTATAGTGTTTTAAGACTAAGCCCTGAATCGATGAGGAGCTTTAAAAAACTACAAAGATCAGCGGCTAGTCTTCGCGATTCATCAAAGAACGTTGAGTTTATAGTCAATTTTGGTTTTGGCGAAAATGAACCTGAATCCTATATTATGAGCATCGACTTACTTTTAAACCCAAATCAGGGATACTTCACGTTATTTGATGAAGTCCCTTTTGGAGTAAAAAACATAGAAAAGCTCAATAAAGAAAACTCATAACAAATACTTTCGATAAAAAACCAACTCAGCTTCAAATGCTTTAATAATGGTTTCAGGCTTTCTGAAACCATGCCCTTCCCCTTCAAACTCAATATATTCATAAGCTAAGCCTTTGGCTTTCAAAGCGTTTACCATGGCTTCAGATTGACTTGGCGGCACTACCTTATCATCTGCCCCTTGTAGCAATAAAATTGGGCAAGATAATTTGTCTGTATGCTCACAGGGCGAACGATCTAAATAGGTTTGCTTTGCTTGTGGCAAAGGCCCTACAACCGAATCAAGATATCGAATTTCAAACTTATGGCTATCTTGGGCTAGCGATAACAAATCGGCCACGCCATAGCGGCTCATGCCAACTTTAAACTTATCGTGGAAAGTCAAAGCACATAAGGTGGTATAGCCACCTGCACTACCGCCACGAATGGCCAAACGTTGACCATCAACTAAGCCTTGCTTGGCTAAATGTTCGGCCATGGCAATACAATCATCAACATCGTACACACCCCAATGGCCTTTCAAGGCATCACGGTACTTTCGGCCATAGCCGGTGCTGCCTCGATAATTAACATCGGCCACAGCAAAACCACGGCTGGTCCAGAACTGAACCTGTAGATTAAAACCAGCATCCGTCATACCCGTTGGCCCGCCATGGCTCATAACGATTAAAGGTGGCAGTTCGTTTTCTGAAGCATATTCAGAATTTTTTGGTGGATAGTAAAAGCCATAAGCCCTATCACCTTCACTAGTCTGAAAACTCATGTGCTGAGCTTCTGAAATATCGGCATTTGATAGCGTGCTGAGAGATGCTTTTATGGCTTTACGCTGATGAGACTTGGTATCAAACTCGTAAACATTAAGCGATTGGCTAGCCGTCGCAGCCATGAAATAAAGCTTATTATCAATGCATTGGAACTCACCATTGAAATAACAAAACTCATCTTCTAACTGCTGAATTTTACCTGTTGAGACGTCTATTCTATAAAGATTTTGTTTGCCATCTTTTGTGCCTATGGCAAAAATCACATCCTCAATTATTTGAAAACTGTTACAAGCAAATTGCCATTGCGGAAAGCCAAATTCGATTTCTTGATTTTGATGCAGCGGTTGCTGGTTTTTATATAAATGCCACCAACTATTTTGATCCGAAGCAAAGACTAACTGATTGTCATGAGACCATTGCGGATTATAAATTGAGGTTTGCTGCCCACCTGCAACTTTTCGTTGCTTGCTAAGCAAACCCTGTTCATCGATATCAGCCAGCCATAACTCAGTTTCATCCCAAGGCATATTAGGATGATTCCATTGCAGCCAACACAGTTGTTTGTTATCTGGACTCAAACGAGGATTCGAATAAAAATCTGCACCAGTAGCAATAATGCTGATCTGATTACTAATTAAATTAATACTAATTAGCTCGTTAACTACTTGATGAGCCGTTGAACCTGTAGGGTGATACTCACGCACACAAACACTAAATTGCTGATCGTTTGACAAGTCACCGTCGGCATAACGCAGCCCATATTTTGTTTCGCTTTCGGGTGTTATCGCGGTGATGTCTACACTCGATAGTTTCTGACAATAAAGCCTTTGATCTTTGTCATTAGCAAAAATTAATGTATCGCCTTTGCCCCAAAAGTCGCCTGAGCCGTACTCATGGACACGGGTTCTGACGTTGTATTCTTCAGGCGTTATATCTTTAGTTTCACCATTGGAGTATTCGACAATAACTCCTCGTCCTTTATCTTGAGCTCGAGATTCTAACCAATAAAGTTTGCCGCTAATGGTTTGCATTTGCCCCAACCGGTTTGATTTAGCCGCTAACATTTTTGGTGTAATTTTGGATTCCCATAGGCCAAATGGAGCAGTTGCCTTGTCAGTCTTTATTGTCATTTTATTCATTATTTATAGGTTAATTTGATATAGCACTTCATCAAGGAAAGATAGCTCAAGCTCCTTCCAACGTGGATGGTTGTTAATTAAGGAATGGCGATCAATTTCTACAATTTCGGCACTAGGGAAATAAGTTTGCAATTGAGATTGATTTATATGAAATGGCGGACCATCCATCTGCTCAGGATCATAATCCATGGTTACCATAAAGATTTTTGCTTGTGGTTTTAACATTGAAGCAAGATGTTTTGCATACCTTTGGCGTAAATCTTCAGGCAGAGCAACTAATGCAGCTCGATCAAAGACTTGTGAAAATAGACCAATTTCTTCCGATGTTAGGGCAAAAAAGTCCGCCAACCACACTTCAAAATTTGCCAATTGAAATTGAACGCCATTGTCAGTTTCACTCTTTTTAGGTGCTAATTTATTTTCTTTAATAAAGGCTTCCACCGCCTTGGGGTTAAATTCAACGGCGGTGGAATATATCTGATGTTGCGCTAAGAAAATTGGATCTACCGACTTACCTGAAAGCGGTAACAATAACTTTTCGTCAGGATCGAATCGGTCTAAATGCTTAGCCAGTAATGGATGCTCACTTGTCACATGAAACGGCTGTGAGTCACGATGCCAACAATTATCCCAAAAATCAAAATCCATGGTTTTCGAATCACCTATCTATCTACTTATAGATATTGGTTTGGTTCGAACGTTGAACCCAGCCCAGCACAAAGCGATCAAGAAAGCCGTGCAAACTAATTGATAGTTTGTCGCTCAGCGGGCGTTTGATCTCGTATTTTACTGAGTAAACGTCTTTGTCTTTAACCGCTTTGGCAATCAAATCATCACTAGTAACAATCTCATCCACTAAACCTAATTCAACGGCTTGACTACCATACCAGTGCTCACCAGTGGCGACTTTTTCCACATCCAAATCAGGGCGATTTTGTCTGATAAAAGTTTTAAATAAGCTATGAGTCTCTTCTAGCTCTTGTTTAAATTTATCACGCGCATGGGTGGTGTTTTCGCCAAACATGGTTAAAGTTCGCTTATAATCGCCCGCAGTATGTTGCTCATAATCTACATAGGCTTTTTTCAACAAGCGATTAAAGTTTGGGATCTCTGCAACCACTCCAATCGAGCCAATAATAGCAAAAGGTGCCGAGGCAATCCTATCACCAACACAGGCCATCATATAGCCGCCGCTGGCTGCCACCTCATCCACCGCAATGGTTAGCTTATGACCCGCCGCTTTAATTCTTGCCAACTGTGATGCCGCTAAGCCATAAGTGTGCACCATGCCGCCTGGACTTTTTAAACGTAGCATCACTTCATCTTTTTCATTGGCGGTAGCTAGCACAGCAGTCACTTCTTCGCGCAATGACTCTACTTCGCTCGCCTCAATATCTCCATCAAAATCAAGCACATAGAGCCTTGCTTTAATTTCTTCTGACTCTGTTTCTTTGGATTTAGCTTTTTTCTTATCGGCTTTAGCTTCCTTTTTATCTTGCTCTTTTTCTTCTTTTTGTAGAGCTTTCCATTCAGCTTTAGATAAGACTTCACTTTGAATGGTGTGTTTATGATCTTTAATTTCTTCACCTAAATTGGTGACTTTAATATCACCTTTAAGGCTTGAGCGCTGCTTTTGGCCAGCACTTAAAATAAAGCCAATAACCAACACAATAGCTACAACAACCGTTGCTGCTTTCAGTAAAAATAGACCGTATTCGGTTAAAAATTCCAAGCTAATCTCCAAATATCAAACGGACACAAAAAAGCCCTTGCTAACATTTAACAAGGGCTTTCGATCCTAAAGGATTATGGCTTATGGTTCAACGAGTGCTGGATCAGTTACCACCACTTGTGAGCCGCCAGAAGCGATAAAGTTAGCAATCGCTGTTTGCATTGACACAGTAACTGCCGCATCTGCCGCCGGGCTTAATGGAGAAGCATGATCACCAGAAACATACTTCAAGAAAGCTCTATCGGTTGCCGTGGTCGCCGTTACTGTAGGTAGACCATAAGCAGCTGCCATTGGAATAGAGCCTACTAATGGAGCCGTCGCAGCTGCATTAGGTACTACCGCATCACCTTGTACTTGCATTGCAAGAGTAGGGATATTGTTGGCTTGAGCCATGGCTGCGTAGTTAATAGGGTCACCTGAGTCGACTACTGTTTGTGCAGCCACTAAGAAAGCAGGTAAAGTATCTTGCAAGAATTCAGCACTTGCAGGATCTTGGCCCGCTGCGGCGGCTAAACCACCACGAATTCTAGGACCAAACGCTTGAGAGGCATTCAGCATCTGTGCAATCGAGCCAGAAGCAGTTGCGATAACGCTTTGCTGAGCAAAATCCGCCATTGAGGTATAAGTAGAACCTACGATACCACCCAAAGAGTGCCCCATGAAGCTTACTTTAGTCGAATCTAAATCAGGAATCATATCGCCATCAATGTCCATTGCTGGAATTGCTTTTTCTAGCGTTAACAAATCTAAAGCTGCTTGACGCAAGTTATCACGAGAAACTAAAAGGTTTTGCAGATTAATCGTATGTGCACCAGAAGAATCTGGGATCATATCAGGGCCAGCAGCACCTGTTGCATTTGTTAAGAAGTCAACACCAAAAGTTCTTTCACGAACACCACCTGGAGCATAGCCTTCGAATACACCAATTAAGCCCATAGTTGCGGCTTGCAGGCCTAAATGTACAGGGTTATCTGCTGCGATACCGTGTAACGGCTGATCCATTGACACAACCGCAGTACAAGCACCCGCCATAGTATCGGCAATACCTAACATCGCCGTACGGTCACTAGTAATACCGTGCTGGAATATCATTACAGGATAAGGCTTAGGACACATTGGATTCTTAGGTAAAGAAACCAACAATGGTACAACCTCATCACCACGTTTTTGCGGCAATGGATTCGCATAAGTTAAGTTTCCGCCAGCCAACGGGTTTGCCATAAAGCCATTAGCAGGATTACCACCAATCGGCACCATATCTGCGGCTACCCAGCTATCGTTTAAAATAGCTAAAGGATTCGCTAGCGATGGAATACCCGATAAATATGGAAGTGTTAATTGACCTTTATAAAGATTCGCCGCACCAATACCTGTAAATGGAGCTGTGTCCGTCATCAAGCTAGAGAAGCTAGTCGCTGGGAACATAGTGTTACCCGACAATGCTATTGGTAAATCAATATAGATGCCTTTTGAGGCTACCAATGAATTAGCAATGGATTGAACCGTGAATTGATAAGATAAAATCGCATCTTCACGTGCAATGCCTGCACTTGATGCCGCTGTTAACATAGCATCAACTAATTGACGGATTGGCTCTAAAGCAGCCGCAGCGCCTTCTAATGGCTCAGTTGATTTTGCTAAGTTATAAGCGCTGTCGCCAACTAATGGAGTACCATTTGAATCTCGCAAGCCATTAGTCAAAACCACCATGTAAGACGCTTGAGCTTCCAAAGGTCTTAACGGCACTACTGCAACCGTTAATGGTCCTGCCATTTGAACAAAATAATCAACACCAAAGGTTAGCTCAGCTTCAATGCCAGTTACTGGACCAGTAGGCGCGATAATGCCTGGCTGAACTTCAGGTCTTAATACGGAAGTCTTAAAAATTCTAAATGATTGACCAGGTACCAAAGAAGAAGGGTCAACAGTCGCACCGTTGTCCGTAAAACTGATGGTAAATGGAGCATGAGTAGACCAACCATCCAATGCATTAATCGCGGTGATTGGATTTGATGCACTTGGATCATCATTAGGAATGTTTAGAGTTAAATCTTGGGTTCCTAAGAATAAAATATCGTTTGGTACAGGAATATTACCACTAGCGGGTGAATATACTGGAGACATTTGAGCAGAAGGACCAGCCCCCGAACCGGAACCGACGCCAGGGATCTTAGGCTCATCTGGCCCACCGCCACCACAAGCCGCTAAAACTAAGCTACTGGCAAGAGCTATCCCGTGTAAAACTTTCTTCATTGGTTACTCCCATTTGGTAAATATCAAGGACTTATAGACCTTATTTGTATAATTTTATGGTTTATCAATACGATAAGATTACCCAATCCTACTCTGTATTGAGTGTCTTTGGCAAGTGGACTTACCAGATTCTTAAATTGCTAGAAAAATTAACGACTTGCGATTTCATCAAAGCTCTTTAACTCGGCTTTGGCACGATTCCACAACTCACCACTTTCATGGCCATATTTCCAAAGAATATCAATGGCTTGGTCAGCATTTTCATCTTTGATCGCCGCCGCCAAATCCTTATAGTATTTATAGGCCAATTTACGGGTTTGCTCCCAACCAAAATAGAAGCGCCCTATTTTGTAATAAATCGCCTCAAAGCCGTTTAACATCAAGGTGTAAATTGGATTTCCCGAAGTGCGCGTTGCTAAATGATGGAACTGCCAGTCGTAGGCAATATAGCCTTCGGCGTTGTTAGGCACTTGATCAATCTTATCCAACATATCTAACAAGGCCTGCGGATCATTTTTGATAGCACGGCGTAAGAAAATGCTGGCAGTGGAAGTTCTTGCTTCAAGTAGGTTATCTGCTAGCTCAATCGAACCATCGTCATCCAACTGAATGAGCGTATCCAAAACGTTTAGGGTCGCTGACTCCCAGATATCATTAACCTTAGTCGGTTTACCATGCTGAATGGTCAACCAGCCATCGCGCGCCAAACGCTGTAATACTTCGCGCAAAGTAGTTCGCGTCACCCCAATGATTTCAGCCAGTTCGCGCTCTGCAGGTAGAATCGTGCCTGCGGCAAACTTACCGTTCCAAATTGACTCAACGATGTATTGCTCTGCAAATGCTGCAGGCGTTAAGGCTTTTGCTGTAGCCATTATTGTCCCCAAAAACTAAAACTGGATTTAAAAGTGGTAAGAGCACTTATTTTGAATGTTTGTAACATATAGTCAATGCCATTTCTAGCCAATTGCCTAATAAAGCGTCAATTGCGCATCAAAAAAGCCTATAAAACTGAAAAGATGGCTTTGAGCACCGAAAATACTGGAAAAAGCCGCCCAACCTCATAGAATAGATACTCACTCAAATCTTAATATAATTGACAAAAATATGAGCTACAGCGTTGGTAATGCAATCTACGACAACTTCCTAGGCAATGCTCCGAAATGGTACAAAACCACCATCATTGCTTTCTTG
>JABXIW010000073.1 GCA_013372875.1 Gammaproteobacteria bacterium | reverse complement strand
GCAAAAGAAGCTAAATACATATTTGGGTTGGGTTCTCTATAAATATTTTGCTTAATGGTATCAGGGTCTAATACAAATTCTTTTTCAAATTTCTCAACGATATAATTTGGCATTAAACCATAATAATAATCACGAATTAATCTTTTCCCAAAATAGTTTCCACTAGCTTCATCCATTAACACATACCCTAAAGAAGCCACTTTCAAATGCATTTTCTTACCATCAAAATAACAAGAGTTAGAGCCAGTACCTAAAATAGCTACTAAAGCTGGTTGACTCCCTGATGCTGCATAAACAGCCGCTAACATATCTTCTTCAACCACTACTTTTGCATTAACAAAAATAGCTTGCATCACATTAGCTAAAATATTAGCTGCTTTTGGTGTACCACATCCTGCTCCATAAAAATAAATTTCTTTCACCTCATCTTTTACTTGAATCAATTGAAACATATTAATAATTCTGTTATGTAATTCCTCTTGAGGCACAACAGCCGGATTTAAACCAAGTGTTCTTACTCTAAAAGTTTCGGCTTTGTTAGCATCTAAAGCTATCCAATCTGCTTTAGTAGAACCACCATCGGCAATAAGTATCATAGTTTATATTATTAACTTTTCAAAGATAAAAGAAGAAATAATGATAAACAATAGCTTTTAAAACTTCAATCGTTTTCGTTCAAAAGTTTTATTTAACTCCCAAAACAAAAAACTACGCCGTCATTGCGAAGGAGTATGAAATACGACTGTGGCAATCCCCTAATCAATATAGCCGAAAACATAATACTAAAAACCGAGCAGTTCTTCGTGGAGATTGCTTCGTTTCACTCGCAATGACGATTCTTATTTAAACCCCTAAACCTAAAACAATCCCTCAATGCAAAGCTGCTATAAAGCAATAGCAATCCCCTCGTTAGCAATTCCTAATCAAAAAAAGAATTAAGCCGCTTTATTCCAAGCTGTTTTAAACTCCGGTAACAATCCCTTAATATAAATATACCCTAAACTAAAAACAATACCTAGAAAAGTAAACCCTATTAAAATAAGTGCTCTTTTTGGCCCCGCCTTTTCATTAGGTATGGTAACCGGTTTTAGAATCGTAAAAATAGGCGTATCCTTTTTTACTTGTAAACGTTGTGTTTCCAATTGCTTCGCTAACTCAGTATAAACCGTAAAAGCAAGGTCATATTCAGACTGTAGCTGTAAGAGTTTCGTTCTAGCTACTGCCGAATTGATATTATTATTCTGATCTTGAAATAACGCCAACTGCAGTTTCTTATCATCAAATTCTTTTTGTTTTTCTTTAAAACGTTCTTCAATATAGGTTAGTTGTTCTTTAGACTTTTGCGTCTTAAACTTTAAAGCATATTCTTGTAACAATTCTTGAGCTCGCAAAGTCATTTGAGCAGCCGCCTTCGCTTCGGGCATGGTAACACTTAAACTTACAAAGCCTTCTTTATCATTAACGTTTAGTGAAATTTGTTCTTCTAAAACTTTAATCAATTCAAATTCTTCCTCATTTAATTTAACCAAGTTATCATTAGTTGCATTTAAATTTTCAGAAGTTGAGGTCCCTTTTAGGGCACCTAAAATAACACCCGGTAACCCAATAGTATATTTTTTTAGCCCTGCTAAAAATCCAGGGTTATACAATTCTTCAAAATAATACTGGTAGGTAACCAAAGAATCGCTTTCTGGTACACTAATTTTTGTTTGCAAAAGCTCTAGTTTGTATGGGATACTCCCCACAATTTCGGGATACAACATCGGTGAAATTTCACCACTAGAGTTACCACCTACACTCCCTCCTAAATTTATACCTGCTAATGATGCCAAACCACCTAAACTACCTCCCACAGATTTCCCTTCTGTTACAGGGACTATGGTAGCAGAAGCCGTATAAAAATTTTTACTTAACAAAGCGTAGACCAAGCCTAAAACTATAAAAATAAGTACCGTTTTTAGAATAAATTTACGTGCGCTCCAAAATTGCTTCACCAAAGCAATTAGATCAATACTATCATCATTACTTTCCAATACTAAACTTTCTTTTGTACTCATGGTAATTCGTTTTGTAATTAGAATTAATTAGCTAACGATTGAATTAATAATCCTAAGGTAGCTAAGCCCGTCGTAATTCCTATAATCTCTTGAGCTGAAATTTTCTTAGTCTCAGGTTTTTTAGGGACTAATATTTTCGCTCCTGGTTTAATTCTGGGGTAACTTTTAAAAAACAAAAAGTTTTTTACCGTTTGTATTTCACCATTACTGTATTGTACAGCAATTCTTCTTTTTTTAGCATCATCAGTTAACCCTCCTGAATTTGATATATAATATTTTAAAGACTTGCCTGCTTGAAATTGTACTAAAGAAGGCACATACACTTCGCCAATAATTTGTACCGTTTGCGCTACTTCTGGTATTATTACTCTATCTCCAGGGCGTAACAAAATATCGATATCACTTTTTGGGTTCTGTAATATTTTTACCAAATCGATGGCAACTGTATATTCTTTTGAAGACTGACTCACTAAAGAATCATTCACCTCTCCCAGTTTTTCAAAAACTGACAAATCTTTTGTCAAAAAATCTACTTTTCTTTTTAAAGTAGCCCCTACAGGATAGGCAAATTCCGTTAAGCCTCCTGCCTGTTGAATTAAATCAGAAATTCTATCTTCTTTGGTTTCTAAGACATAGTCTCCAGGAAACCCAACTTCCCCATTAATACTAACCGTTTGTTGGCTAGTATATCCTTTAGCATAACGTACAACAACTTCATCAAAAGGTTCTAAATAGAAAGGTTCACCATCATTTATGGCTAAGTTTTTAGAAGAAGAAAGCGTAAATACTTTACTTAACGTTTTATAACTACCATCGTTCAACCTTCTAGAAACATAGATATTGTTGGCATCTGCACCATCTTTTAAGCCACCAGCCAAAGCAATCACATCTTCAATTTGTAATTTATCAATAAAATCTAAAGTAGTTGGTTTATTTACAGCTCCTGATACAGATATACTTCTTGCTTCTTTTAACTCTTTTTTGTTAAAAATTAATATTTCATCATCTTTCTGTAAAGCTATAGTAGTGGTACCATTCATTACCTCTGGTATGGAAAATGCGATATTTTCTTTTGTAAAATTGTCATAGGTTCTTACCAATAAACCTCTTTGTAAAAAAGCATCTTTAGTTACACCATCCGCTTTTTCAATAAGCTCTTTAAGTGTCATTTGTGGTGTTAACTCAAAATTTCCTGGTCGAAACACTTCGCCATTTACGGTAACTTTATTTTTAAAAATATCTAAAGATTCTTGTACAATTAACTTATCACCCGCTTGCATTTTAAAGCTAGCTGCTTCTGCTAAGGTGACCTCTTTAACTGCTTTTTCTTTGCCGTCTATCAAACGTTCTAATACAAATAGATTGGTATACGATTTAGGTGTAAAACCACCAAAATAGTTAATTAAGTCTTGTAAGGTTTCTTCAGGATTTAATTCATAAATTCCTGGTCGTTTAACAGCACCTTCAACCGTTATTAAGTTTTGATAGGGTTTTACCAATAACACATCTTGGTCTTGAAGCTTTAACTTGCTATTGGTTTTCCCTTCTAGCAAATAGTCGTAAACATCTAAATTCCCGATCGTTTTATTGTTTCGAACCAATTCAATTTTTCGAAAGGAGCCCATTTTTGTAGGGCCACCAGCAGCATAAATCGCATTCAGCATGCTTGCTAAAGAGTTGATGGCATAGGTGCCTGGAGTTTTTATTTCTCCGATAATGCTTACTTGCACCGTTCTAATTTTAGATACGGATATGTTGGTATACACCTTATTATAACTAGAGTTTCCTGCACCGACTCCTGAATGCTTCTTTTTTAGATTTGAAATGATTCTAGGTCTTGCACGACTTAAGGACAATCCGTTCACGTAAATAAAACCAATGCCTGGAATTTTTATTTGTCCTTGTTTGGTAACCTTAACTTGGTAGGTAATTTCTGAAGCACCCCATAAATCGATAGTCAATTCATCACCTGGTCCTAATTGATAAGAATCTGGAACTGAAACATTAATATTAGGCGTAAATGAAATTTTAGAATTATTAAAAAAATCATAGCCAAATAATTCTGATGTTGTACTGTCTTTTTTTACAATTTGCTCATCATTAATACCAAATGGTTCTTCTTTTAAATTAACAGCTACTTGATCTTTTATGATTTTTGCTTCTGTTACTTTTGTAACTTGAAGTTTATTAACTCTAGCTTTAAATTCAGCTACCTTACTTGCAGGTATTCCTTGTACTTTGGCAATCTGATCTAATTGGCTTAGTGTATATCCTTTTTCTTTGATGGCCTCCCAATAATTGGAAATTTGTTCGTCCGACAAAGAAGAGATATCTATATTTTTTATGGCACTTAAGTCTTGAGAATAGGAGAAGAAAGTAATTAAAAAAAAGAGAAATAAAAGAACTAATTTTTTAGATTTCATAGAATTATTCTTATTGAATTTAATTTTGCAAATAAAAGGTATTTAATTGGTTCTTAAAAATAAATTTAGGTATCCAATACTTCAAAATCAGAGTTATTGGAAATATATTCAGGTACAATAACTTTTAAAAGTTCTACAATTTCTTGATTACTATAACTATTTATGTTTGTGTGTAATCGCTCTAATGTAGCAGAAACCTGAATGGAATCAATGGTTTGTGTTTTGGCTATCATAATTTTTTCATGATAAGTGGCTAATGTATTCTCTCCATTAGCTAACAATTCTTCATAAAGTTTTTCACCGGGGCGTAAGCCTGTAATCTTGATATCGATATCATCTGGATATTGTAATCCAGATAAGGCGATCATACGTTTGGCCATATTGAAAATCTTAACGGATTTTCCCATATCAAAAATATAGATTTCACCTCCATTCCCCATAGTACCTGCTTCTAAAACTAATTTACAAGCTTCAGGAATGGTCATAAAATAACGAGTAATATCTTTGTGAGTAACGGTTAATGGTCCACCTTGTAAAATTTGCTTTTTAAATAGTGGAATTACAGATCCATTTGAGCCTAATACATTGCCAAAACGAGTTGTAGTAAACTTAGTGGCGTCTTGCTTTTCACTTAAACAACTGATATACATTTCTGCAACACGCTTGGTGGCGCCCATCACATTGGTTGGATTAACCGCTTTATCAGTAGACACCATAACAAAACGTTCAACCTCAAATTCAACTGATAAATCTGCAATTTTTAGTGTCCCTAAAACATTTACTTTAACCGCTTC
>JABXIW010000114.1 GCA_013372875.1 Gammaproteobacteria bacterium | reverse complement strand
CGGAACTTTATATTCAGAGAGAAAAAACCTTGAGATCACTCGCAACACAACAGAGGAAGAAACTGAGCTTTACTGACAGTTTTGACGAAATTGTTTCGCCAATGAAATGCTTGACCTTCCCCTTGATGTAAGGTTTAAGCTCTTTACATCGCTATTATTGAGGACAAGTTTATGAACCAGTTCGTTGTACCGTTATCGGGGCTCAACTGCATGGGTTGTGCAAGGAAAGTAGAGAAAGCGTTACACGCTAGTCACGATGTTGAAATCATCAATTTGTCTCCGACCTCTGTAGAATTAAAGACGGATGCGTCTTTATCTGACGTGGTCGCCTCAATTGAATCCCTTGGTTACCAAGCTGGCACCCATTATGAGCTCCAACTATCGGGGCTAAGCTGCGGTGGCTGCGTTAAAAAACTCTCTTCTTTATTGGAGTCCAATCAAGATGTTGTCTCTTTCGAAGCTTCGACAACGCACTTACGCATTCATACTCTGCTGACACAAGAGCAAGTCATCGATTTAGTGGCAAGCTTAGGCTATAGCGCAAGTTCCGAAGTGATCACAGAAGCAAATACAGATACAAATGTATCAGCTCCACAAAAGGCAGAAACGCTAGCTCAAGTTGAGCAGCAACATCACAGTGAGCCTGAAGTTAAAATTGAAGAGCTACCACCAGCAGGCGCGACACAATTACAAATGCTGATTCAAGGGATGACGTGTGCCAGCTGTGTTGCCTCTGTTGAAAAAGCGCTGACTCAAGTCCAAGGCGTTGAAAAAGCACAAGTCAACCTGGCTGAGCAAAGTGCGTTGGTCTTTGTCGATAACGATTCTGACGACTTGCACGCCGAGATTTTAGAATCGGTTAAACAAGCCGGGTATCAGGGTGAAATTCTACAAGACGCCGCAACCCAGCAAGAAAAACAAGCGCAGCAACAACGTCAGCAGCAAAAACGCTTCAAACTGGATGCTATTGCAGGCCTTGTCGTCGGTGCCCCTTTAATGATTTGGGGCGTTGCTGGCGGCAATATGATGATTCGCAACACCAACGACCAATTAGCTTGGGGCGCGATCGGTATCGTATGTTTGCTCCTTCTTGCCACGGCGGGTAAACACTTCTTCAGTAATGCTTGGTTAGCGGCCACTCACAAACGCGCCACAATGGATACCTTGGTTGCACTCGGTACGGGTGCGGCATGGTTTTACTCGATGTTGGTAGTGATTTTTCCTGACTGGTTCCCCATGGCTTCTCGTCATGTCTATTTTGAAGCCAGCGCGATGATCATTGGTTTGATTTCACTTGGTCACTATATAGAAGCTAAAGCTAAGGCGAACACAACGCGTTCCTTACAAGCGTTGATTAACTTACAACCTCAGCAAGCTACGGTAATCACGGAACAAGGCGACCAACAAATAACGGTTGAGCAAATCACGCTAGGCATGAAACTGCGTATCAAACCAGGCGAGAAAGTGCCTGTTGATGGCGTTGTGATTCAAGGTGAATCGTACATTGATGAATCTATGCTCACAGGCGAACCTGTTCCTGTATTAAAAGCGCAAGAGGCTCAAGTCTCCGCAGGTACTTTGAACACAGATGGAGCCTTACTCATTGAGGCAACGGGCATTGGCGCAAATACCATGCTGGCTCGAATCATCCGCATGGTGCGCACAGCGCAAAGCAGTAAGCCTGCCATCGCGAAATTGGCAGACCAGATTTCATCGGTGTTTGTCCCTGTCGTTGTTGGTATAGCAATACTGGCCGCGCTCGTTTGGTTTGCCGTTGGCCCAGAGCCAAAAGCGAGTTATATGCTTGTGGTCACCACAACGGTACTGATCATCGCCTGCCCTTGTGCTCTAGGCTTAGCAACCCCACTTTCTGTCACGGTGGGAGTGGGTAAGGCCGCTGAACTCGGCATTTTGATCAAAGACGCCGATGCCCTGCAATTGGCAAGCAAAGTCGACACGGTTGTATTCGACAAAACGGGCACACTTACCCAAGGAAAACCGAGCGTTCAGCAAGTGTTTACTCAGACCACCAGCCAAGAAGAACTATTGGCTTTAGCGTATGCGGCAGAGCGTCAGTCTGAGCACCCACTGGCAAAAGCGGTGTGTGATTATGCCAAACAACACAACGCAAAAGACGTCTTATTAGACAAGTTTGAGAACGTTCGCGGACGCGGCATTTTGGCGACGTATCAAGATAAACCGCTGCTTATTGGTTCGCTACAGTTCATGCAAACAGAAAACGTTGAGACCAGCGCCCTGAAACCAGACATCGATGAATGCGCAAAAAATGCGTGGATTCCGGTAGCTGTGGCATTGAACGGCGAACTGATCGGTCTGATTGCCATTGCCGACCCAATCAAATCAGATGCGAAACAAGCGCTCTCTGCATTAAAATCGCAAGGCATCAAAACGGTAATGCTGACGGGTGATAACCAACACGTTGCCAATGCTATCGGCCTAGAACTTGATATTGATGAAGTGATCGCCCAAGTAATGCCAGATGAAAAAGCTCAGCACATTGAGCAACTTCAATCTCAAGGACATGTCGTGGCAATGGTGGGGGATGGCATTAACGACGCCCCTGCTCTCGCGTTAGCCAACCTTGGTATTGCCATGGGTAGCGGCAGTGATGTCGCCATTGAAAGTTCGCAAATGACCATCCTGAACACGTCACCAATGGCGGTAGTACATGCGATTGAACTGTCTCGCGCTACACTTAAAAATATGAAGCAAAACCTATTTGGTGCCTTTGTTTACAACTCGTTGGGTATTCCAGTTGCCGCTGGCGTGCTTTACCCAGCATTTGGATTTTTGCTCAGTCCTGT
>JABXIW010000070.1 GCA_013372875.1 Gammaproteobacteria bacterium | reverse complement strand
GGCTTCTTGAATGTAGAATAAGCCAGACATGTGTTCTGCTGTGTTGCCTAATGGTACAACCGACTCGTCGGCTTCAATCCAAAAACCATTGTCACACCAAGGGACGGGTGACAATGTCCATCCTTTGTCTTCCGCGCGCTTAACAAAGTCTTCCACACTCATTTTGAGCGTGTTTACGCGGATACTTTTGCGAAGAGGCCTTTGACATGCAGAGATGAAATCTTCCATGTTGAGGTTCGCAGGAAGGATAGTTTGGATTTTTTCCAGAAACGCGTCTGGGATGTATACATTAGGATGCAATGTGGAATCTCGTTTGCAGAATTTGCCGCAAATAATATACGAAAGCGACGCAGAAACGAATAGAGACAAGGTTAACGACCATAAAAAAGAGCAGCGATTGCTGCTCTTTACATCGAATCAATATCCCGCCTTAGGGCTTAGGAATAGGCGTTCGCCATTGAACCCAGCTTTCATCGGCACGTGGGTAAAGATAGAAAGAATGACCACGTTTTGCTGCTGGTGGAATTTGTGATTGCTCTGGCGTTGAAAATGCAATGCCACCACGCACCAGGCTATCAATCGTACCTGCTTTGATGTTCGCACCAGTAATACCGATAGACACATCCACACCCGACACATTCCAGAACACGCTGTTTTGACGCACTAAATACGCGTATTCAGGTTTGATTTTGATGGTGGAAACCACGCGATCAGCGAACTCGCCCAAGCGAACATCGGTAACTTGACCAACTTCAATTTGACGGTAGAGAACAGGAGTACCGACTTGAACCGAACCGCGTTGCTCACTTTGCAGGGTAAACATGACGCCTTCTACACGGTCAAACCCTTTTTCTAATGGGAAATCGAACTTCGCCTTGCCATTACCCGGTTCAACGCTGATAGATTTTGAAACCAGCGCACCTAAGTTCTTCACGCCGCCAAGGCCAATTTCAGGTTCAGTTAGCCAAAAATGCGTGCCTTCTACCGCGATATTTGCCACGTATTCCGGCAAAATTCGGGCGGTGACTTCAACCAGATTGCGACGGAAATTCGGTACGACAAGCGTCACTTCACCTACCTTCACGCCTTGGTATTCAATCGGCATACCTTTAAGTACTTCTTGCGTGCCGTCTGTTTCTAGCGAAATGACTCGACCAAATTTGCGCGCTTTTTGCTGATCAGCGTAAAGCTTCCAACGTTCTCCAACTTTGTTTTCCACGCCAGGCACGGAATCAAAGGCAATTCCACCTTCAATTAGAGATTTTAGTGGATGTGCTTTAACGCTAACGCCAGAAAGTGAGGCATCAATTTCGATACCTGAACGATTCCAAAAAACGGTTTGTGGTGTGACCAGATAAGCAAAGCGATTTTCAATCGTTGCTTTAATCAATACGCCACCATCGACGAGATGAAAGTCCGAGACGTTACCGACCGGCAGATTTCGATAGAGTAGAGGGCTGCCTTTCGAAATTGGTGGTAGCTCTGAAGCAAACAGCATTAATGTTTTCGAACCAGTTTTGTTGTACTGCGCGAGTTCTGCTAACGATTCGTTTTGGAACAGTTGGTATTCTTTCTGAATCGACTCAGAACCTTCACTGACGAAACTGATAGAACCGGTCAGTAGTTGTTTTGCTGGCGGAACAGTGACGCTCAACCCAGACTCAGTAAGCTCTGCAGAAGCGCTACCAGTCACGTAAAAACGGTTATTTGACTTAATAAGATGCTTGTATTCGTGATCAATCAGCACATCCATAAAGACTTCGTGCTTCGTTTGTTTTTTCTCATCAACCAAACCAACGTTGATGATGGAACCGACCACAATACCTTTATAGAGCACGTTCGCGCCGCTATCTAATCCAAATGAATTGTCAGAAATTAGGCGAATCGCGATAGATTTTTCTTGCTGTTGATTAAATACGTTTTTGCGAATTGCAGTGAAGCGGCGAGAGCGTTCGCCGTCGCCAGGAACGATAGTGAGGAAGTTTCCTCTAACTAGGTTTGCAATGTTTTCGACACCAGACAACGACACTTTCGCTTCTTCCAAAACAAAGCGAGTGCCAGTGGTAAGCATGTCACTGAAAGCAGGCTGAATTGCTGCTGATGCCAAAATGACTTCTCGTCCTTCAGAAAGGCTTAAGTCGGTGACCTGACCAATTTCAATGCCACGGTACATGATTGGTGCACCTTCGCTGCTGACTTTGTTGTCGTCAGGTAGAGCAATTTTGATCGCAATGCCTCGACCTGCTGTTTTCAAGTCTTTGTATAAGCGGAACTCTGTATTTTCTTCCACTGGTTCGCCATCGTCCGGGGAGTCAACGGCGATAGCGCCACCAAGTAGGGCGCTCATGCTTTCTAAGCGTACGTCAACGCCTTCAAAACCAATACTTGCGCCAATGCCGCTGACGTTCCAAAAGCGGCTGCGGTCATTGATGATATGTCGATATTGCTCTTGGATATTAGCTTGAATAGTAATGGATTTTGCATCTTCATCCAGTTGGTAGCTGTAGACCGCACCGATAGGAATTTTCTTATAGACAATCTGAGAGCCAATCGACACGCCGCCTAAGTCTCGGCTTTTAAGCTTGATGTTCAAACCCTGCGAAACACGTAGATCCGTTGGCGCCGAATCGAGAGCGTGGAATGTGGTCTCAAATTCTTGACCGTCCCCCGGTTGGATAGAGATGTAGTTACCAGAAACAAGCGCATCCAAGCCCGACACACCAGTTAAACTCGCGGTTGGTTTAACAAGCCAAAAACGCGTTTTATCGTTTAGTAACTTCGTTGCTTCAGGGTAGATGTCTGCATCCACGTAAATGCTGCCGAGATCTTCGGACAAATTAATGTCACGGACCATACCGACTTCCAAACCTTGGTAACGGATAGTTGTACGTCCCGCCACCAAACCAGCAGCGTCGGAGAAGTAAATCTGTACTCGTTGCCCCGCATCATGGATGGACTTCACCACAAGCCAGCCGGCGAGCACCATCGTCAAAATTGGCAGTAGCCAAAGTGGAGATATGCCTTTACTCCTCTTAACATCAGGCACATACGATGTTTGAGAATTGTTCTGATCACTCATTAAT
>JABXIW010000019.1 GCA_013372875.1 Gammaproteobacteria bacterium | reverse complement strand
GATGATCCCAGAAGCGGCGATGGCGATGCTTGCTTGTGCACGTTTGGGTGCGATTCACTCAGTTGTGTTTGGTGGTTTTGCGCCTAATGAGCTGGCGGTACGTATTGAAGATGCAGAGCCAAAAGTCATTATGACGGCATCGTGTGGCATTGAAATCAGCAAAATCATTCCGTACAAACCTTTGGTTGACAAAGCGATCATGGACAGTCGTTGGAAGCCAGAGAAAGTGTTTGTTTTCCAGCGTCCAGAATGTGAAGCCGAGCTAAACCAAGAGAGAGATCTGGACTGGCAGCAAGAGTACAGCCAAGCACTTCCACACGCTTGTGTACCAGTACTGGCGACAGATCCGCTATATATCCTTTACACCTCGGGTACGACAGGTAAACCAAAAGGCGTAGTGCGTGATAACGGTGGTCATGCCGTGGCACTGAAGTACTCAATGAGCGCAATCTACAACATCCCGCAAGGTGGTGTGTTCTGGGCGGCATCCGACGTGGGCTGGGTAGTGGGTCACTCGTATATTGTTTACGCGCCATTAATTCACGGTTGCACCACAATACTGTTTGAAGGTAAGCCAGTCAAAACTCCGAATCCGGGGGCATTCTGGCGTGTGTGTGATGAGTATAAAGTGGATGCTTTGTTCTCGGCGCCAACGGCTTTCCGTGCGATTAAGAAAGAAGACCCGGAAGGCGAGTTCTTAAAGCAGTATGACTTGTCTAACCTGAAAACCATCTTTATGGCTGGTGAGCGTTTAGATCCTCCTACGCTGGAGTGGGTACAGAGCAAAACTGACAAACCGGTAATCGATCACTGGTGGCAAACAGAGACAGGTTGGGCGATTGCGGGGAACCCAACGGGCATTGAAATGATGCCAGTAAAAGCGGGTTCTTCAACTAAGCCTATTCCGGGTTATCAAGTAGAAATCCTCGATGAGCTGGGTGAACCAGTAAAACCTAATCAACAAGGTTTCGTTGCGCTAAAACGTCCACTGCCGCCAAGCTGCTTACCAACGGTATGGCGAAACCATGATCGTTTTGAAACGGGCTACCTAAGCCAATTCCCTAGCTACTATGTGTCGGGTGACGGTGGTTATCTCGACGAAGACGGTTACCTATTCATCATGGGGCGTATTGACGATGTGATTAACGTCGCTGGTCACCGCCTGTCTACTGGTGAGATGGAGGAGATCGTTGGTGGTCACCCAGCCATTGCAGAATGTGCGGTTGTGGGCATTCACGATGATCTGAAAGGGCAGCTACCACTTGGTTTTGTTGTGCTGAAAGATGGCGTGAAGGTTGATGAGTTAGCGCTAGAAGGCGAACTTGTGGGCAAGGTGAGAAATGAGATTGGCGCGGTTGCATGCTTCAAACACGCACTTGTTGTAGATCGCTTACCGAAAACTCGCTCGGGTAAAATTCTGCGTCGAACCATCCGCCAAATTGCTGATGGTGAGCAATACACCGTGCCATCGACGATTGATGATCCAACGAGCCTGAATGAAATAGAGCGAGTGTTACGACGCTAACAATTGATCGTCGTACTCAAATGAAACCCTGATCCTCGAACTCCGTAGTTTGGTTCTGCCTCTGTATGCTGATTTGTACAGGGGCTTTTTTGCGTTGGTGCTCCAGAAAACAATCGTGAGTAGGTGCTTTTGTGGCTTGCCAAGCTTGTGTTTTCGCAACACACTATACGGACTCAAATTTTGGTAACCCTTAGTATGTCTGCATTTGTAATCAAAGCTGCGAGTTTTGATGATTTAGAAGTGCTCAACGATCTTATGTTCGATTTGCACGATGAGCACCATGTTCAATCCCCTGAATTGTTTAAAACTGCCGAAGAAATCGAGCAAGAGAAAAGCATTGCTCGTTACATCGATAATCCCGAGTGTTTGGTATATGTAGCGAAAGTCGGAGATGAAGTTATCGGTTTTGTCTCTGGTCACTTTTGTGAGTTAACTTCCGTTGTCAGCCAACCTGTGATGATGGGTAGTGTGGATGAGTTGTATGTGATGCCGGAATATCGAAAGCAAGGAACGGCTCAAGCTTTGCTCGATAAGATAGAGGCTACCTTTATCGATTACGGCGCGACCCAAATGTTTGTTGAGGTTTGGAGTTTTAACCGCCAAGCACTCGCATTGTATGAAAAACAAGGGTTTGGGCATCATATTCACTGTTTGCGAAAGCCCTTAAATCCATCGTAATTAATACGTCTCGTTGACGGTAATTCAGTGACAGAAACCATGTGGAATTGAAATCATTCAGTTCATCAATAGACTTTTGCGTTTAAGTGGCTCGCAAGCTATGAATTTGCTACTCAACTTACATTGGTAACATTGAATTTGTCTGCTTGTTTTATGAGTAGCACGAGGATCGTGCTTACAAAAACAAGAGGATAATACTTTGAAACTATCAAAATCGTTACTTGCTTTGGCAGTCTTGCCAATGTTTGCAAGTGCTGATGATTTATCACAGACGCAAAACCACATCATTCAACCGAAAATCGTGGGCGGCATTACTGCCGATCCAACTGAATGGAAGTTCTACACACAAATTGTAAGTCGCTACAGCAATCGTTCCTATTGTGGTGCTAGTTACATCGGCAATGGCTATGTATTGACGGCGGCTCACTGTGTGGAGGGCGATTCACCGAGTCAAATTGCCGTGAAAATTGGTGGCGTCGTGTACAACGGCACCGATGGAGTAAGAGCGAATGTGAGTGAAATCCACATGCATCCGTCTTATCGCCGCGCCACGCTTTCTTATGATATTGCGGTTCTAAAGCTAGATTCCGTCCCACAAGGTGTATCCGCAGTTGAAATTGCTGATGGCAGCTTGGCGCAGTACGCCAGTATTGGAGATTGGTTGACAGTTGCAGGTTTAGGTCGAACGTCAGAAGGCGGTAGTTCGCCAACAAGATTGCAAGAAGTCGATGTTCCTCTGGTGTCGGATGCCACTTGTCGTCAGGCGGGTGGAAACTACACCACCGTTGGGGAAGTGGCATTCTGTGCAGGCGTGCCGCAAGGTGGGATAGATTCATGTCAGGGTGACAGCGGTGGCCCGATCGTTATTAATCGCGGCGGTGTGATTACCCAACTTGGTGTGGTTAGCTGGGGAATAGGGTGTGCACGTCCGGGTATGTACGGCGTTTACAGTGATATTGCAGCATTGCGCAGTTTTGTGGATGGCGTCATCGGCACTTCAACGCCTCCGAAAGATAACGTTTCTGTTGGTTACACTGCTAATCAAACGTTGCCAGCGTTTAATGTTGGCGAACTCAAGCAGCATGGATTTGTGATTAGTAATTCGGGAAATACTGCATTCACTGTCGAAAATGTACGCATTGGCGGCTCAGGAGTGACTGATGCAGCACTGATTGCCAACGATCAATGCTCTCAAACAACGTTAGCTGCCAATACGAGCTGTCGTGTGGATGTGGAGTTTGGCGCATCACAAGCGGGTGAAGCTAGAGTGACGTTGAACTTTGGCGTTGATAAAACCAGTACGTTATATCAAGCGGTTGTGTCTGCAACAGCCAAATCGGTAACGTCGCCACCAACAGGAAGCTGTGCAAACGAATGGCAAGCCTCATCTGTTTACAATAAAGGCGATACGGTCACGTGGAATGGAAAAGTGTGGCAAGCGCAATGGTGGACTCAAGGTGATAACCCAGCAGAATCGGGTTCCTGGGGCGTTTGGCAAGCCGTGAGCGATGCAAATTGTACGTCACATCAAGATCCGGTCATCCCGCCGACTGAACCGCCAGTTGTATCTGTTCCTTCAGATAATATCTATCAAGCAGGAGCTCAATACCTCGCTGGCGATGTTGTGACTAATCAGGGCTCGTCTTATCAATGTTTACCGTGGCCAAATAGTCTTTGGTGTGGTTCGACGCCAAGCGCTTATGAGCCGGGCGTAGGTTCTGCATGGACTCATGCGTGGATAAAGCTATAAAGTCATACTAATCATAAATGGGGTTTATTGTTTTCGAATAATAAGCCCATTTTTGTTGTTTTAAATATGAGAACCCACAAAATACCTATGACTTTATCCTGACAGTTTGCTTATATAACTGGCAGAATTGCGATCAATATTTCACGTTTTGTCTGATTTTTGTCAGATTTACATTAAGAATTTTCTCCGATGACTTTTTTGACTTGTGCATCATATGCATAACTCGTTACTTAATTTATGTCGAAAAATATTGGTAATACTGCCATCATGCATTGGTCATTATTCTCTTCATTAAAGGTTTATCTTGTGCTGAGACAGTTGTTTTTTCTCACTCTCTTTTCTGCTTTGCTTTCTACGTCTTCGATGACAATGGCAAAATCGGTATCCGGTGCGTCATTGAATGGAATTAAAGGCGCGCTCTGTGTTGTTCGAGCCGACGATAAGCTTGTACTGGTTCATGAAATTCTCACTAACAAAATCTCCTTACCGGGAGGTACTATTATTGAAGGTGAATCTCCAGAAATTGCCGCGCAACGAGAAACGTGGGAAGAAACGGGGCTTGCAGTAACTGTCGGTAACGAGTTGGGTAGAACCTCAACTGCGATCTTGTTCGACTGTGTATCTGATTCTGAAGTTATCGCCTTTTCTATGAATAACTCATTGGGTGGAAACGAGCTGCCTTCTTGGTTTGCGCCTCATTACGGTGTGGAAGTGGCTTCTGCCATGCTCCTTAACCCAAGTGAACTTACGGCGTCTCAATATCGCTATCCGGCTCAATGGCCAGAAGTTGTTAACCTTTTTGCTAATGCAACAAACCAGCCGGTTTCTTACGTTACACAGCTAATTGAGTCTGCACCTACATTCCGTCAGGTCGAGCTCTCTTGGGTGATGGAACTACAAGGTTGGATTGGTGAGCTTTCAGACAACAGTTACAAAGCCGCGTACGACTTTGCAAGCGTAGTGATGGAGCTGACGACGCCGACTATTTTGCTGTTTTTATTCCCGTTCGTCATGATGCGCTTTGATAGTCGCTTTGTGTACCGACTGTTCTTCGCCATTACCGCGACATCTTTAATGGTTTTGGTGGCACAGCAGGGATTTTCTCTACCAAGGCCGCATGTGTACGTGCCTATGGCGGAACTTCCAAACAGTTACGGCTTTAGTTTTCCAAGCTTGCCTATTGCGGTTTGGTTCTGTGTGTTGACATTTTTGTTCCAAAGAACGCACAGCTTTGGATTTAACAGTACCACTGTGTTGATGGCCGCTATTACGCTAATAGTCATGCTGTGCAAGTTCTTCCTAGGTTCTGCGTTTATTCTTGATATGTTATTGGGCGCCTTGTTGGGCATCTTGGTTGCTTGGCACGTATTACGTTTGGAAACGAATCCAGAGGTCAATGTTGATCAACTCCTCAGCTCAAAAGGAGTGTGGTTTACGTTGACTGCAGTGACTGCCGTTATTTCGGTGATTTGGCCGTTACCTGTGTTTGGCAACTGGTTAGCGATGTTGATCACGGCTTCTGCACTCGTGCTTACGTTTAAGGAGTCTCAGGTGAGATTAAACAGTAAGCAGATGATTTTTGTCACTTTGGCGTTGATATTGACTCAGCAGGTGTATTTGTTTGCTGCGACGAGCGTCTCTTCCAGCGGCTTTTGGTCATTGGTGTTTATGACGTTCCACTATCCGATATTGATGCTGTTGTTCATCTTTATGGCAAGAAGATTGACTCATCAAAATCAATACCAAGAAGAGCTCAAACTGTCAGAATAATAAGTTCTTCGGTATCAAGTAAAAAGCCTCGCAATTCGCGAGGCTTTTTGTGTTTTAGGCGCTGGCTTCTGTAAAACTATTTTTATCAAGCTACTTTTATAAAGCTAGAGCTAAGCGCTAAGAACAAATTTCTCAATTGCTTTCGCTACGCCGTGGTCGTCGTTACTTTCAGTGATGTAATCTGCGATTTTCTTGGTTTCTTCCATCGCATTTGCCATCGCGATACCAAGACCGGCGTACTTCAGCATATGGTGGTCATTTTCAGCATCACCCATACAGATCACTTCTTCTGGTTGAATTCCTAAGTACTCAGCAATCGCTGCAACTCCGATGCCTTTGTTGCTCGCTGGGTTAAGAAACTCTAGGAAGAATGGGGCACTTTGAACAACAGTAAACTCTTCACGCATTTCAGACGGAAGCGCAATGATGACCTCGTTGAGTTTACTTGGCTCGGCAACCATCATTGCTTTGATGATTGGATGATCATCTTCTAGCGATTCAAAATTCATCTCTGTCACATCTAAGCCATTAATGTTGGCTTCGATGTCAGTGTATGGGTTGTTCTCATTAGTGATCAAGCCGTGTACTTGGCTGAATGCGTGCACATAAGCGCCTAGTTCTTTCGCTTTACGAGCGACTAATTTAGCAGCCTTACCATCAATGATTTGCTGGTGGATAATTTCGTTTGTACCTACGTTTTTAACCATAGAACCATTGTAGAAAAGGACAAAATCTTTATCGGAATGAATATTCAGCTCATCCAATTTTGCCTGCATGCCTTCAAGTGGGCGGCCAGAAGCCAAAACGACAGTAACGCCAGCTTCACGAGCTTTCGCGATAGCGTGTTTGTTTTCTTCTGAAATCGCTTTGTCGCTGTTTAATAACGTGCCGTCCATGTCTAGGGCGAT
>JABXIW010000214.1 GCA_013372875.1 Gammaproteobacteria bacterium | reverse complement strand
TTCAAAATAAATTTGAAAATAAAACGATAAGAAAGGCTTTGAACGTTCTCACTGAACTTCTTCATCTTTTCAGCAATAATGCATGTTTGCTCGCAACCAAACTCAACTCATGCTGCCTCAAGATAACGTTATTACATCCTTTCTGTGCAAAAAGCTCGGTCACAATCACCTTCGAATTGCCGGCGAATATTGGCACATTGAGAAGTTGGTGGCCTTGCAATGCATGATGTTGAAAGAAGCGCCTAACCTCCAAGAAGGGCTGCTTTGGTGGAGTAAAAGTGTCTCATTATTCGACCGCCGTTTGTACGTCACATTGCAACATGGTGATGCCCAAATCCATCTGCAAGTCGAATGTAGAACGGCCGATATGCCAAATTGGGCGGAGTCGGTGTTTGGCTTGCTCAAAATGCAGTTGGAAATGCTTGAGCTAAGCGAATCAATACAGGTACAAGTTCACGCCAACAATCCACTCGCGGCCGATATTTTTCTAGAGGAAACGCGAGATTCTAAAACGAGTTCAAGCGTGTTTGAACTGGTGAAACATGTTTATTTGCTGCTTTCTCACCAGCCCATTGAGCAACCCGAATTGCTGAGTGTTTTGAACGCCTTGTTCATCAAAAACAGTAATTACGCGCTCAAATTAGAGCAAGCGGCAAGGCAACTGGGCGTCTCCAAACGCACCTTGCAACGTCGACTGCAAGAAAAGCAAATGAGCTACTCTCAATGCGTTGATTTCGCTAAAAGAAAGCAAGCACTCACTTTGCTTGCCGACACCCAACTCACAACGCAGCAAATCGCCTATCAACTCGGTTATGAAGAACCATCGAACTTTCACCGCACTTTTCGTCGTTGGTATCCGTTTTCACCCATGCAGTATCGCCAACAATGTTTGGATAATCGAACTCAGCTAAATCAGCAACCGATCCGCTTGTACTACGCCAAAGCCAATACCTTCGACGATAATCACATCGACCAACCTGTCGGCAAAATCTGGATGGAAGTGGACAATATTGCGTTTGAAAAAGTGGTCTCAGTAGAATGCCGTGACCGTGATGGCGCATGGCGGCGCTACCCCGCCTTCTTCGAGCGTTTTTTAAGTCATGGCACCGAACTCTGGGCAACGACCGAACTTCCGGTGGCGCATCCCCTGACCTTTCGCCTGTGTTATGAAGTCGATGGGGAGCGTTACATTGAGAATAACCACCAGCGTGATTATGTGGTTTCTAAGGGGCTTTTAATTGGCGCAACGGAATACATTGTCCCGACTCGGCAGCTGATTAATATCGGGGCGCAATACACGCTCTTTGTCGAACTGGCATGCCGACTTGAAAACGTTGTGAGGATTGACTGTTACGTCGATGATGACCCCACACCTCACGCAATGCGCTTAACCAAACACTCGCTACATTATGCTTGTTGGGTGCTACAATTATCGCTCACTCAAACTGCAAAGCAGTGCCGTTTTCGCCTTTATGATGAATCCGACAACGAGCTCGCGAAAGAGCATTACCCGATACAATATCCTATTGTGCAACCGCTCAATTAAAACTGTCGGTCAGATCAAAATCATCTCTTCGTGACATCATTTCACGTCTTTTTTGGCGTGAAATGACACCCTCAATTTCAAACCTTTGCTTTATCGTTTCTGCATTGCTGCATAACGGAGGCAAAAACTGTGTTTGAAACTCTACCTAACCCAATGAATAAAATAAAAATACTTCCTTTAGCGATCGCTCTTGCTCTTTCTGGTTGTGGAAGCGACGAAACCACACCAGTCGATACAGGCAGCCACGTGGCATCTCCTGATTGGCAAGATCAAATCATTTACTTCCTGATGATCGACCGTTTTAACGACGGCGACAGCGCTCTTAATGATCAAGGACAAAACGAATTCGATCCGACTTCGGATAAAAAATTCAGCGGCGGCGACCTCGTTGGCGTGAGTGATAAGTTAAGCTACATCGAAGATCTCGGTGCCACATCGATCTGGATTACTCCGCCAGTTGCTAACCAATGGTGGGATGCAGAGCAAAACTACGGCGGCTACCACGGGTACTGGGCGCGCGATTTCCAAAAAGTGGATGAACACTTTGGTGACATGGAAAGCTACCAAGCGTTAGCACGCGAAGTGCATGCGCGTAACATGTTCTTAATTCAGGACATCGTGACTAACCATGTAGGCAACTTCTTCACATACGATGATCCTTACAGTTATGATCCAAGCCTACCTTGCCAAGGCTTCCGTTTGATTAAAAATGCACTACCCGCCGGACAAGGACTGCCGTACCCACTCAACATGAAGGAGTGTAAAACAGACGGCACAGGCAGCTACCACTGGACGCCAACCATCACCGACCACAACGATCCGGTACAAGAAAAAACCTGGCAGCTCTCTGATTTGGATGACCTTAATACGTCCGATCCTGAAGTACGCGCTTATCTAAAAGAGAGCTACCGAAAATGGATTCGCGAAGTCGGCGTCGACGGATTCCGTATCGATACGGTGAAGTTTGTTGAACACGATTTCTGGAACGATTTCCTACACGCCGACGATGGTGTGATGACGCAAGCGGTTGATACCGGTCGTAACAACTTCCTCACTTTTGGTGAAGTATTCGAAACATCTACGCCTTACCACACCGAAGGCGAAGAGAAGATGCTGACTTACATCGGTGAAAGTGGCTCGCCGAAACAGCTAACCTCGGTACTGAACTTCCCATTGCAAGCGACCATGACGCGCGTATTTGCAGCAGGGCAACCGACCGACTATTTGCGTTTCCGTCTTGAGAAAATGATGGAGATGTTCCCGAATCCATACATCATGCCGAACTTCATTGATAATCACGACATGCCGCGCTTTCTGTCGCAAGGTAGCGTGAATGACATGAAACAAGCACTGATCACTATGATGAGCGTACCGGGCATTCCTGTGATTTACCAAGGTACAGAGCAAGCGATGTCAGCGGCGCGTGATGCGATGTTTGCTGGCGGTTACCGTGAAGATGGCAACTACGTAGACTCATTCGACCAAAACAGTGAGATGTACTTGTTTATTCAAGAACTTGCCAAGCTACGCACTGAAAACAAAGTCATGACACGCGGCGAAATGAAAGTGATTGGCAGCGATAAAGCGGGCGCGGGCGTGTTCGCCTTTACTCGAACGTTGGATAACGACGAAGTCTTGGTTGTGATGAATACATCCAACTCGCCGATGTTGATGAACCAACTCGATGTAGAACAAGTTGGCGGCACCGTCTTCCAACAACAAATCATGTCGAACTGGGCAGACGCTCCAGAACAGTTAATCGCCGATGAAAACGGTCACGTAACCCTTGAGCTACCAGCCAAGTCTGCAGTGATTTACTCAAAAACAAGCAGCAATCAATCTGTAGATACCCCAGACCTCAACATCCAATTGGCGCAAGATTGGGAAGGACAAACCATCACTGGTGATATCGTTATCGCGGGTAGTGCGAACGCCAACGAGAAGTTGAACCTCGTCGTCGATGGTAACTTGGAAACAGCGCAAACCATTACTGTAGGTGCTGATGGTCAGTTTAGCGTCACGCTGTCGACTCGTCACTTTGCTATTGGCGAACAACAGCACCGCTTCGCGATTTATTCCACCGAGAAAAAAGCAGGCATCGAGGACGTGAATTTTGTCTCGAACCTAAGCTGGTCAAGCTCGCCGGATGACACCATTGATGATGCAGGTGATGCGCAAGACGGCACAGGCGGTCCTAACGGTAACTACTCGCTACCAACCGATCCAACATTCGACAAAGACAGCAGCCAACTCGCAATCAACAAAGCAGAAGTGTTTACCGTTGGCAGTAACGTACGCTTGACCTTCACCATGGACAAGATCACCGACTCTTGGTTACCACCAAACGGCTTCGACCACGTAGGTTTCACCATCTTCATTGATTTACCGGAAGAAGCCGCAACCAACTTGTCTGAGCTACCGAAGATCAACTCTTCTATGCCAAGCGGAACCTGGAGTCGCAATGCGGTTGTTTTTGGCTGGCAAAGCTCGATTTACAACACCAAAGGAGCAAATGCGACGACATGGGGAGAAGCCGTAACACCAGCACCAATGGTCACGGTAGACAAAGCCAACAACACCATTTCGATGGACTTTGCTAGCGATGCACTAGGCCGCCCAGATTCGCTCGATGGTATCCGCTTCTATGTCACGACTTGGGACTTAGACGGTCTTTCAGCAACTTACCGTCCGCTAGAGCAAGACAAAGGCCCTTGGAACTTCTCCGGTGGCGCATCGGATGAAAGTAAGATTTGGGACGATTTACCAATCATCACCTTGTCGGAATAAACCGTTAAATAAGACACCGCCCAGCGTTTAGCTAGGCGGTCATCAACAAAAAAGCTCGTTTTTATTCTAGTTAAAGAACGATTTCACCCACAGCACCAGACTGTCCCAAAGCTGACCGAACCACGAGCCCTCTTCTACCGCTTGGCTGCT
>JABXIW010000142.1 GCA_013372875.1 Gammaproteobacteria bacterium | reverse complement strand
TTGAACAAGCGATTCAAGACTACAACTCAGGGCTGTTCGAAACCTATTAAAGCGAACGACAGCGAACAGCCAATTTTGACCGATGTCTTAGTATTACGCTGAATGTATTTGAGCCTACTTATTGGGCTCGTAGCGAAGCAAATCGATAATCCACTGCCATCGAGTTTGCATTGGCCACCTAGATTAACTTGCTTTTAATCGAGGTGGCTTTTTTCTTTACATTGAATTCCAACGTACTATAGCTTGTTTGCCAGCCTCAATTCCCAGTTCATATGCTTCTCGCAAAGGTTCTGGTGAGCGGCTTAAGCGTTTTAACTTAAACGTTTCTGGTGGGCACACTTGGATTATCTCAACGCCTGGTGGCGGGTTGTTTATCAGTTCCAATGTTTGGTTGTAACGAACGTCACGTGTCAGCATAGGCTCAATCAGAGCTGGCGTTTCCTTCAGCATACGTTTTGTGATGGCACTGAACTTTGATCTTGGTTTCCGGTAACTGGCGATTTGGCTGCGCAGGACCATGATTTTCGTCGCTCCTCTCTTGATGGCTTCGGCAATTGGCAGGGCATCTGCAACGCCGCCATCCACATATCGAGTGCCATTAAGAAGTACGCCATTACGATAGAGTACGGGCAGGGCGCTGCTGGCCTTCATGGTCTCCGCTAACATATCGACGTCCGGAGTGAGGTATTCTGCCTGTCCAGTATCTTGACGAGTGACGACAAGGAAAAAAGGACGCGGATCAGCTGCGAGTACTTCTTTATCAATGCCTAACTCTTCAAGTGTCACTTGCCACATCCAATCCAAATCCATGACATCACCACCGCGTATGAGCTGGCTGGGGGTGATGAACTCATTTCTTAGGCTGTAATCGAGATAGATTTTTAGGTTTCTGCCCGGCATTTTTGCCAAATAGGCGGCAAGATTACTTGCGCCAGCTGACACGCCCCAAAAGCTGTCGAAGGGAGAAAAGTCTGCAGCTAAAAAATGGTCGAGTATTCCGCAAGAAAATACTCCTCGCATTGCGCCGCCTTCAACAATCAGTGCACGAGAACCTACATGTTCCATCTGCTTATCCGCTTTCTATCTTTTGGTTGAGTAACAGCAGCTTAACGTATAAGCGGCTGATTCCCAAACAACGCCGCGTATGTTCATGCAGGGAGGCATCAGATTAGCCAGTCTTGAGTGCAGTGATGAACGCCTTTCTTAGTTTTCCATGTTGACTTTATTTGATGGTCAAACTAAATTTAAATCAAATATTTTGATCATCAAACAAACTAAGCAATAGGGATATGATTTATCTATGGCAATAGCACAACACACGCACGATTTTGTTTCTCATAACCATAAAGGTGAAAAGCGAACTTTTTATGTTCTCATTCTGACGCTTGTCACTATGGTGGTTGAGATTGCTGCGGGCACGCTTTTTGGCTCTATGGCCTTACTCGCCGATGGATGGCACATGGGCACTCATGCAGCGGCATTTTGCATCACCTTGTTCGCTTATCGCTATGCTAAGCAAAATGCGAACAATGAGCGTTTTTCGTTTGGTACCGGGAAGGTCAGTGTTTTAGGTGGTTTTACGAGTGCGATTGCTTTGGGCATGGTGGCGCTAATGATGATGGTGGAATCCGTTCACCGTTTGTTTAACCCTGAGAGTATTCAATTCAACGAAGCGATTATGGTCGCAGTGATTGGTTTGGTGGTTAACTTAGCAAGTATGTTGCTACTGCATGATCACCATCATCATGACCACTCACACGATCATGACCAATCGCATGGACACTCGCACGAGCATCACGACCACAATCTTGCCGCCGCGTATTTTCATGTATTGGCAGATACCTTAACGTCACTGTTGGCGATCGTCGCACTTATTATCGGTAAGTTTTACGGATGGATTTGGTTAGATGCCATTATGGGGATCGTTGGTGCTTTGGTGATTGGTAAGTGGACTCTCGGTTTGATGAAGCAAACTGCACCAGTCTTATTAGATGAGAACATTAATCACGAGTACCTACAGGCAATCAGAGAGACGCTTCAGCCATACGCAGACGTGCTGGATCTGCATGTTTGGAAGGTGAGCGGACATCATTACTCGGCTGCGATTGTGTTACATAATCGCAGTGATAAAACGTTGAGTGAATTTAAGCAATTATTGAGTAAGTTTGATAAGATTCATCACCTTACTCTAGAGTTACAAAATAGCTGACGATGAGCGAACTAGAAAAGTTGAATCAAATGCTGACCGAGTTCTATGACAAGATGTCTTCTTGGGAACAGTCAGTCGTAAAAGAAACCGGCTACTCTTTGGCCCAAGTCCATACCATTGAAGTGCTGGGCGGCCATGGTGCGCTGCGCATGAAAGAACTGGCGGAAAAGTTAGGCATCACGACCGGGACGTTAACGGTACAAATCGAAAAGTTAGTGAATGCGAACTTGATAGAACGTTGCCCTCATCCGGAAGATCGCCGTGCTATCCTTGTGAGGCTCACACCAGAAGGTGAGAAAATTCATCGCCATCATAACCAGTTGCACCTTGATCTTGTGCGTGATCTTACTCGTCATATTGAGCCAGAGCAGCAATCAACCTTTCTATCGTGTTTGGAAAAAATGAACCGGGAATTCTAGGTTTCATCCGAGTTACGGCCAAGTAAACAATGAAAAGCAGAACTCACATCGAGTTCTGCTTTTTTGTATTTATGGGTTTAGAAACCAGTTTTCTAACGGTAGCTGAGTAAATGCGTAAGTCACACCAACACAAAATGCAGCGCCCGTAATGCCAATACCAATTGTAGTGGCCAGCAGAAGTAACGTTATCTTAGGCATGATGATTCTCATCCCTCTTGGAGTATATTTGCGTGCTTAGTTCGAAACAGAGCACACAAACACAATCCAAGCGGTGGCAAGCATAATTAATGGCGTAAAGACTTTTTGAATGGCTGCGCCATCGGTCAAGTTATAGATCTCGATGGATTCGTTGTAGAAGGCGCGTTTGAAGGCTTTAAACGAAATGTCGTTTTTTACATTGGATTGCTCGTAACGCTGACGCGCAGCATCGGCCATCTGATATTCAAGATCTTGAAGTTCAAACTCTTGGTTAAAAAATGAATCCCAAGCGCAAAGGCGAGCTATTGCCTTCGGTGAACTGTTATCACTTTTTAGTTTTGAGAGACGCTTTGCGTAAGCCGCTTGATATTTATCCACGATATATTCCTGCATGAATAGATGCTGAGTCATTGAATGACTCAGAACGTTCTGGTCGGTTGTAAAAGCAAAATTGTGGGATGAAAAGGCGTACTTTTACGTCGGTGGCAGAACTACAAATAAAAATATCAAAGAGCGTTTGTGGTGGGGATGATATGGGGTGGTAGGGGAAGAGGACAAACAAAATAAATTAGTCTACGTCACAAGCAATGTTTGTTGATTTATTCAATCCTTAGTGTTCTTTGTCTTTTGATGTGCACATTTCGTGGTTAAAAAAAGATACGACCATAAGTTGTTCTTGGGCCTGAAAAAGTAAGATTCCTGACCAATATTCTTCCGTTTACCGCGTAGATCTCTCCTCAAAGTCGATTACTTTTGGCTACGCTTATAGTTCGGCTTTAAAAATTTGTAAGAGGGAAGTTGAGTTGAGATGTTTGTAGTAGAAGCGTTGAACAACTCAAGTGATGGGCTACAAATGTAATTGATTATAAAGGATAAATTGGAAACAGTGCAGAGCTAGGTAAGATATAAACCTAAAGGTGACGGTATGAGCATACAATCAACCATTATCGAATACGCAGTAGCAATAATAGGCTTACTTTTAACAGGCGTTGCCCTCTGAGCCCGAAAGCTCAGAGGATACATAACCTTAACGATTAATGTTGTAACGAGCGATTGCCGCTTCTTCTGACGTTACAACAGTTTTACCGATAGGCGCGAGGGAAATTACGGCCAGTTTCAGGTGCTGAAGTGCAAACGGAATACCAATAATGGTAACGAAACACGCTGCGGCGGATAGGATATGACCGATTGCCAGCCACAAACCTGCAAACACAAACCAAAGTACGTTGCCGATGACGCCTAGCGGACTCGTGCCAATATCCATTTCATTGGTTAGTTCATCACGCGAAATGGCTTCTTTGCCGAATGGGAAAAACGAAAAGTTACCCATGACGAAACAAGCTCGCCCCCACGGAATCCCGATGATGCTGATGAACGCTAGAATACCGAATAGCCACCACAGCAATCCCATGAATACGCCACCGAATAAAAACCAGATGATGTTGCCAAGTGTTCTCATCTAAAACCCTTTTTGATTTATAACTTTCTACAAAGTATGTCACACAAATCTTAACAGAGGATGAATGGGTGTGCTTTATCTTAAATAAGAAATCATTGATGAGAATACTCATTTGATAAAGGAAAGCGGAGATCATTGGGCTGTT
>JABXIW010000267.1 GCA_013372875.1 Gammaproteobacteria bacterium | reverse complement strand
CAAATTGTTATTGCTTCACGGCTCTTGGGCGAGTTGCGTTTTCTGCCCATAAGCGTGTTGTCGTGTTTTGTTGCCCAAATCTGGCTTCGTCCTGAAACCAAACATCAACACACTCTAAAGCTATATGTTCTGGGATATTAAGGATCGTTTCGATTTTGAATTTTTTCAAATCCTCCTGTGCTTGGCTTTTCTTGCCGTTCTTCAAGAAAGCTTTGGACCAACTTATTGACACTGGTTCGGCTTACCTTGAGAAACTTGGCGATTTGTGTGCGTGAATGTCCATCATTTGAAATGAGCAAGGGCCTGCAGGCTCATTTTCATCTGAATGGATTTTTGCTGACTTGCGAGCTTTTTAAAGTCGATATTAAGGATGTAATGATGGTGGTTTGGTTCGATAAATAGCGAACACATATAGAGCACTTTTTACTAATAGTTATAAAGGTTTTAGATAAGCGAGTTTTTAGCGATGTTATTGTGGGGAGTGCGTAGGACGGAGGTTTCTTAGTAAAGAGGCTATTGTGGTCAGAAAGGGGGAACTTATATTTAAGAAACTCTTTGTATTTTTAAGTGACCAGCTTGATAAAGCTTAAGATCTGGCAGGCTTTCGTAAGCTAGGGTGACTTGATTGCGTCCTGAGTGCTTTGAATAGTACATCGCTTTATCGGCCTCGATTAGAAGCTCTTTTGCGTTGGATTGTTTTGAATTCAACTCTGCTACACCGATACTAACAGTGGTCGTAATTTCAACGTCATCGACATGACAGATCGTTGCTTGTATAGCTTGGCGGATGCGTTCAGCTACTTCATACGCTTGAATAGCATTCGTATCTGTTAAGATTACTGCGAACTCTTCTCCTCCCAATCGACCTATAAAGTCGCTGCCACGAATGACTCCTTGGCAAACGTGAGCAATGCGAGTGATAACATGATCACCAGAAAAATGACCAACTCTATCATTAATATCTTTGAAGTGATCAATATCGATCATCAAGCATGAAAGTGTTTTAGAACGTTTTGTATGTTGAATGATCGCATTATCTAAATTGGAGATAAACGCCCGGCGGTTGAGAAGACCAGTAAGTGCATCAGTTTCTGATAATTGTTTAAGGCGTTGCTCTAGCAAATGAGTCTTGGTGATATCACGTACAGACCAGATCACCAGTTTGTTTGCATTTTCAGGAGCGTTAACTGGTTTGATAATCGCTTCAAACCACATTTCTTCTGGATTTTCTAACGCTTCTAGTTCTTCTATAGGCAGGAGTAGGTGGTCATGCAGAGAAAGATTGTATTTCACGACTTTCGCTTCGTTATCTTGCATAACGTCAAAAATGAACCCCATGAGTTCATCTGCTTTGCTTGGGGAAAGGACATCGCTAAGCTGTAAGCCAGTGTAGCGTTTTGCGTTGAACGTTTTGGAGTGGTGGGTTCCACCAAAGCTTTCAATATAGCGCCCGCTTTCGTCTAGGATAAACACATGATCCGGTAGGGTGTTTAAAATGGCTTCTAACCATGTTTCCCTTTCTTTATAAATCATGTGGTTACTTTCCTTCTTTTCGGCAAGTAGCCGATTATATAGGTTTGTATTGATGACACAATCAATATGGAACACATAATGGTTTATCGATTCAGCTAATCTGTGTGTGTTAGCTTTTGAGCTGTTTGAGTGAAATTTTTATAGCACTTTGTTTCGTGCGGGTGTAGGCTCTTGCCTGTATATTTTTGAGACAAAAATTCATGTTATATCTCTTGTTTAAAAACTTCGTAAGAAGGCTGAACTCCGTGCATAAAACGCGATGAAGTGTTGCTCGGAGTCATAAATTATCTTCATCAGATGTGGAAATACGTGCACAGCTAAGCTGGAAAATGCGTAAGTTGTATTACATCTGAGTAAAGACAAGAGACCGCCGGTGATATTTCATCACTGGCTTTTTTGTATCTGAAGTTTGAAATCAGATATGAAGTTACCCATAGTTGAAATAGGGGCCGGTATGTAAGTACCGGCCCTTTTTATTTGGTAAAAAACATGAGTGTGTTACACGTTAAAAATATGTCCTATCAGGTTGTTGATCATCACCTATATAGCCATTCCCACTTCACTATTCATGCTGGAGAGCATGTAGGAATCACCGGTGCAAACGGAGTAGGAAAAAGTACGTTGTTAAAGTTGCTTGTTGGTGAAATTTCTGCCGATGAGGGAGATATTCATTGGCAGCCAAACTTAGAGATTGGCTATCTTGATCAACATCTTGTGGTTGATAAAACTCAGACGATTAGAGAATGTTTACAATCGGCATTTAATGAGTTGTTTGAAGCTGAACGTGAATTATTTTCTTTGTATCAAGAGATGGCTGAATCTGCATCGCCTTCTTTGCTTCGCCGAGTTGCTAAGTTACAAACGGAATTGGAAGCCCAAGGCTTTTACGCCTTACATGCCCAAATTGAAAGTGTATCCGCAGGGCTTGGTATACAGCAGTTGGGACTGGATACTCTAATGAGTGCGTTAAGTGGCGGGCAACGCCATAAGGTTTTATTAGCGCGCTTATTGTTGTGTGAACCAGACGTCTTATTGTTAGATGAGCCGACTAACTATCTTGATGCAACTCATATTGAGTGGTTGAAGAGTTATCTCAATGCTTATGTAGGAACCGTACTGTTGGTGTCTCATGATGTGAGTTTCCTGAATGCGGTTACTACCTGCATCTGTGATATCGACTATCAAAAAATCCAGAAATACACCGGCTCATACCACAAAGCAATGGCGCAAAAGCGACACAACAATTCGCTGTTGGAAAAAGAGTACCACTCACAGCAAGCTGAGATTAAGAAACTGGAACAGTTTATTGCGAAAAATGGCGCAGGTGTGAATGCGAGCATTGCGAAGGGCCGTAAGAAACAATTGGATAAAATTGAAAGGATTCAGTTGCATAAAACAGATGCCGTGACTGAATTTGATTTTTCTTATGCGCCTATTGGACATCAAAGTGTTGTTAGTGCCGAAGCGTTGAGCATTGGCTATCAAACGCCTTTACTGTCACCGATTGATATCACTATCGCGCGAGGAGACAAGTTGGTGATTGAGGGCTTTAATGGCGTAGGGAAGTCGACATTGCTCAAAACGCTAATGGGGGAGGTGCTTCCACTCTCTGGTGAAATGACGTTTGCACAAGGTCTTAAGATAGGTTACTTCGCTCAAGACCTCTCTTGGCGTCATCCGGATCATACACCGGAGCAAGAGGTGTGTGCGGTCGATTCTTCAATCAATAGTAAATCGGCTCGTAAGCTGTTAGCACGCTTCGGGATAAAGGGTGATAAAGCACAACGTCGCTTAGAGGCGTTGAGTGGTGGAGAGCAAACTCGCGTTAAGCTTTGTTGTTTAGCAACACGAGGCTGCAATGTACTCATTCTCGATGAGCCAACTACGCATCTTGATACCAGCAGTAAAGATGCGTTGAAGCTGGCGCTACAACGTTTTGCGGGCAGTGTCATCTTGGTTTCACACGAGAAGGCATTTATCCAAGATTGGCCAGACAGAATCGTCGATATCGCGACCTTAGCGGAGCTTTCGTTGCAAGCGGAGGTTGAAGCATGATTCAGTCGATAGCGTTGTTCTTTATTGCATTTCTGGTAGGTGCTGACGAATTGCTGCTTGGCTCTATTTTAGAACCTATCGGAGGTGATCTTGGTGTTCCTCCGAGCCAGGTGACACTCTTTATTACGGCGTATAGTCTAGCGATTGCGTTTTGTGCGCCTTATTTAGGGCGCTGGTCGGATCGAGTAGGGCGTCTTCGCCTTATGCTGCCTGCTTGTTTCGTTTTTGGCATCTCCTCGATTCTGACTGGCTTGGTTAGCCAGTTTGAATGGGCTTTAGTCACTCGTGTTGTTACGGGCATTGCTAGCGCAGGAATGCTGCCAATCGCATTTGCGTTGGCTGGTGATGCAAAAGGTGGGCGCTCGATGCGGCAGATTGTGATGGTGCAAGCTGGATTGACATTAGGAATGATAACCAGCCCTGCTATCGGCGCACTGATCACTCAGCTCTTATCATGGCGAGCTGCTTTTATCATCTTAGGGATGGCGGCACTTGCTGTTGGGGCCTTAGTTTGGGGATGCATGAGAGAGCACCATGATCAGAACGAGCGGTTAATGACATTACCTCCCGTTATAGAGGCATTTCGCCTTCCTGGAGCTTTGGGTGCGATTGCGGCTATGTGTTTTGGCTTAGGTGGTGGTATTGGTGTGTTCAATCTCATTGGGCTCAATATGCGAGATGTCGCGGGAGTGTCGATAAGTTGGATTGGCATGATGTACGCAGCTTTAGGAATCGTGAGTGTTCTTGGAAATCTACTCACGACTCGAGCTTCTCATCGCCTTGGAAGTGGCCGAGCTGTAATGCGTATTGCGCTTATGGTGTGCATGCCATGTAGCATCTGGGTATTTGCGTGTGGTGCGAGCCAATTCGTGGCCTATCTTCCCATATTGGCAATTTGGTCGTTGGCAGGCGGTATAGGCTCTCCGGCTCTACAGGCTTATATAGCGAGCTTATCGGATGAATATCGAGGAGTTCTAATGTCATCTGCGATGAGCATGATGCACTTTGGCGTCGCAATTTGGTCTGCGCTTGCTGGATTTGCCTATGATGTAGGGAGTGAATGGGTCGCTGTATTGGCCGTATTACTCTTTGGCTTCGCTATCGCAGCATTGAAGCCCATTCAGGAAACAGAGCAACTCCAGCGCTACTCATAAAAGAGTGTGAATCGCGTGATTCGAAAGTGTCACGCGTGTTTCTTCACTAATATTTTTAGATCAGTAGATAAAGAAAAGCCGCTACCCGAAGGTAACGGCTTGTTCCAAATACTTTTGAAATCCGGTCTTAGTTCATGCCGTATTTCTTAAGTTTCTTGCGAAGAGT
>JABXIW010000408.1 GCA_013372875.1 Gammaproteobacteria bacterium | reverse complement strand
GCTGCGCAAACAGGTACTGGTAAAACTGCAGCGTTTTCATTGCCTATGATTCAACAGCTGCTAGACAGCGGTCGTACTGCTTCTCGTAAAACCGCTCGTGCACTTATCCTGGCACCAACGCGTGAACTGGCAGAACAGATTGCTGACAACATTAAAGCGTACACTAAGTACACAGACCTATCGGTTGTGGCTGTATTTGGTGGTCGTAAAATGTCTTCACAAGTTTCTGCTTTAGAAAACGGCGTCGATATTCTGGTTGCAACGCCAGGCCGCTTGGAAGAGCACATCGAACAAGGCAACGTTTCTGTTGCGAACCTTGAGTTCCTTGTTTTTGATGAAGCTGACCGTATTCTGGATATGGGCTTTATTCATGCTGTTCGTAAGATCATGTTGGACGTTGATACTGATCCGCAAATCATGATGTTCTCTGCAACGACTTCAAGCCAGCTAAATCTGTTAGCGAAAGACATTTTGCGTAAACCAAAACGCATCGAAGTAGAGCGTGCAAACACTACCGCGCACACTGTTGCTCACGTACTTTACCCAGTCGATCAAGAACGTAAAACAGAACTGCTTTCTGAACTGATCGGTCGCAAAAACTGGCAACAAGTTTTGGTGTTTGTAAACTACAAAGAAACCGCAAATGATGTGGTGAAAGAGCTGAAACTTGACGGCATCAAAGCAGTAGTTTGTCACGGTGACCGTGCTCAGAGTGCTCGTCGTCGTGCGCTAGAAGAGTTCAAAACGGGCAAAGTTCGCGTCATGGTAGCAACGGACGTTGCGGCGCGTGGTTTGGATATTGAAGATCTACCTCACGTAGTGAACTACGACATGCCTTTCCTTGCTGAAGATTACGTTCACCGAATCGGCCGTACTGGTCGCGCGGGTAAGCAAGGTCATGCGGTTTCGTTCGTAAACCGAGATGAAGAGCTAACGGTTGTTCAAGTAGAAAACCTCATTCAGCAACGCATTCGTCGTATCGAACTTGCGGGTTATGAGCCAAAGCAGCGTGAATCTTACATCGAGAAATTGAACTCGAAACCGGCGTTTAAGAACCGTCAAGGTCGTCGTAATAACCCTAACCAGTCTGCGACAGACCAAGGCTCAGCAGAGCGTCGTCTTGCAATGGTGAAGCGTTTGAAAGCGCGTCGTGGCACGAACTAAACACGGTTAGATAATTACATTCGTTTGTAATGAAAGAGCCCCTCAATGAGGGGCTCTTTTTATTTGCTGTCTAGTGTTGGTTTAAGACGCTAATTTAAGCCAAGCATATTCGGCTCACCACGATAGATAATGCGATCGTTTCCACGGTGAATACCAAACGTGACTATTGTTGGCGGGTTTTCTTCTTCGGGAGTCGAAGTTTCCCAGTCATATTTGAGCCAAGGAAGTTGGTTGCCTGAGTGATCTAGATTTAGGCTGAACTGAATTTGTTCTCTTGCCGCGTCAATTTGGCTTGCAATGATGTCGTTGGTTCTGCCAACACTCATCTTAGCAACACCAGATAACTGGGCGTTATTTACCGGTGCGTTCGACCAAATGGGCGTGCTGGTGTAGTACGCACCATTTGCGGTTGTCGAGTTGTCATCGAAGTTTGTAACAAATCTACCGTTTTGCCACACCTCTACGTCCAATGGCACTTTGATCTTCATGCCTTGATTTCCGCCAACATCCTTAAAGTTCAAACGACCAAAACGAATGTCTGGCTGTTTCGTCAGAATTTCACCGCCATCGAAGAAGTTCACCTCATCAACCACGTGAGTAGTCACTAAGCCAATTTTACTGCTCTTGCTGTTTGCACCGCGGTTGAACGGGCCATCAGGGTATTGACCTTTAGTTATATCTTTCTCCCAACACGGGCTGTTGTGACACGTTGCATTTGTAGATGCTTTTTCAATGACAAACTGACCGATACTGGCATCGCCGATGCGTTTCCATTCTGCCTTTTGTGGTGCTGGTGGCACAAAACGATCTTGGTATCCGCCAAGCTCTCCTAAGTAAAAATGTTGTTGTAGACTTGGCGCAAAATGGGCGTAGTTTTTTACGTCCTCTTTGTTTGCGTTTAGCGCAACCACATCGTAGGTAACTTTCTCAAACGGTTGATTCATGTATACAAAGCCTTGGTTTTTAGGGTAGGTCCAATCTTGACTTTGCACTTTGAAGTACTTCGGATAGAAACGTCCGATATGGCGATAGCCTTCGTTAACCTTCATGCCAAAATACGTACTGTCGAGGTTTGCTTTCACTTTCAAGCTGCCGACTTCTGCCCAATACAATCCGTTAAAAACGAAGCGATGGTTCTTGGCTGATTGGTGTCCTTGAGTTAACGCATAATTGCTTTTCAACAGCGTCGAGGTTTGGTTTGCCGTGTCTAAAGGCGAGTGTTGCTCGCTCGACAAAACAACCGATGCTGCTGGTGCGCCATCATGCATAAAGTTGGTCGTGACCAAAGCATCACAATAAGCTGATGAGTCGATAGGATCACTGATAGCCCCCCCTTTTTGCCACATGATGGGTTTCACCGTTAACGAGAAATGTTCGCCAGCGGCAATGAACTTATCACCTTGTTCGGATGTGCCTGAAGGCAAGGTGTTTTGGTTCTCACAGATTGCTAAGGTCCATGGTCGCGAGTACACATTAAACTTGCCTGTTACTTCAACTGTGCCGTCGTCCGGACACTCTGAAAATCCTTTACATTCGAATTGGTCGGATAACGTCACCTCGAACAGTCCGGATTCGTTAGTAATTAAGCCATGTTCCGATAATCCGTCTTTGAACTCAGCAGAATAACTAAAATCACCTTCGCTTCCACCGAGAGGTTTAATCAAAGGGTGAACTACTTTGGGTTTACCATTGTAATTGCTGGCAACGACGGGCTCTCCTGTGGAGGCACAAGCGAGCAGACGGGTATGAACATTTTCTGGTTTACCAGCGATGACGCGAATTTCATTCAGTGTCCGTCTTTCATTTGAATACGCTTCGAACATAAACGGCGTAAACATGAAGTTGACTGTTTGCTCCTTAGCGGAGTCTCCGACCATCGTGAAAGTCAGATAGTAATTGGCGTCTAATGCGATCTTATCGATGTCGTTTGGAACCACACGAACAACGAGCTCACCATTATCGTTAGATTGAAACTGGTTTTCAGTTGAGGTCGGTTTCCCTTTCACTACCTCTAGCGTGAACAAGTCGGGATCAGACAATATTGCCATCACGGGGGCGCTGACTACTTCATCGTTGTTGGTTGTGATCGCTGTGAATTGCAGGAGATCGTCACCGCACATCAACGCCATGTCATCAGATGGTGTCACCGTCAGGCCCAAGTCATCGTTACTTGGAGGCAACATGCTACACTCAGGCGGCGGAGTTGCGGTGCTCGGACAAATGGAGCTCGAGTAATCGCAACGTGATTGGCCAACACCGCAGAACTGAGAATACTTGCCAGTTAAACTATGAGGGTGCGAACTTCCCGGCGTTTGTTGGATTTCGCCGCAAACCTGACTTCCAACACCTTGATTAAAGTTTAATGTCTGGAAGTACTTAATCGCAGTATCTTTCGCGTAGAACGAACCGTTCAGTGCGGCAGATGCACCTTTGGACTCCGTCGTGCCGTAAACCGCCATATCATCAATAAGCAGAGAACTGTGCGCCACAATATCACCGACGACGAAATGTTGTTGGAAAGGGTTATTCGTCTTGAGATGCAATTGATGGCCTTTTGATTCAATGGTGCCACAAACGTTAGTATTGAATATATCGGTCGTACTGTGAGTCAAAATTTTACCAATAATGGTGTTGTACTTACCGTCAATATGAAGCGTCGACCCCGTTAGCTCTATATCCCCATCGATGAGAACATTATGCAGTTTTGTTGGATAGGCCGACAGAAGGTCACCATAAATAACAGTGTGTTTGTTTTGGTAATCTTCAATGCTAGAAGCTTGCTCATTGTTAACCTTCAACTCGACTGAAAGCGAGCGAAGTGAGATGCGTTTATTAGGCTCACCAATTCGGTTATTGCCCTCTAAAACAATGCCTTGATGAGCTTCTAGTATGACTTCGTTCTCAGGTGAAGAGGAGATGATGGAATCACCAGCGGGTAATACGATCTTGCCATGGCAAAAAAAGGTAGTGTCTGTTCTTTGAATATCAAAAGAACTATGAGTTGAGCATATTTGGTTTAGCTCAGATGGTTTCGCAACGTCATAAACCGTTGCTTGTGCTGTTAACGGCATCAACATGGCCGTAGCAATAACGCAGTAAAGACGCATCATTAAGTATCCTAAATCTCGTGGAACTGAATGACATCAAGCGAGAGAAAATAAGTGTCTCAGAGAAATAGCGGCTAAATATTATTAGAAGAACCGCTTAGTTATTGAACTATGGGGATTTTTATTTCGTATGTCATACCATAGTGATGTAAGGATATTAGAACTTAGATGGGTTGTTTGTTCAATAGATAAATGTGATATAAGTCGCATTGATGGTGTAAGTATTTGTTAGTAAATGATAATAAAAGGTGAGGCTCTGCCAGAATAAGGCTAAGTGATGGCCTTATTCTGTACAATGATTCGTTACGCCGCGTGATCGAGCAGGGGAGCCATCTGATACAACTCCTCAAGAATGGCTTTGGTTTGTCGTGAATACACCAATCGGTCACGGTCGCCTACAAGTTGAATCGCTTTTACCTTACCAGATACCAAACACAGCCTTAATGTTCTTAGTACCATTTGAATATCCAGCGATGGCGTACCTTCAAGATTGTTTTTCGTTGATAGCGAACCCAAATCTATCGTCACAATGATTTGGTCACAGTGATCCAAATAATTGCTGATTTGCTGCTTTACGTGGTTGCGATGTCTGAACGTAAACTCACGATCCGTTACCCAATCACAGCCTTGATCTTCAGCGTATTCCAAGGTTTCTTGTTTCGTGTCTTGCTCGCTTACACCAGCAAAAAATAGTCGCACATTTTGATAGCGAGAAAGGGCAAAGTGAAACGCTGAACCCATGCGAGGTTCAAGCGTCGGCTTTAGGCTCATCTTATGGCCGATATTCACAATGCCCACTTCATCGCGGTACGACACAACGACAGGAAGCATCGATAAAATGGCTTCCGTGCAGTTAGAAACCAACACTGGGATAGAGTGGCGAGAAAGCGATAGGCTCAATGCTTCCTGAAATTCACCACTCTCTAATTTTGAGTGAGAAAAATGACCGAAATTTGCTGCTGTCGCGTGATCATGTTGTTGATACAACCATTCGCTCGCGTTTTCCAAACTTTGGTCTGCTAATTCAAACGCACCTTTAGACATAGGGGCTAAGTGTTCGCAAACCGTCATAAAAGAAAAAGGATAATGATGCGGCTGCTTTGGTGTGTGATGAAACTTATAGCGTTTGAAAAAGCTTAACATGTTGAATTACCTTTCTGGTGGTAGTGCCCTTGCCGCCTGCAACACATGCAAAATAATGCGCTGCTTATCCTTTTCTACTCGGTGTGCCGGAGCCATAACCGAAACTGCGCCAACCAGCTTACTTCCTTTCATGACTGGCGCACTGATACCAGAAACACCAGGGTCAATCTCGGAGGTACTTACGGCATAGCCGTTCTTTCGGATTGTGGCGAGCTCTTTTTCCCATTCGTCTAAGCGATGATCTTGGCTAAAGTAACGTAAGATCTTTTCGCAACGACTTTGAGGCATAAAAGCCAGCATCACTTTAGATGAGGCGCCACGAAGCAGGGGTTGACTTTGACCCTGGACGAAGCTGCATCGTAGCGCCTGCATACTTTCTTT
>JABXIW010000253.1 GCA_013372875.1 Gammaproteobacteria bacterium | reverse complement strand
GTAGACACGCCATCTTGAGGGGGTGGTGGCCGTATGGCCGTGTGGGTTCAAGTCCCACTCCGAGCACCAATTGAAAACCGTAGTTAAAAAACTGCGGTTTTTTTATGCCTGTTGTAGTATTTTAAACCAATGCTTTCCAATTGATATTTGCTATGAAGAGTCTGCGTACGCCTGATAGTCGTTTTGATAATCTCAAGGATTACCCTTTTGCGCCGAATTATCTCGAAGTTAGTGGGCTGCGAATGCATTATCTGGATGAGGGCAGCAATGCGAGTAAAGAAACGGTATTGATGTTGCATGGCGAGCCTACTTGTCTTACCTTTATCGTCACATGATACCGATATGCGCTTCAGCTGGACATCGCGTGATAGCTCCCGATCTGATTGGTTTTGGCAAGTCCGATAAACCAACCAAGAAAAGTGATTATAGCTATTTAAAGCACGTTAATTGGATGACTGAGTTTATAGAAAAGTTGGAACTCGCTAATATCACTTTAGTGTGCCAAGACTGGGGTTCGTTGATTGGTTTAAGAGTGGCTGCCGAGCAATCGGATCGATTTGCTCGAATTGTGGTGGGCAATGGTTTTTTGCCTACAGGTAAACAAGAGCCGCCCAAGGTATTTAAAATTTGGCGAGCTTTTGCAAAGTACAGCCCTTGGTTTCCTATCGATAAAATTATCGATAAGGGCAGTTTTAAAGACTTGGATGAAGATGAATTAAAGGCCTATCGAGCGCCTTTTCCAAGCGCTAAATACAAAGCAGGCGCGCGTATTTTCCCCATGTTGGTGCCTGCCAGTACGCAGGACCCAGCTTCAGAAGCCAATCAAGCTGCATGGGACCTGTTAGGGCAATGGCAAAAACCCTTTTTTACCTGCTTCTCCAATGGCGATCCCATTACCCGCGGTTTAGATAAGGTGTTACAGGGGCATATTCCAGGAGCCAATAGGCAAAATCACCAAACCATCAAAGGTGGTCATTTCCTGCAAGAAGATTCGCCACAAGAGTTTGCTCGAATCATTAATGAATTTATCAATAACAACTAATCAATCTGGCTTAATATAAAATCATCAGCCCAGCTTTGAAGTTTGGCGTTTTTGATAAAACCACAATGGCCGCCGTATTGGCTGGCATGAATTTTTAAATAACTATTTTGCACTAGACTAAAAGTATCTTGGTAGTTAATTACCGGATCATCTTTAGTCATTAAGATGGTCGTTGGGACTTCAAGCGAGGCCATGCGCTTACCGCTCAGTGAGTAACCATTAAAGTAATCTTCAGGTGATTCATAGTCACCAAATAATTCTAGTAAGCGCTCGGTCATTACGCGCATGGATTTCATGGGATAAATATCACTGAAATCGTAAGCCCCTGGGAAATAGTTTTCTTTTTTGCGCAACGAGCGTTTCCATTTTTTGACAAAATAGTCGTGATAAAAGCTCAGGCCAGATTCAAGTTGGTGCAAAATATCAATCGGGTTAATGGCGGGGCAGATAGCCACCGCTTTTTGCAGCTTGATATTATTCTGGGGAGCTTCAACTGCAACGCGACAAGTAAAGTTTCCGCCTAAAGAAAACCCTACCATATCAATACTGGTTGGATTTAATTTATCCTGTGCAGATTTAATAGCTTCAATAACTTCTTGCAAACGATTGGAGTGAAACAACTCCTGATTGAGGTGATGGCTAGTACCATGATCCCTCAAATTAAGACGCAAAACATCATAGCCCGCTTGGAATAAGCTATTGGCCGCCGACAATAAGTATAAGGACTCATGACTGCCTTCCCAGCCGTGCAGTAAAATCACTAGCTTATTGGATGGATTGGTTTGCGGCGAATAAAAACTTTGCAAGCGAATATCATCATGCGCTTCGAGAATTAATTCGCGGCTTTGCGCCAGTAGGTCTTTTGATTTTTTTAGTAAGATTGGCTTACGAAATTTTAAGGTGCCAAGCAGCGATTGAGTATGACAGTTTCTAGCCCAAGCAGGCGGCAAAAAGTTTTCTTCGGTGATGATTAGTTGTTGAGCAGACAAAAGATTTTGCTATTGGTTTTTTTGCTATCTTAAAAAAGGCCTCAATAGAATACAAGTTAAGCCGCGAGATGTTGCTGAATAAAGTCACTCATATCGATATTGACATCGGTGTCAGAAATACTTTTTGCGATGCGCAGCTCAACCCCTTTGTATTTTTTGCCTTTGGAAAGATCTACTGCAACTTTGCGCTTTAACGGCACTTGATTTTCATCGCTAATAATTTCCACCACCGGGCTTAATTTGGAGTCTGGATTAGCCGCTAGCACTATCGCATGGAAGCCATTATTAAGCTGGACAAAGGATCCTACGGGATAAACGCCAACCATTTTTATGAATTCTTTGACCAGATATTCGTCATAGCGATGCTTGGTTTCTTTATACAAAATCGCCGTGGCTTTATCGGGAGACATGCCCTTGCGATAACAGCGATCACTGGTCATGGCATCATAGCTATCGACAATTGCAATGATTCGATCGTAGAGGCTCAAGTAGGCCGCATCAATTTCCCGAGGGTATCCGTCACCGGATAAGTTTTCGTGATGGTTATAAGCCGCGGTACAGACTTGTTCTGCAATACCGCCGTGTTCCTTTAAAAATACATAACCAAGAACCGTATGCTCTTTGACAATATCAAACTCTTCGTCGGTTAAAGGGCCTTCTTTATTCAGAATGGAGCTGGGAACCTTCATCTTTCCTACATCGTGCAGCATACCGCATAGCCCAATTAACTCCAGCTCTTCAGGGGATAGTTGCAAATGGCGTCCAAAGGCAATGGCCAATATTCCGACTCGTAAACAGTGCTCAGCAGTATATTCGTCTTGGTCCTTGATTTTGGTCATCCAAAACATGGCGCTGGGTTCGCTTAGAATACTGGCGACACAATCGGATACCAGCTTTTTCGAGCTTTCGATATCAATATTGCCGTCTTTTTGCACCTGCTGCATGACTTCATGAATGTGCTTATTAGAGTTATCAAATGCTTTCTTGGCTTTGGGCAGCTCCTCTTTTAGGTGCTTTCTGACTTTTTTGGCCGAGCGAGCTTTTGTTTTGTAACGGATCTGACGACGCAAGGCAGCAATTTGCTGCTCTTTTTGCATTTTAAATGACTCATAGTCAATAAAGACGTGCTGGCAATATTTCTGCAGTAATTGTATTTCAGAATCTTTTGTAATTTTTAGTTCTTGAAACATGACTGGCAGATCGGTCCAAGGCCGATCTAGCTCTATAACCGTCATGCCAATTTGCAATTCGTGGCTAGAAATTTGGCGTTTAACAACCTCTCGCCGAACCTTGGGTTTAGGCGTTGTTGCTATAGGTGGTTTTTTCCTTTTTTTGTTTGAGGAAAATAAGTTCGTCAGAAAACCCATCTCATCATCTCCTTTTCTATTAATAATAATGATATTCCGATAATTATCAAATAGTTATTTCTATCAGTTTGTATCAATTAATGTGCATCCTGCCGCAAAAATGCTAGCCAAAAGCACAGGTGGCTGGTAAGGTAAATGCAAAATAAAACTATAGAAATCAATAAGGAACGGGTCGCGCGCAGTTTAAATTGACCATTAACGTATGATTGCAGAATATGCACCGATACTGGTATTCGTTTTAATTGGCCTTTTATTTGGCGGCGGACTCTTATTAGTGGGCTATTTCGCAGGCCCCAGCAATCCTTCTGAAGATAAAGAAAAACCTTTTGAGTGCGGCTTCGATGCTTTTGAAGATTCACGCATGAAATTCGACATTCGGTTTTATCTGGTAGCCATTCTTTTTATCATTTTCGACCTCGAAATTACTTTTTTATTCCCTTGGGCAGTAGTGTTCGATGAAATCGGTTGGTTTGGAATTGGCGCTATGGGTGTTTTCATTCTCTTGTTATTAGTCGGCTTTGCCTACGAGTGGCGCAAAGGCGCGCTTGAGTGGGAATAGTGGGGACAGGATAAGCGATGGGCATCGAAGATAAACTCACCAAAGACGGTTTCTTTACCACCAGCGTTCAAGACTTATTTGATTGGGCGCGAACGGGCTCTATGTGGCCAATGACCTTTGGTTTGGCTTGCTGCGCTGTTGAGATGATGCACGCGGGAGCCTCGCGTTATGATTTGGATCGCTTTGGGGTGGTTTTTCGTCCTAGCCCACGTCAGTCGGACGTGATGATTGTGGCGGGCACTTTAACCAACAAGATGGCACCAGCATTGCGCCGCGTTTATGACCAAATGCCCGATCCTAAGTGGGTTATTTCCATGGGTTCTTGTGCTAATGGTGGTGGTTATTACCATTACTCTTATTCGGTGGTGCGCGGCTGTGACCGTATCGTACCAGTAGATATTTATGTTCCAGGCTGTCCGCCAACTGCTGAAGCGCTGTTATACGGCATTATCCAACTGCAAAATAAAATCAAACGAAGCAAAGTAATTTCACGGAATTCAGTTTCGCCAGCAGAAAACCCTGATGAGGTGGCAATTGGCTGACAAATTTATCGACCAGTTGGGCAAGGTTTTTGGCGATCAATTGATAGCTTGCGAGCAGGCTTTTGATGAAATCACTATTGAAGTGGCTAAAGACGAATTGGTTGATATTTGTATGCGCCTCAGAGACGAAGATTTCCTGCAGTTTGAGCAGTTAGTGGATCTGACCGTGGTGGATTACTTGCAATATGGGCTTGATGAATGGGCCACTGATGAAGCCACGGGTTCCGGTTTTAGTCGTGGTCGTCGCGATATTTCACAAGCAAAGTCAAAATGGAAGCGTCCAAGATTTGCTGTGGTTTACCACTTGCTTTCGATTAGTTTGAATCAGCGTTTGCGGCTTAAAGTGTTTGTGGATGAGAATCGTCCAAGTCTGCCGTCAGTGATGCAAATTTGGAATGGCGTCGATTGGTTTGAACGCGAAGCCTTTGATTTATTTGGGATTTTATTTGAAGGTCACCCTGATTTACGACGTTTATTAACCGATTATGGTTTTGTGGGTCATCCCTTTAGAAAAGACTTTCCTTTGATTGGCAACGTTGAAATGCGCTTCGATGCTAAACAAAATCGCTGCGTCTATGAGCCAGTTTCGATTCAACCAAGAGTCTTGGTGCCAAAAGTCATCCGTGAAAACGATGAAACCATTTATGTGGCGGATCCTCAATCATTAAAAGGATCGCTTAAACATGCCGAGGATAATGCCAATGGCTGAGATCCGTAATTACACTGTTAATTTTGGTCCGCAACACCCAGCGGCACACGGTGTATTACGTTTGATCTTAGAAATGGACGGTGAAACGGTTGTTAGAGCCGATCCGCACATTGGTTTGTTGCATCGAGCCACAGAGAAGTTGGCTGAATCTAAGCCCTTTAACCAATCTATTGGCTATATGGATAGGCTCGATTATGTCTCCATGATGTGCAACGAGCACGCTTATGTGATGGCAATTGAAAAGCTGATGGGCATTAAACCGCCTAAGCGAGCTCAGTACATTCGCGTCATGTTCGCCGAAATTACCCGCATTTTGAATCATTTAATGTGGCTTGGCGCTCATGGTCTGGATATTGGCGCCATGACGGTATTCCTATATGCATTTCGTGAACGTGAAACTTTGATGGATGCTTATGAGGCCGTGTCTGGCGCAAGAATGCATGCCACCTATTTCAGACCAGGCGGAGTTTATCGCGATCTGCCTGAAAAAATGCCGCAATATAAAGTCTCTAAATTTTCCAACCAGAAAAAAGTCGATGAGCTGAACGAGAATCGCCAAGGTTCATTATTGGATTATTTATGGGATTTTACTGAGACTTTCCCTGAAAGAGTCGATGAGTACGAAACCCTGTTAACCGATAACCGAATTTGGAAACAAAGAACCGTTGGCGTGGGTGTTGTGTCTCCTGATCGCGCTTTGCAATTAGGATTTTCAGGGCCCATGTTGCGCGGCTCAGGGATAGAATGGGATTTGCGTAAAAAGCAGCCCTATGAAGTCTATCCTGAGCTCGATTTTGATATTCCTATTGGCTCTAAAGGCGACTGTTATGACCGCTATTTGGTACGCGTGGAAGAAATGCGTCAATCCAATCGGATTATTCGGCAATGCATAGAATGGCTGCGAGAAAATCCAGGCCCTGTAATGCTGGATAATCATAAGGTGGCGCCACCGAGTCGCGAAGCCATGAAAAACGATATGGAAGCGCTGATCCATCACTTCAAACTCTTTACTGAAGGTTACTGCGTTCCTGAAGGGGAAGTCTATCAAGCAGTAGAGCATCCTAAGGGTGAGTTCGGGATCTACTTGGTTTCTGACGGTGCTAATAAACCTTATCGTCTGAAAATTCGAGCACCTGGTTTTGCTCATTTGTCGGCGATGAATGAAATGGTCAAAGGCCATATGCTGGCCGATGTGGTGGCGATTATCGGTACTCAAGATATCGTCTTTGGCGAAATTGATAGGTAATGAGGTTAGAAGATGAGTAAAGCCGATTTACCGAATATTTTGTCCAGCCAAGCGATTGATGAGATCAATGTTTGGATAAAAAAGTATCCTGATAATCGTAAACGAGCAGCGGTTATTCCTGCGCTGACCATTGCTCAAGATGAACTTGGCTATTTGGCGCGCGAGACGATGGATGCAGTGGCAGATTACTTGGAAATCCCGCACATTGCTGCCTATGAAGTCGCAACTTTTTATTCGATGTTCTCATTGGAGCCGCGTGGTCGTCACGTGGTTTCGCTCTGCACCAATGTGTCTTGTATGTTGGCGGGTAGTGAAGAATTAAAGCAGTGGTTTCAGGAAGAACTGGGCATTGGGCCAGGTGAAACTACTCAAGATGGTCGCATCACTTTAAAAGAAGTGGAGTGTTTAGCAGCTTGTGGTGGCGCTCCTATGTTAGAAGTGGGCAAGCAATATCATGAAAACTTGGATGTGCAGAAGCTGGCGCATTTAGTTAAAGAATTAACTTAGGATTTGTGAATATTCATGGCAAACGAAGTTTGTTTTAGAACGCTAGATTTAGATAAGCCTTGGACCTTGGCGACCTATGAGTCGGCAGGCGGCTATAAAATTTGGCGTAAAATCCTTGCCGAAAAAACACCACCCGAACAGATTATCGATGAATTGAAATTGTCTTCACTCAGAGGCCGTGGCGGCGCAGGTTTTCCGACAGGTTTGAAGTGGAGCTTTATGCCGCGCCATTTGGATGGGCAAAAGTATGTGGTTTGTAATTCTGATGAAGGCGAGCCAGGTACTTTTAAAGATCGGGATATTTTGCGCTATAACCCGCACCAACTGATCGAAGGCATGGCCATCGGCGCTTATGTGATGGGCGCAACCGTCGGCTATAACTATATGCGCGGTGAGTTTTATGAACCGATTGAGCGTTTTGAACAAGCATTAACAGAAGCGAATGCAGCAGGTTTGCTCGGCAAAAATATTCTAGGTTCAGGTGTGGATTTCGATTTGCACAGCCATATTGGCGCGGGCGCTTATATTTGTGGTGAAGAAACGGCGCTGATTGAGTCGCTAGAAGGCAAAAAAGGCCAACCAAGATTTAAGCCGCCTTTTCCTGCTAACTATGGTGTTTTTGGCAAACCAACCAATGTCAATAACACCGAAAGTTTTGCTTCTGTACCTGTAATTTTGGATAAGGGCGGTCAATGGTTTTTAGACTTGGGTATTCCGAATAATGGTGGCACTAAGATTTTTTCCGTTTCGGGTCATGTGAATAAGCCTGGCAATTATGAAATTGGTTTAGGTACGCCTTTTTCTGAGTTGCTGGAAATGGCCGGTGGTATGAAAAACGGCAAAAAACTTAAAGCGGTGATCCCTGGTGGATCAAGCGCGCCTATTTTACCTGCGAAGACCATGATGGATTTGACCATGGACTATGATGCGATTGGTAAGGCAGGTTCGATGCTTGGTTCTGGTGCGGTAATGGTATTTGATGAAGATACTGACATGGTCAAAGTCTTAGCACGCATAGCCCATTTTTATTATGAAGAATCTTGCGGTCAATGCACGCCATGTCGCGAAGGTACTGGCTGGATGTCGCGGGTTATTCATCGCATTGCCGAAGGTCATGGTCGTGCGGATGATTTAGATAAACTGGATGAAATTGCCGGTAATATTATGGGCAGAACCATTTGCGCTTTGGGCGATGCGGCAGCGATGCCAGTGCAGAGTTTCTTGAAGCATTTTAGGCACGAATTTGAAGCTAAAATCCCTGAATTACAAAGCGATAAAGTGAAAAAAGCTAGTTAGCTATATTAAACAAAGAGAAATTTAATGGTAACAATCGAAATCAATGGTCAAAAAGTAGAAGCCGAACAAGGTGCTATGATTATTGAAGTGGCGGACTCAATGGGCGTTGAGATCCCACGTTTTTGTTATCACAAAAAATTATCGGTCGCCGCCAATTGCCGTATGTGTTTGGTCGAAGTGGAAGGGCAAAGAAAGCCGCTGCCAGCGTGCGCGACGCCTGTGGCCGATGGCATGATCATTAAAACCGAATCTGCTCCAGCCAAGGATGCGCAAAAATCGGTGATGGAGTTTTTGCTGATTAACCATCCGCTGGATTGTCCGATTTGTGATCAGGGTGGTGAGTGTGAATTACAAGATGTTGCCTTGGAATGCGGCAAAGATGTGTCGCGTTTTACCGAACGCAAACGAGTTGTTGAAGATAAAGATATTGGCCCTTTAATTGAAACTGAAATGACTCGCTGTATTCATTGTACTCGCTGCGTACGTTTTGGTCGTGAGGTGGCGGGCATTCGTGAAATGGGTGCGGTCGGCCGAGGTGAGCATACTGAGATCAGCACCTTTATCGAAAAGTCAGTAGATTCAGAAGTTTCAGGAAATATTATTGATTTGTGTCCTGTGGGCGCTTTAACCGCCAAGCCGTCGCGTTATCAAGCGCGCGCTTGGGAAATGACTCAGTACGACTCGATTGCGCCACACGATTGCATCGGTAGCAACTTGCACGTTCATACCCGTCGCAATGAGATTATCCGTCTTGCGCCTAAAGAAAACGAAGCTACTAATGAGGTTTGGCTTTCCGATCGCGATCGTTATGCTTATGAGGCTTTGACTAAAGGCAAGCGCTTGTTAGCCCCTATGATTAAGCAAAATGATGACTGGGTGGAGACGGATTGGGAAACCGCATTAGAGCGTACCGCGAGTAAACTGAATTTGCTTAAAGAAGCGCAAGGTGCTGAACAAATTGCTGGTATTGCTAGCCCAATTGCCACCACCGAAGAGTTGTATTTATTGCAGAAAATTATTCGCGGTTTGGGCTCCAATAATGTGGATCATCGATTAAGAGTAACCGATTTTAGCGGCCAACAGCATGAATCACTTTATCCGCAACTGGGCATTGAGCTTTCCCAGCTGGAAGATTTAGACGCTTGTTTGTTGGTGGGTTCAAACTTACGAAAAGATCAACCATTAGCGGCACTTCGTATTCGTAAAGCCACGCGCCATGGTCAAGTGGCGACCATTAATGCGGGTAAAATTTACAACAACTTTAAAGTGAAACATGAGTTGATTGTCGAGCCACAAGTCTGGGTGCAAGAATTAGCGGCGATAGCTAAATATTTAGCGCAGCAAACTGAAAATCAAGAAGCACTGGCACAGTTTGATGGTTTACAAGAATTAGTAGCTGAGGTGCAGGTCACCGATCAGCATAAGCAAGTTGCCGAGATGTTATTGGCCACTGAAAACAGCAGCGTGATTTTGGGCTTTTCGGCGGTGGAATTTGGTCAAGCCAGTAGTTTACGCCAACTAGCTAAAGTGGTGTCGATGCTTTCTAATTCTACTTATGGCTTCTTATCTCATGGCGCTAATAGTGCTGGAGCTTATTTGGCTGGCGCTATTCCGCATCGTGGTCCAGCAGGCGCCGATGTAACTGAGGGTGGCGAAACTTTTGCCCAAATGGTGTCGCAAGGTAAAAAAGCCTTATTGCTATTAAAAACTGAATTGGGTAAAGATGCGGTTCTTTCCGAACAAGCGGTGGCTATGGCGGAGCAGGCCGAGTTTGTGGTCTCTTTGACCAGCTTTGCCGATGATGAAGCCTTTGCATACGCCGATGTGATTTTGCCGATTGCGGGTTATTTGGAATCTGCAGGCTCTTATGTCAATGCCAATGGTTTATGGCAAGAATTTAGCGCTTCGGTTACTGCGCCTGGTCAGGCCAAACCCGCTTGGAAAGTACTGCGGGTATTGGGTAATTTATTGCAGCTCAAGAACTTTGATTATGTATCAGCGCAAGATGTGATGCAGGAGGTTAAAGGCCGCATGGGCGCGGTGGGCGATAAAGTTAAATCCAAATGGAATTGCCCTGAGTCTTTGCAAGGCAATTCAATCAGTCCAGAAGCTGCCAACATTTATCAATCCGATTGTTATGTGCGTAGGGCAGCAGCCTTGCAACAAACGGCTATGGCGCAAGGTGAGGAAGATCTCAAGCGTCCGCAACTAAGCCCATTCCATAACATTCTTGGGGGACTTTGATGGGATTTGTTGAGCTGCTAACTGAAGGGTTATGGATTGTCGGCAAAATTTTGCTGATTCTAGTGCCTTTGATTCTAGCAGTAGCCTATACCACCTTTGCTGAACGTAAGTTGATTGGCTATATGCAAATGCGCTTGGGACCGAACCGAGTCGGTCCTAAAGGCTGGTTGCAACCGATTGCTGACGTTATCAAGCTCTTGATGAAAGAAGTGATAGTGCCATCGGGCGCTAATAAAACTTTATTTTTACTGGCGCCAGTGTTATTTATCGCACCTTCGTTTGCCGCTTGGGCTGTTGTGCCTTTTGATGCGGAGTTAGTCTTGGCTGATACCAACGTAGGATTGCTTTATTTATTAGCCATGACTTCGATTGCGGTTTATGGCGTCATCATTGCTGGTTGGGCTTCCAACTCCCGTTATGCCTTAATCGGTTCCTTGCGTTCAGCTTCACAAATCGTTTCCTATGAAATTGCCATGGGCTTTGCCTTAGTAGCTGTTTTAATGGCGGGTGGTAGCATGAATCTGGGGCAAATCGTTGAAGCGCAAAATGGTAGTGCTTTGCATTGGTTCTGGATCCCCTTGTTACCCATTTTAGTGATTTACTGGATCTCAGGAGTTGCCGAAACCAATCGCGCACCTTTTGATTTGCCTGAGGGTGAATCTGAGATCGTGGCGGGCTTCCATGTGGAATATGCGGGCATGGCCTTTGCTTTATTCTTCTTGGCGGAATATGCCAACATGATTTTGATTTCGATTCTAACCGCACTATTTTTCTTTGGCGGTTGGCTCAACCCATTCCAAGGCATCCCGTATTTAGAAGTAGCCACCGATTGGATTCCAGGTACTATTTGGCTATTACTTAAAGCAGCTTGGTTCTTATTTATGATGATCTGGCTGCGTGCCACTTTCCCGCGCTACCGCTACGATCAAATCATGCGCTTAGGTTGGAAGGTCTTTATTCCCGTGACTGTCGTGTGGCTGATCGTTCTGACTTTCTGGATCAAATTTGAATGGGGCTGGTGGTTTGATGGTCGCGGCGCAGTAGCGGTGCAAACTGCACTAGGTGGTGCTTCATGAACAAGTGGAGGCATTACTTTAAGACCTATTTTTTAACCGAGTTGCGAGCGGGTCTATGGTTAACTTGGCGCCATTTATTCAAGCGCAAAGTGACAGTGCAGTTCCCAGAAGAGCAAACGCCGCAGTCGCCACGTTTTCGAGGTTTGCATGCCTTGCGCCGTTATCCCAATGGGGAAGAGCGCTGCATTGCTTGTAAGTTGTGTGAAGCGGTTTGCCCAGCAGCGGCCATTACCATTGAAGCGGGGCCACGAGAATCCGATGGCACCCGTCGTACGACTAAGTACGAAATTGATATGTTTAAGTGCATCTATTGCGGTTTCTGTGAAGAGTCTTGCCCAGTAGATTCAATTGTTGAGACGCGAATTTTTGATTATCACTTCGAAAAGCGCGGCGATAATATTTTAACCAAAGAGCAATTGTTAGCGATTGGCGATCGCTATGAAGTGATGATTGCTCAAGACAAAACTGAAGATGCGCCTTATAGGTAAATAGAGCAACAATGAATATTGAGACCATTGTATTTTATTTTTTCTCGGCAATAACCATTATTGCGGCGATAGGCGTTATTTCCGTCAAAAATTCGGTGCAAGCGGTTTTATGCTTAGTGTTAACCTTTTTCTCAGCCGCTGCTTTATGGTTATTACTTGAAGCGGAATTTTTGGCTATTACCTTGGTATTAGTTTATGTCGGCGCGGTCATGGTCTTGTTCTTGTTTGTGGTGATGATGCTGGATGTGGATTTTGCTGCACTTAGGCAAGGTTTCGCTAAACATCTACCACTTGGAGTATTAGTCGGAGCAGCGCTTTTTAGTGCCATTTACTGGGTCATTCGTTTTGAAGTGTTCGGTCTAGATAAAATTCCAGAACCTGCGAAGCACGAGCAAGGTTATTCCAATGTGGAAGAATTGGGCTTGTTGCTTTATGGCGAATATTTTTATCCCTTTGAAATCGCTGGCGTGATTTTATTGGTGGCGATTATTGCGGCTATCAGTTTAACTTTCCGAGGTCGCCGTGAGCGAAAAGGTCAGTCGGTTCGTGAGCAGCATCGAGTTTTAAAAGAAGAGCGCTTAAAAATTGTGTCGATGAAATCGGAAGGCAAAGAAACAGGAGATGAGGCATGAGTTTAACCCATTACTTAGTGGTCAGCGCCATCTTGTTCTCAATAAGCGTGATTGGCATCGTGATCAACCGCAAAAATGTCATCACTTTGTTGATGTGCATTGAGTTGATGTTGTTAGCGGTTAACACCAACTTTATTGCTTTCTCTCGCTATTTGGATGATGCCATTGGGCAAATCTTCGTCTTCTTTATCTTAACTGTTGCAGCGGCTGAAGCTGCAATTGGCTTGGCGATATTGGTGGTGTTATTTAGAACTCATCGTAATATTGATGTGGCTAACTTAGAAGGGCTTAAAGGTTAATGGCTATTTTTAATCAGCTAATCATTCTTGCGTTTGCGCCTTTGTTGGGGGCAATTTTAGCTGGTTTATTTGGTAAAAAACTAGGGCGGGTCTGGACTCATAGAATCACCATTGGTTTAGTGGCTATTTCATTTTTATTGTCCATGAAAATATTCCTGAGTTATTTTTATGGCAGCGCTGAGCCACTCAATCAAACCCTCTATCACTGGGCATCTTTTGCCAATATCAATATCCAAGTGGGCTTTTTAATGGATAGCTTGACCGCCATGATGATCGTGGTGGTCACTTTTGTTAGCTTGATGGTGCATATCTATTCAATTGGTTATATGCATGATGATGACGGCTACCAACGTTTTTTTAGCTACATTTCCTTGTTTACCTTCTCGATGTTAATGCTAGTGATGTCGAATAACTTTTTGCAGTTATTCTTCGGTTGGGAAGCGGTTGGCGTAGTATCCTACCTATTGATTGGTTTCTGGTTTAAAAAAGAAACCGCTATTTTTGCCAATATGAAAGCCTTCTTGGTTAACCGTGTGGGCGATTTTGGTTTCTTATTGGGTATTGGCGGGATCCTGTATTTGTTTGGCAGTCTTGATTACGCGCCAGTATTCGAAAAAATGCAGCAGGCAAAAAACCTGCAGGAGTCAGCGCAGGGAGCTCTGACGAATGGTGAAGTTTCAGCGTTGGCCGCCGTCGGTTTAGAGAAAACTTTTTCGCCATGGTCTGGCATTGAATGGTCGGCTATTAGCTTTATTTGCATCTGCTTATTTATTGGAGCTATGGGTAAATCGGCCCAAGTGCCTCTGCACGTTTGGTTGCCCGATTCAATGGAAGGTCCAACGCCCATTTCCGCTTTGATCCATGCTGCTACTATGGTGACCGCGGGCGTCTTTATGGTTGCGCGGATGTCACCATTATTCGAATTTTCAGAAACTGCACTGGCGATGGTCACATTGATTGGAGCTATTACTGCTTTATTTATGGGCTTAATTGGCATAGTACAAAATGATATTAAGCGAATAGTAGCCTATTCCACTCTGTCCCAACTGGGTTACATGGTGGTAGCGCTTGGCGTATCTGCTTATTCAGCAGCTGTGTTCCATTTGTTTACGCACGCTTTCTTCAAGGCTTTGCTGTTTTTAGCGGCAGGCTCAGTCATAGTCGCCATGCATCATGAGCAAGATTTACGCAAAATGGGCGGACTTAAAAAATATATGCCGATCACCTACTGGACTTCAGTTATTGGCACTTTGGCCTTAATCGGTACACCATTTTTTGCCGGCTTCTATTCTAAAGACGCCATTATTATGGCGGTAGCTGCATCCGATGGTTGGGGCAGTAACTTTGCCTATTTTGCTGTAATGGCAGGGGTGGCGGTTACTGCACTTTACAGCGTCAGAATGCTATTGTTGGTGTTCCATGGTCAGCCGCGCATGGACGAGGATACGGCAAGTCACTTACACGAATCACCAAAAGTTATTACTTATCCATTACTGCTATTGGCCATTCCATCATTGGCTATCGGCTGGATCACCGCTGAACCGATGTTAATTGGCGGCTATTTTAATGATGCCATTATGGTGTTGGCAGAGCACGACACATTGACTGAGCTTAAAGACGTTTTTAGTAATGCCTGGGCTTTTGCTTTGCATGGCTTTGTTACCCCCGTCTTTTGGTTACTAGCTGCAGGTGCTGTTGCTGCTTGGGTATTGTTTGCTTATAAACCTCAATTGGCGAAACTATTGGGGAAAATGCTGATGCCGATTAAAAAGTTACTCGAGAATAAATATTACTTTGATGAATTTAATCAAAAAGTGTTTGCAAAGGGTTCATTAGGGTTGGGTCGGTTTTTGTGGCGCTATGGCGATAAAGCGGTGATTGATGATGGCCTTGTCAATGGCAGTGCGCGTGGGGTCGCTAAGCTCGCAAATAAAGCAAGAAAATTACAAACGGGTTATTTATACCACTATGCACTGGTCATGTTGATTGGCTTGGTTGCGTTGTTAGGTTACTTATATTTGAGAAGTTAAAACTATTAATAATATAGAGACAAGCAAAAGATGTTAACGCAAATACCAATATTAAGTTTATTAATTTGGTTGCCATTAATTGGTGGCTTCTTAGTCTTGTTTGGACCTGGCGATAAATTGCTGGCTTGGAGTCAAAGGATCAGCATCACGGTCTCTATTGTGATTTTATTATTGTGCGGCTTGTTGCTCTACTTATTCAGCGGCGCCTCGGGGCAAATGGAATTAGCAGAGTTTGCGCAATGGATTCCATCGCTCAACATTAATTATGCACTTGGCGTTGATGGTATTGCTGTGCCATTAATAGTGCTGACAGGATTTATTAATTTGTTGGTTGTGATTGGCGCGATCGGTAGTATCAAGTTTCGTCGCGCTCAATATTTTTCCGCCGCATTAGTCTTAACAGGTTTAATGAATGGCGTCTTTATGGCGCAAGATGCAATCTTATTCTATGTGTTCTGGGAAGCTACCTTAATTCCAATGTTCTTAATGATTGGGGTTTGGGGCGGACCGAATCGAATTTATGCCACCATCAAGTTTTTCTTATTCACCTTCTTCGGCTCAATATTTATGTTGGTCGGACTGATCTATATGGGCACAAAAGCGGGCTCATTTGCTATTGCCGACTTGCAGAAATTATCTTTGAGTTTAGTCGAGCAAACTTGGATCTTTGTTGCTTTCGTCGCTGCTTTTGCGGTGAAAATTCCGATGGTGCCAGTGCATACTTGGTTACCTGATGCGCACGTCGAAGCCCCCACTGGTGGTTCGGTGATCTTAGCGGCCATTATGTTGAAAATGGGTGGCTATGGCTTTTTACGCTTTGCACTGCCGATCACGCCTGATGCGGCCAGTGAGTATGCCTGGCTGTTGATAGCTTTTTCGCTAATCGCTGTCGCCTATATTGGTTTTGTAGCTTTGGCGCAGCAAGACATGAAAAAATTGATTGCCTATTCATCCATTGCTCATATGGGCTTCGTTACCTTAGGCACTTTTATCATATTTAGTTTATCCAGCGTCGATGTCAGCTCTATGGCCTTGCAAGGTGCCATGATCCAGATGATTTCTCATGGTTTGATTTCGGGCGCTTTATTCTTCTCGATTGGGGTTTTGTACGATCGGGTGCATAGCCGAGATATTGCCGATTATGGTGGCGTGATCAATAGCATGCCGATTTTTGGCGCTTTGATGATGTTGTTTGTATTAGCCAATGCAGGACTACCCGGCACATCAGGCTTTATTGGTGAATTCTTTGTAATTTTATCCTCTTTCCAAGCGGACTGGAGGATTGCCTTAGTGGCTGGGACTACCTTGGTACTAGGGGCAGCTTATAGCTTATGGTTATACAAGCGAGTGATTTTTGGTAAGCCTTTGAATGACACTATTGAGCGTTTGGAAGATGTGAATAGCCGAGAAAAGTTTATTTTAATGAGTTTAGCCATTTTGATTTTGGCTTTGGGCGTTTATCCACAACCACTGATAGAAATGATGCAGCCATCCATAGAAACATTATTACAACTAAGCCAATCTAAACTTGAGGTAGCGCCTTAATGGAAACGATTTTTGCTTCTGCTCAAGTGATCAATGGTATTAGCCATGATTTTTGGCCCTTGCTGCCAGAATTATTTTTATTAACGGCAGCCTCTACATTATTAATTATCGATGTATTCTCAGTGGATATCGATAGAAAACTTAGCTACAACCTAGCCCAGTTTATTTTACTGGTGACAGGCATCATCATTCTATTCCAATTCCCGAGTAGCCAAGATTTCTTGTATCACCGTCATTTTATCCATGATCCCTTGTCCGCCACTTTGAAAATATCGGTGGTCGTGCTCACTGCTGTAGCCTTGATGTTTGCGCGCCCCTATATTTTGCAACGGCGTATTTTACGTGGTGAATATTACCTGCTGCATTTGTTTGCAGTGCTTGGAATGATGCTGTTAGTCAGTGGCTCGAGCTTGCTGAGTTTGTATTTGGGTCTAGAACTCATGTCTTTGTGTTTGTATGCACTTGTGGCTATGAACCGTCGAGATAAATTAAGCGCCGAAGCCGCCGTAAAATATTTTGTGATGGGTGCGATTGCTAGCGGCTTTATTCTCTACGGTATCTCTTTTGTGTATGGGGTTACGGGTCAAATCCACCTTGCCGATATAGCGGCGCACTTAAATGATAATGACGCTAGTCTAACTTTGCGCTTTGCTTTGGTCTTTATTGTGACTGGCTTAGCTTTTAAATTCGGCGCTGTGCCATTCCAAATGTGGGTACCCGATGTTTATCATGGCGCGCCAACCGCAGTAACCGTATTTTTAGCATCAGCACCAAAAGTGGCAGCCTTTGGTTTGGCCATTCGAATATTGGTTTTTGGTTTCGCGGGCGCGCTAGTCGATTGGCAAAGCCTATTGATTATTCTGGCAGTTTTGTCGATGTTGGTGGGTAACTTGGTGGCATTGGCACAAACCAACATCAAACGACTATTGGCTTATTCGGCCATAGCCCATATTGGCTATTTCTTGTTAGGTTTAATTGCAGGCAATACCCAAGGTTATAGTGCTTCGTTGTTCTATATTTTGACCTACGCTATCACTACGCTTGGTGCTTTTGGTGCCTTGATCTATATGGCAAAAGGGCAACAGGAAATTAAAAAGATTAGCGATCTAAAAGGTTTAGGCCAAAGAAACCCTTGGGCGGGCTTGTTGGTTAGCTTCTTATTCCTATCTATGGCGGGGCTGCCGCCATTTGTAGGTTTTTGGGCAAAGTTAGAAGTGATCAAAGCCGTGCTCAATGTCGATGGCTTGATTTGGTTGGCATTGATTGCCGCCTTTATGTCGATCATCGGTTTGTTCTATTACCTTAAAGTGGTGAAAGTGATTTTCTTCGACAAAGCCGAAGTTGAAAACCGTATCCGCGCGGAACGCAGCCTGCGTCTTGGCTTAGGCATCACCAGTATTGCAGTAATCGCGCTAGGCTTATTCCCCACCCAATTGATGGAATTCTGTCAAAAAGCATTCCAGTATATTTAAAAGCAAAAACCCTTGTCAGGCATTAATAAATGAGTATAATGCGTTCTCGTCGATGCGGGGTGGAGCAGCCTGGTAGCTC